>DIKR01000127.1:13098-22320 GCA_002424625.1 Desulfuromonadaceae bacterium UBA5613
AAATCTCCTTCCTCTCGCGATTGCTTCCCGGCAGATGCGGGCCGAACAAAACGGCTGCGATCAACGGTCTCCGCTCTGACTCATTTCTCGTCTATTCTTGACAAGTTTACGTAGCTTTCCCTTGTCCTCCTCTTCGTGTTTTTCAGCTCACCCCCTCTAACAAAATGCCCGTACGAATCAACTCCGGTGGGTAGCCTTTTGCCAAAAAATAATTGTTTACAATTCTGCTGTATAACTATTTTAAAAATTCTTGAGTAAATAAGTTATTTTGTGATTGACAAAAATTCTCGTAAAATATAATTATTAAATCAGCATTGAAATGTTGAAAGCTTGGCGTGCAGGAAAAGGATTCGATCATGACAACAACAGCGCGACAATCAGATTTTTCTCCCCTTGCTGCCGCGGAAATGATCTTGCGACAAGGGCTTAAGCAGGCTGCGGGAGCGGTTCAGCTCGCTTCCTCATTTTCGGTTGAAGATATCGTCCTTATCGATCTGATTCAGCGTTGGCAGTTACCGATTGGCATCTTTGCCATTGACACCGGGCGTCTTAATGAAGAGACCTACGAAGTGGCAGAGGCGGTGGTCAGTCACTACAAAGTCAAGATTGACTGGTATTTTCCACAGGCGCAAGCAGTCGAAGCGCTCGAACGGGAGAAAGGGCTCTTCTCCTTTCGGGAAAGTCTGGAAAATCGTCATGAGTGCTGCCGCATCCGCAAAACTGAACCTTTGGTGCGGGCCCTAGCTCCTTTGTCCGGTTGGGTTACAGGCTTGCGCCGCGAGCAGGGCGTCACCCGCAGTCAGGTCGAGGCGATTGAGATCGATGTCGCTCATGGTAACATTATCAAGATCAATCCTTTGATCGACTGGAGTGAAGCCGAGGTCTGGGATTACGCCAAGCGTGAACGTCTGCCCTTGAACCGCCTGCATCAGCAGGGCTACCCTTCGATTGGTTGCGCCCCCTGCACCCGGGCGATTCAGGCTGGGGAAGATGTCCGCGCCGGGCGATGGTGGTGGGAGAATCCCGAACATAAAGAATGCGGCCTGCACCGGCGCAAGTCATAAGGAGAGAGTGTGATGACGATGACCCATCTGCGCCAGTTGGAAGCCGAGAGTATTCATATCATGCGCGAAGTGGCCGCAGAGTTTGCCAATCCGGTGATGCTCTATTCGGTCGGCAAGGATTCGGCGGTAATGCTCCATCTTGCCCGCAAGGCCTTCTTCCCGGGGGTAGCGCCCTTTCCGCTCATGCATATCGATACCACCTGGAAATTTCGCGAGATGATCGCATTTCGCGATCGCATGGCGGCTCAGAGCGGTTTTGATCTGATTATTCACACCAACCATGAAGCGGTCGAACAGGGGGTCAATCCATTTACGCACGGTTCTGCCCTGTATACCGATGTGATGAAGACCGAAGGGCTCAAGCAGGCACTTAACAAGTACAAGTTTGATGCGGCCTTTGGCGGTGCGCGGCGCGATGAAGAGAAGTCGCGAGCCAAGGAGCGGATTTTCTCCTTCCGCAGCAGCAGCCATCGCTGGGATCCAAAGAGTCAGCGCCCCGAACTCTGGAATCTTTACAACGCCCGCGTCCGTCCCGGCGAGAGTATCCGCGCCTTCCCTCTCTCCAACTGGACCGAGCTCGATATCTGGCAGTACATCTATCTGGAACAGATCCCCATCGTTCCTCTCTACTACGCGGCCGTGCGACCGGTGGTGGAACGCGATGGCATGCTGATCATGGTCGACGATGATCGCCTCGAACTGCGCCCCGGTGAAAAGATCGAGATGAAGTCAGTGCGCTTTCGGACTCTCGGCTGCTATCCCCTTACTGCGGCGGTCGAATCGACTGCCGCCACCCTCCCTGAAATCATTCAGGAAATGCTCCTCACCCGCACCTCTGAGCGGCAGGGGCGGCTCATCGACCACGACTCGGCCGGTTCGATGGAGAAGAAGAAACAGGAAGGATACTTCTGATGGCTCACCAATCTGATCTGATCGCCGAAGATATTCTCGCTTATTTGAAGAGCCAGGAAGAAAAGTCGCTCCTCCGCTTTATCACTTGCGGCAGCGTCGATGACGGTAAAAGCACCCTGATCGGCCGCCTCCTCTGGGATTCGAAGATGATCTTCGAGGACCAGCTCGCCGCTCTGGAGAGTGACAGCAAAAAAGTCGGCACCCAGGGGGAGAAGATCGACTATGCCCTGCTCATGGACGGCTTGCAGGCGGAGCGAGAGCAGGGGATTACCATCGACGTCGCCTATCGCTTCTTCTCCACCGACAAGCGCAAGTTCATCGTCGCTGACACCCCCGGCCACGAGCAGTACACCCGCAACATGGTCACCGGTGCTTCCACCGCCGACGTTGCCGTCATCCTCATCGATGCCCGTAAAGGGATACTCACCCAGAGCCGGCGTCATTCCTATCTCGTCTCGCTGGTCGGCATCCGCAACGTCGTCCTGGCGATCAACAAGATGGATCTGGTCGACTACAGCGCGGCGCGTTTCGCGGAGATCCGCCAGGAGTATGCAGCTTTCGCTGCCGGCCTCGGTTTCGCGTCGATCACCGCCATCCCCATCTCCGCCCTGGAAGGGGACAATGTCCTGGAGCGGAGTCCGCGTACGGACTGGTACGACGGACCGACCCTGATGGAGTTCCTCGAAACCGTGGAAATTGCCGCGGCCGCCGCTGATCTTCCCTTCCGGCTGCCGGTGCAGTGGGTCAATCGTCCCAATCTCGATTTCCGCGGCTTTGCCGGCACGATCACCGCCGGGACGATCCGTCCCGGTGACGAGGTCGTCGTCCCTGCTTCCGGCCAGAGGAGTCGCGTCAAGCGTATCGTCACTTTTGACGGCGATCTGCCGGAAGCTGCGGCCGGCCAGGCCGTGACTCTGACCCTGGAGGACGAGATCGATATCAGTCGCGGTGATCTGCTGGTGGAAGCAACGGCTCGCCCGGCCTGCGCCGACCAGTTCGCGGCGCATCTGGTCTGGATGCAGGACGAGCCGCTCCTTCTCAATCGCGATTATCTGCTCAAGATCGGGGCGACCACGGTCCCGGTGCAAATCAGTGAACTGCAGCACAAGATTAACGTCAATACTCTGGAAGAAGAGGCGGGCAAGACTCTGAGCCTCAACGAAATCGGCGTGTGCCTTTTGAGTGCGAGCAAGGCCATCACTTTCGACCCCTACCGGCAGAATCGCTGCGGCGGCGCCTTTATCCTCATCGACCGCTTCAGCAATGCCACGGTCGCGGCCGGGATGATCGATTCGGCCCGTCGCCGTCGCACCCGCCACTGGTCAGAAGTGGAGGTTGATCAGAAACGCCGCGCCGGACTCAAGGGGCAGCGGGCCCGGGTCCTCTGGTTCACCGGCGGTGCCGGAGTGGAGAAATCGACGGTCGCCAAATTGGTCGAAAAGAAGTTATACTCCCTCGCACGCCACACGCAGCTGCTTGACGACAGCACTTGCGACTCAGAGCATGTGGTGAAATTGGCCGGAGTTCTCGTTGACGCCGGTTTGATTACCCTGGTAGCGCTCGATGATCCGCAGGCTATTCTCCTGCAGGAGGCGCGGGTCCACTTCTCCCCAAACGAGCTGGTCGCGATCGAAGTCTCCATCACCACCGACTTCACCGCGCTGGCTGAAGAGATCGTCACCAAACTTTGCAGCGGCGGACTCTTTGACGCCGAGGAACTGCTCGGCTCCGGGATTTAATTCACCACCCCCAGCCCCTCCTTAAAAAAGGAGGGGAGCTTTAAAATCCCCCTCCTTAGCAAGGAGGGGTTAGGGGTGGTGGCTTTTGGATAATACTACTGACAAAGAAAGTTTTTCCCATGTCTGTCGACATTCAGGCTTTACGGATTAATGGCGTCTATCGCCAGAACGACAATGATGATCTGATGCTGCGCGTCAAGATCCCCGGCGGACTTTTGAGCCCGGTTCAGGCCGAGGCGATTGCCGCGATCAGCGAACGTTTCAGTAACGGCATCCTTCATCTGACCACCCGTGGCAGTATAGAGTTTCACTGGTTGCGGATAGAGGCGATCGAAGAGGTGGGGCGCATGCTGGCTGCGGTTGGACTCACCAGTCGCGGTGCTTGCGGCGGCGCGGTACGCGGCATCTCCTGCAGCACGACGGTGGCTCCCGGTTTCAGCGTTGCACAAGGGTTGGCGCGACGGTTACATCGTCACTTTGCTGGTAACCCCCACTTTGAGGGGCTGCCCAAAAAGTTCAAGATCAGTGTCGATGCCGGCTATAACGGTGCCCGTCACCTGATTCAGGATGCCGGCATTGTCCACGTCGCGACGACGGAAGCGGGCGAACTTTACGATCTCTGGGTCGCCGGCGGCCTTGGCCGCGAGCCGCAACCGGCCTTCCTCTTTGCTGCGCAACTCCCGGAGGAGCAGCTTCTTGCCCGACTCGAAGCGATTGTCAATATCTATCGCCAGCACACGCCGGCGGGAAAACGCCTCAAGCACCTGCTGCGTGAGATTGGTGAAGAGCGCTTGCGGGAGCTGGTCACGGCGGCGCAGGGGGATGAGGTGCCGGTACTGAATCGTGGCATCGGCTTTAATCTGAAAGTTACGGATGTGCAGGAAGTTGTCGAGGCCGGGATCTTTGCCGGACAGATAGCAAGCGCCACCTTGCGTCACTTTGCCGAGCTTGCCCGGCGCTACGGCAACGAACAGCTCTTTGTCAGTGCAGATCAGAATATCCTCTTTTTCCCGGCCGGGGAGGGGGCGACAGCGAACCTGCGGCAGGGGCTAACGGCCCTCGGCTTTGCCGGTGCGCGCCGCGACGAGCAGGTCAATTTCCGTATCTGTCCCGGTGATCACCAGTGTCGAATGGGGCTTTCCGCGACCCGCGATATCGCCGGCAGAGCCCTCGACGTCCTTCCGGACGCGGCCCTCGGGCTGACCTTTGCCATCAGCGGCTGTGTCAATTCTTGCAGCCAACCCCAACTGGCCGATGTCGGTATCGTCACCACCTCACGCCGCGCTGTTGAAAACGGCGAACGCCAACCCCGCTTTGCCCTGTATCGCCGCAGCGGCGAGGGCTTCGGCACGGCTGTCGCAACCGAACTCACGGAAGAAGAATTATTGGCGCAACTCTCCCGGATCGCTTGATCCCCAACCTAACTCGATAAAGGAGCGTCTCATGGCTAACATCTTTAGCGACAACTCTCTCACGATCGGCCGGACCCCGCTGGTCCAACTTAACCGCGTCGCCCCGGCCGGGACGCGCATCCTTGGCAAGATCGAGGGCCGCAACCCCGCCTATTCGGTCAAGTGCCGCATCGGCGCGGCAATGATCTGGGATGCCGAGCAGAAGGGATTGCTGAAGCCCGGCGTCGAGATCATCGAGCCGACCAGCGGCAACACCGGTATTGCCCTCGCTTTTGTCGCTGCCGCTCGCGGCATCCCCGTTACTTTGACCATGCCCGAGACCATGAGTCTGGAGCGGCGCAAGGTCCTCAAGGCTTTCGGTGCCAATCTCGTCCTTACCCCCGGCGCCAAGGGGATGGGGGGGGCGATTGCCGAGGCCGAAGCCCTGGCCGCGTCTGATCCGGGGCGTTATCTCCTGCTGCACCAGTTCAAGAATCCGGCGAACCCGGCGATTCACGAAACCACTACCGGGCCGGAGATCTGGAACGATACCGACGGCGAAGTCGATGTCATCGTCTCCGGGGTCGGCACCGGCGGCACCATTACCGGCATCTCCCGCTACATCAAGAATACCAAGGGGAAGAAGATCATCTCGGTGGCTGTCGAACCGGCCGATTCGCCGGTGATCAGCCAGCGTCTCGCCGGCCAGGAGATCAAGCCTGGACCGCACAAGATCCAGGGGATCGGCGCCGGCTTCATCCCCGACACTCTCGATCTTTCTCTGGTCGACCGGGTGGAGCAGGTCAGTAATGACGAAGCGATCGAATTCGCCCTGCGTCTCGCCAAGGAAGAAGGGATCCTCGTCGGCCTTTCCTGCGGGGCAGCGATGGCAGCAGCAGCGCGTATCGCCAAACTCCCGGAGTTTGCCGGCAAGACCATCGTCGTCATCCTCCCCGATTCGGGAGAGCGTTACCTGTCGAGCGTCCTCTTCGAGGGCTTGGCGTAGAGTACCTCCTGAAAAATGGTCTTGGCAAAAAGAGAAAAGCCCGCATAGTGCGGGCTTTTCTCTTTGGTGCGGAGGAGAATGACGGAAACTTATTTGATAATGACCAAATCAACTACGTTCACGAAAGCACATTCGGCGCCCCAAGTTCATTTTCACTCCCCCAGGAACCTTCTCCTCCGGTTATTTTAAAATGATTGACAGGATCTAATTTTGCTTGAATGCAGATATGAGAGTATATACGCCAAATACTCTTTCTTTTACGGCAACATTCACCAGATTATTAGTGATGTAATCCAATATGGACCTATTTGGTTTTGCGCCTACAATCATTGACTTTGCGTACATATAGATATTTGCAAAAGGATGGTACCAGCGAGAATTGAGAGGAATTGAGTCGAGAATGAGCAGTTGTCCTCCAGGTTTTAAAATAGAAATTGCCTTTTTCAGGGCTTTAATCGAATCAGGTATTGCTGTTAGTGCTAAACAAAAGACTACAGCATCGAGTTCCTTTTCCGGAGCAAATTCGTACATATCCATGCACTCGAAATGGACATCGTCCCATTGGTATTGATCTTTTTTGTGGTTTGCAATAGCAATCATTTGTTCAGAAAAATCGATTCCAATAACTGTAGTTTTAGAGGGAATTTTTTTTAAGAGGCTGGGTATAACGGAGGCCGGGCCACAACCCAATTCGGCAATTGTGGCACCTGGGGGTATGTTGAAGCAATCGGCCAACTCATCGTAAAGACGGTTGGCTTGCCCCAGACTCATCAAGTAAGCAATGAAATCATAACTTGACGCTGCAAGATCATACTTTCTTTGGTTTGAAATTTGCCGAACATCCATAAAACCTCCTGATATGTTGAAGACATGTAAAACCAGTTGTTCTTGGACTATTTGGCCAGAATCTCACCTGTCAAGTATGGTTGCAAAACGGTTCGCAGCACATCGCTGCCACGTCGAAGAGTTAATTCGTTGACCTCTTCTCCGCCAACTTCAAGATAATTCAGCCAAAACAGAGCCACCAACCAGATTGCATCTGCAAAACTTCCTTTTTTCGTGTCATTCATGACTTTGATACTTCCATTGGCAATACCGCAATCGATTGTGTAGCGGATCATGTCCAGCATCTGACGGTTAGTAGAATGAAAACCCTCTTCAAGCAGTGGATCGTTCATTATCAGCGTCGTTAATTCGCGCTTGAAGAAACGATAGCGCCAGTTGAACTCCTGAATCATGATAAAGGTTTGCTCCATCGCGTCTATCGTCCCTGGCCAGTACTTATTGAGGATGATTTGGTACTGCTCAAGACCATAGGCGTCCATCTGTTCAAAGATGGCACGGATGATGTCTTCCTTGTTGCGAAAATGGTAGTAAAGGTTGCCGGGACTGATGCCAATGGCTGAGGCAATATGATTGGTCGAAACTGCCTTGGTCCCCTGTTCGTTAAAGAGCTGAATAGCCGTATTGATGATCTTATCACGTGTTTTCATGTCTGATTTTACCTTTGCTAGCATCACAGCACCTATCGTCAGTAATCAAGATGCATCGTCTTGAACTTTTCCAGAACCCGGCTGAATAATTTTAAACGGATCAGCATCCCATGCAGTCCAAAACGTAAAAGTGTCGGCACCACCCGGTAAAACGGAACGGCCTTGATCCAGAGGTTGGCAAACTCCTTGTAAAAGTCCTGTATCGGCAACGTGGTAGGGAACAGGGTGTGCAGCATGTCATATAATTCAGGCTTACGAGACAGCAGCTCATCTTCCCTTGTGTCATGGAGTTCGGTGCCAGGAAGAGGCGTCATGACGGTAAAGGTTGCGTATTTGTGTTTCATCTTCCGGACGTACGCCAGCAAGGTGCTGAAGTCTTCTTTAGTATAAGCCGGATCAACCATGTAGGAGGCGTACATCATTATCCCGAGGCTATCAAGGATTTTGACCGCCTCTGCTTGTTGCGCCGTGCTGATCCCTTTCTTCATGGCTTTGAGCCGCGTATCTGAGAAGTCCTCCATCCCTACAAATACCTGTGCAAGGCCGATTTTAGACCACTTGGCGAAGAGTTCGGGGTGATTCACGATGGTGTCCACCCGGCCATAGAGAAAGTATTTTTTGCGGATACCGGCAGCAGCAATCAAGTCGGCCAACTTGTCCATCCGCTTTACATCACACATGGATTCGTCGTCGCAGAAGAATACGTTAGGCTCCGCCACGGTGAGCAACTCCTCGACAACCTGCTCGGGGGCACGGCGCAGATATTTCCCTTCAGTGATCTTCCAGAGTGCGCAGAAGGTGCAGCGCGCCGTGCAGCCAAGCGAAGTGCGTACCGAGGCCAGCGGTGTGAACCACTCGCTGAAGTATTGCTTTCGATAATTGGCAGTGAGAGAACGGTCAGGAAACGGCAGCTCGTTAAGTTCCGTGTAGGGTCTTGGTTTGCTGAATATCATGCGATCCACGTGGGGAATGGCAATGCCGTCAATGTGGGAGAAACTGCTTCCCGTTTCCACCGCGCTGAGAATTTCACGCAGAGTGAAAACGCCTTCACCAATAACCACCGCGTCAACCTGGGCATCATTGAAATCTATTGGTCGTACCGTGGCATGGTGGCCACCAACAATAATCAGGACTTTGGGAGAGAGGGCTTTCAGGCGTTCCGCCATTTTTTTTATGATATTGACATGGCTGGTAAAGCCAGTCAGCCCCACCACATCAGGTTGAAACCGGCGGTATGTGCTTTCGTAATCAGGTTCAATCCTGGCATCAAGCAACTGAACATCGTGGCCATCTTTCTTCAAACCTGCCCCGAGGTATTCAAGGGCCAATGGCTCAAAAAGGAAAATCTGATCTGTCAATGGATCACAACTAGGGGGTTGAATGAGAAGTACCTTCATCTTTTTTCTTCCTCCACGTTAGAGTATTTATTCTAAAGTAGAATATTTACTCTAGCGTGGCAAGATGAAAGTTCGTGCTGGATGTAATAAATTTAGACGGGATACGGGGACGTTGATCATTTGTCGATTAGCTCACCGATTGATCTTTTTTCAGTCATCAACAAAAATGCCGCCCATCAGCATATTACTGACCCGGCGGCGTCATCGATCCATCATCCTT
>DIKR01000063.1:0-31587 GCA_002424625.1 Desulfuromonadaceae bacterium UBA5613
CGGCGCGCTCCGTTCCTACGATCCTCTCTGGCATGCCGCCGTGTCAGCGCGCCTCACTCAGGGAGAAGTGGAGATGCTGCCGCTCTTCAGCGTGCCATTACCGCCCCTTTATCCGCCGCTGACCACAGTGACTCTCGACGAGCTCGAACGCTTCCTCAAGAATCCCGCCAAATTCTTCTTGCAACAGCGCTTGCAGTTGCGGCTGATCACCCCGACCGAAGCCCTTTCGGAGCGGGAGCCCTTCCTCCTCGATGGCCTCGAACGCTACCACCTCGGTCAACCACTGGCGAGCCGCCTTCTCGCCGGCAGCGATGCTGCGAAAGAAGAGGAGCGCGCCATCGCCGCCGGCCTCCTCCCCGCCGGCGAGATCGGCAGCAGCAGCTGGCGCACCCTCCTTGGCCGGGTACAGGCCTTTACTGATACAGTGCGGGCCGAGTCGCCGGCAGCAGCGCAGCGGTTCGAGATCGAACTCATCTGCGCCGGTCTGTGCTTGAGCGGCGAGATTGAAACGGTCGGAAGTGATTCCGCCCTCTTTTGGCGCTATGCCAGCCTCAAGGGGAAGGACCGTCTTGCCGGCTGGCTGCGCCACCTCGCCTTGAATGCCTCGGGCCGGTCGCTGGCAACGACGGTTATCGGCAATGACGGGGCCATGACCCTGGCGCCGCTGCCCATGGCACAAGCGCAGGACTGTCTCGACGAGCTCGTCTCCCTTTATCGCCAGGGGTGGCAGCGGCCGCTCCCCTTCTTCCCGCAGAGCGCCTATGCCTATGCGGCAGCCCTGGAAAAGCATGGCGATGCCCTCAATTCGCAGGCGGCCGCGGTCAAGGTCTGGAAGCAGGATGAATTCAATCCGGTCCCCGGCGAAGAGGACGATCCTTACTACCGCCTCTGTTTTCCCGATGATCCCCTGGCGGACGAGTTCACGACCCTGGCGCAGGAGGTCTTCAATCCGCTCCTCGCAGCGGCTGCCGGACGGGAAGGGGACGAAGAATGAGCCATCCCCATTTCGATCTCCTTCACAGCCCGATCTCCGGCCGCATTCTCGTCGAGGCGAGCGCCGGCACTGGCAAGACCTATACCATCGCCGCCCTGGTGGTGCGCCTCATCGTCGAGAAGCAGCTGGAGATCGAATCGATCCTCGTCGTCACCTTCACCGAAGCAGCGACCGCCGAACTGCGCGACCGCATCCGCCGTCGCCTCGTCGAAGCGCTGGAGCTCTTCAGCACCGGCAACGGCAGCGACGATTTCCTTCTCCCCCTTTACCAGCGCAGCCTTGACCGCGACGATGCCCGCCGCCGCCTGCAACGAGCGCTGATCAGCTTCGATCAGGCGGCAATCCACACTATCCACGGCTTCTGCCAGCGCATCCTCCGCGACCGCGCCTTCGAAGCCCGCGCCCTCTTCGATACCGAACTGGTCATCGACCTCGCGGACTTCGAGCAGCAACTCGCCGACGACTTCTGGCGGACGCGGAGTACCACCTTCACTCCCAACTTTGCCGACTTCCTGCTACGCCGCAACTTCGGCCCGGATCAGCTCTATACCCTGCAACGTTGCGCGCGGCGGGCGGAGCGCATTCTTCCCGATGGTGCTGCTCCCGATCTCGGGGCGGCGGAAAAGGAGTGCGCGAGCCGCCATGCCGCTCTCTCCTGTACTTGGACTTCGCATCGCGCTGCGATCCTCGCTGATCTCCACATCTGCGCGCCGGGGATGCATAAAACCAGCTATTGTTTGGAGAAGATTGCCAACGCAGCGGCGGAGCTTGATCTTTACTTTAGCGTCGGTTCCCTCTGGGGCGGGGATGAGGGCCTCAAGAAGTTCGCCGCCCCGAAAGCGAACAAGGGGAAGGCGGCGCCGTCACACCCTTTCTTTGCCGACTGCGCCGACTTTGTCGCTGCCCGTCAGGAGCTGAGCGAACTCTACAACCGATCTCTCCTCGCCCTGCAACGCGATTTTCTCCTTTGGCGTGAAAGTGAAGCGAGCAAGCGCAAGGTTCGGCAAAATCTGCGTACCTACGACGACCTGCTCAGCGAAGTCGCCAGCGCCATCACCCGCAGCGGCGCCGGCCTCCTCAATGCCCTGCGCGCCAGCTATCAGGGGATCCTCATCGACGAATTTCAGGATACCGACCCGATCCAGTACGCTATCTTCAGCACCCTCTGCCCGGATGCCAGCCGTACCCTCTTCCTCATCGGCGACCCGAAGCAGGCAATCTACTCCTTCCGCGGCGCCGACATCTTCACCTATCTCGCCGCCACTCGCCATGTCGAGGACCACTACACCCTCGGCGTCAACTACCGCTCCGCTCCGGCCCTGGTCGATGCGGTCAGCACCCTCTTTGCCCGTGAGAATCCTTTCCTCTTTCGCGAGATTCCTTATCCGCCGGTGCAGGGGAGTGCAAGGAACGACGCGGTGGCGCTGCTGGAGGGGGAGGGGAGCGCGCGGCCACCGCTGCAGCTCTGGTTCATCGATCGCCCCACCGGCAAAGCCGCCAACAAGGATGCCAGCACCAAACGGATCGTCAGCGCCGTGACCGCGGAGATCGTCCGCCTCCTCAACTCTTGCGCCCGTCTACGGACGGATGCAGGAGAGCGCCCGCTCAGCGCCGGCGATATCGCCGTCCTTGTCCGCAGCAACCGCCAGGCCGCGTCAGTTCAGGAACAACTCCTGTCCTGCGGGGTGCCGGCGGTGCGGCAGGGGACGGAGTCGCTCTTTGCCGCTGCTGAAGTCAAAACGCTGCTGCGGACCCTCGCCGCCATCGTTGATCCCGGTGATACCGCCCTGGCCCGCGGTGCCCTGGCGAGCGGCCTCCTTGACTGTGACGCCGACGCGTTGGCGCAGAGCGGCGACGACCCCGCGATTCTCGATAACTGGCTGCAGCGTCTGCGCGATTATCACGAGCTCTGGGCGTGGCGTGGCATCACCAGCCTGAGCGGGTCGCTCTTTGCCGGGGAAGAACTGCCGCTCCGCTGTCTGACGCAGCCGGACGGAGAGCGGCGCCTGACCAACCTGCGCCATGCCTTCGAGGTGCTGCACTGCGCCGAGAGTCGCGAAGGGCTGGGGATGGCCGGCCTCCTGTCCTGGTTCTCGCGACAGATCGCCGACCCGCCGGAAGGGGAGGAGTACCAGTTGCGACTGGAGACGGACGAATGCGCCGTGCAGGTCGTCACTATCCACCGCAGCAAGGGGCTGGAATATCCGGTCTGCTTCGTCCCCTTCTGCTGGAACGGCAGCGAGCCCTCAACCAAATTCAATAACTCACCCTTTACCTTCCATGCGCCGGGCGCTGCCGGACCGGGGGAGTTGACCCTCGATCTCGGCAGCCAAGAGAAGGAGCGCGTCGAGCATCGCGCCATCAACGTCCGCGAAGCTCTCGCCGAGAATCTCCGCCTTCTTTATGTCGCCATGACCCGCGCGCAAGCCTGTGTCTATCTGGTCTGGGGAGCTCTTGCCGGGGCAGAGAGCTCGGCCCCGGCCTGGCTGCTGCACGGGCCGGAGACTGTCGATCTCGGGGCTGAGGTGGCAAAGACCGAAGAACTTTTCAAGAAACTTGATGACGGTGAGATTCGGGAACGGTTGCTGCCATTACTTGCCAACGGCGCCGGTGAGATTAGCGATCTCGCAGCCTATCCCGAGGTGGAGCAATTGAACCATGCCAGCGCTGGTCACTTTGCGCTGGCGCCCCTCCCGGTTCCAACCGCCATCAGCAATGCCTGGCGTCTCTCCAGCTACTCGGCCCTGGTCGCCGCTAGCACCCATCTCGCTGACGGCGAAGCCTGGAAAATGACGGAACGGGTCGGCGCAGAGAGGGCCTTCCCCTTGGTCGAGAGCATCGAGAGCGGCCCGACCATCCACACCTTCCCGCGCGGCGCTGACCCCGGCAGCTGTCTGCATGACATCTTCGAGGTCATTGATTTTACCGTCGGCGCGGTGGAAGAAAGTCTCATCGTCGCGACGTTGGAACGTTACGCCATTGACCCCTTGTGGAGCCCGGTCGTCAGCGAAATGCTGGATAAAGTGCTGCACGTTCCCCTCGACGGGAAGGATTTACAGCTCTGCGGCGTCAGTCGTCGCGACCGCTGCAGCGAGATGGGTTTCTTCTTCCCTCTGACTGACCTTCGTGCCGCCGGTCTCGTTGCCATCTTCCGTCGTCATCAGGCTGAGCTTCCGGATCCGCGCATTGTCAGCACTATTGCCGGCCTCAACTTCGAAACCGTCTCGGGGATGCTGCGTGGTTTCATCGATCTTGTCTTCACCTGCAACGATCGCTACTATCTTATCGACTGGAAATCGAACCATCTCGGCCCCAACAGCGCCGCCTACACTCAGGAGCGGATGCAGTTGGAGATGCTCAGCTCCGGCTACGTCCTCCAGTATCACCTTTACTGTGTCGCCCTACATCGTCATCTCCACCGAACTCTCCCCGGTTACGACTACGAGAGCCACTTTGGCGGCGTCTTCTACCTTTTTCTCCGCGGCGTCGAGGACAGCGGCAGTACCGGAGTTTACCGTGACCGGCCGACTTTGGCATTGATTGAGGACCTGGATGCTCTCTTTGCCGGCAAGGAGATCTTATGAACGAGGCTATAGTAGCTTGTAGTTCTGCGGCCCGGCATTTTTCCTCTCTTTTGCGACGGCTAGCGCCCGATGATGATCCCTTGGTCGTCGAACTGGCGGCAAAACTGGTCGATGTCGGTGAGAATGGGGATGTCTGCCTCGATCTGCGGCAGGAAGCAGAGTCGGAAGCATTGATCACAGCGCTACAACAATCGTTCGTTGTCGGGTCACCGGGGGAGTGGAAACCCCTCATCCTTGATGCTGCCGGTCGCCTTTATCTCTACCGGCAGTGGGAGGCAGAGCATCTCCTTGCTGAAGATTTGACTGCGCGTGCACAGGGTCTGCGGGAGCATGTCGATCTGGAAATTCTGTCTAGCGGTCTACAGCGCCTCTTCCCCTTACGCAGCGACGGCACCCCTGACGAACAGGCGCTGGCCGCTGCCATTGCCGTGCTCAAGAATTTCACCGTCATCTGTGGCGGGCCGGGGACGGGGAAGACGACGACCGTCGTCAAGGTTCTCGCTCTCCTCCTCGAACAGAGCGGAATACCACTGCGCATCGCTCTCACTGCTCCGACCGGTAAGGCCGCTGCGCGCCTGCGCGAGTCGATCAGCCGTGCCCGCACCACGCTTCCCTGTTCCCCGGAAGTCAAGGAGTCGATCCCGGTTGAAACAAAGACGCTCCATCGTCTCCTCGGCGCCAATGCCCAGGGGGCAGCTTTCCGTTACGGCGCCGAGCGCCAGTTGCAGGTCGATGTCGTCGTTCTTGATGAAGCGTCGATGGTCAACCTCGCTCTGATGCGACAGTTGGTCAGTGCCCTGCCGAAAGAGGCGCAGCTGATCATCCTCGGCGATCGTGATCAGCTCGCTTCCGTTGAAGCCGGGGCGATCCTTGATGATATCTGCGGGGCAGGGGAGGTGGGACGTTCGGCAAGATTTACGGCGCTGCTGGCGGAGCTCTTCTCTGGCGAGCGCACGCCGTGCGCCCCTACGCAAAGCGGTCTCGCCGATGCCATCGTCACCCTCAGAGAGAGCCGACGCTTCACCGCCAAGGGAGGAATTGGCAGCCTCTGTCGCCTCCTCAACACCGGCGAGGGGGAAGCGGCGCTGCAGCTGCTGCACAGTGGCGATCCGCAGTTAGCATGGGCCGATCTCCTCGAGCCGACGGCGCTGACAACGGCATTGGCCGATGAGGTCGATGTCTGGGTCAGCGACTATTTGGCGGCGACACACCCACAGGAGGCATTGCGCCGCTTCGGTAACTTCATGCTCCTCACCGCCCTGCGTCAGGGAGCCCTCGGCAGCATTGCCCTCAATCTGGCGCTCGAACAAATGCTCATCCGCCGGCAGCGCATCGCCAGCGGCAAGCTGTGGTATGCCGGCCGGCCGGTAATGATCATCCGCAATGCCCCGGTTCAGGATCTTTTCAACGGCGATATCGGTCTCTGTCTCCCTGATCCCGCTGCCGACGGGGCGCTACGGGTTTTCTTCTCCACTGTCACCGGCGAAGTGCGGGGACTCTCGCCCCTGACCCTGCCGGCGCACGAAACTGCCTTTGCCATGACTGTCCATAAAAGCCAGGGCTCGGAGTTTAACCGCGTCCTTTTGGTTCTGCCGGGGCAGACTTCAGCTATTCTTAGCCGTGAACTCCTTTATACCGCGGCCAGTCGGGCGCGCGAGTCGTTGAAAATTTTCGGGGTGGGGGAGGTCTTCGTTGCTGCCAGTAAGGAGCGGAGCCAGCGCACTTCCGGTCTGCGTGAGCAGTTGTGGGGATGAGGATTCACCACCCCCAGCCCCTCCTTGAATAAGGAGGGGAGCTTAAAGCTTATAATCCCAGCTCCCACTCGGTCGGCTCTGATACAGCTTCCCCCTTGAAGGAGGGGAGCTTAAAGTTCATAGTCCCCCTCCTTTGTTAAGGAGGGGCTAGGGGTGGTCGCTTTTGCCATTGACACAGAAAAGCCCCCATCGCAGCAGCGAAGAGGGCTTTTTTGTATCAAGATGTACGCGTCGGTTTACAAATGCTGTGCAACCAGCAGTTCGGCGATCTGTACGGCGTTGGTCGCTGCTCCTTTACGGAGGTTGTCGGCGCATATCCAGAGATTGAGGCCGTTAGCGACACTCTGATCTTCGCGGATACGTCCGACCAGTACGGCGTCCTGGCCGGCGGCATCAATCGGCATGGGATAAGCTAAACGGGTCGGATCGTCGATAACTTCGCAGCCGGGGGCTACTGTTAGCAGGGTATGGACGGCGGCGGCGCTCAGCTTTTCATTGGTCTCGACATTCACAGAAGCGCTGTGGCCGTAAAAGACCGGGACGCGCACCGCTGTGGCACTGATTGCCAGTTCCGGCAGGCCGAAAATTTTGCGCGTCTCGTCAATGATCTTCCCTTCTTCCCGTGTTGACCCATCCTCCATAAAGGCATCGATCTGCGGCAGGCAGTTGAAGGCGACCTGATGCGGGTAGATCTTCGGATTGACCGGCCGGCCATTAAGGAGCTCGCCGATCTCGGTGCGTAAGGCATCGATCGCTTGCTGTCCGGTCGCCGAGACTGCCTGATAGGTGGAGACGATCACTCGTTTCAAGCCGGCTGCATCATGCAGAGGCTTGAGCGCAATCGCAAGCTGGGTGGCTACAGCGTTGGGGCTGGCGATGATCCCTTTGTGACGAAAAAACGATAAGATAGCAGGATTGACTTCAGGTACTACCAGAGGGACGTCAACGTCCAGGCGCCAGGCGCTGGAGAGGTCGATACAAATCGCCCCGGCGGTGACGGCGATCGGGCAGAACTCTTTAGCACGTTCGCCACCGGCGGCAAAGAAGGCGATATCGATCCCGGCAAAGGCTTCCTTGTTGAGTCTCTGCACCATGATCGATTCATCGCAGAATTCGAGAAAATCGCCATCGAACTCGTCCGCATCGATAAGGCGCAGTTCGTCAACCGGGAAATCCCGATCTTCGAGGACGCGGATGATCTCGTTACCGACAGCGCCGGTAGCTCCGACGATGGCAACATTGTATTTTTTCGACATGGGTGTTCTCCTGAATACGTGAGGGGCGCAGCAAGCTGCGCCCCTACGGGTGATCTTTCATGATTTATAGGAGCGAATGATCTTTTGCCCTTACAGATTAGCGATAATCGCGTCGCCCATCTCTTTGGTATTGACCAGCTTCTCACCCGGCAACTTCGAGAAGATGTCGCGGGTGCGGAAGCCTTGGTCAAGGACCTTGGCGACGGCTTTGTCGATGGCATCAGCGGCATCGAGCATCCCGAAGGAGAACTTGAGCATCATCCCCGCCGAGAGGATCTGGGCGATGGGGTTGGCGACCCCCTGACCGGCGATATCCGGGGCGCTGCCGCCGGAGGGTTCGTACATGCCGAAGGTCCCTTCGGCGAGGGAGGCAGAGGGGAGCATTCCCAGGGAACCGGTGAGCATCGCTGCCTCGTCAGAGAGGATGTCGCCAAACATGTTTTCGCAGAGGATGACGTCAAACTGCTTCGGCCATTTGACTAGCTGCATGGCGGCGTTGTCAACGTACATGTGGGTCAGTTCGACATCCGGGTACTCTTTGGCGATGCCGATGACCACTTCGCGCCACAGGACCGAAGTGGAGAGGACATTGGCTTTGTCGATGGAGCAGACCTTCTTGCCGCGCTTGCGGGCGGCCTGGAAAGCGACGTGGCTGATGCGTTCGATCTCGGCAACACTGTAGCGCATGGTGTCGACACCGACACGCTCACGTCCGACGCCTTCGATCCCTTTGGGCTGGGAGAAGTAGATGCCGCCGGTGAGCTCACGGATGACGAGGATGTTGAACCCGCCGCTAATGACTTCTTCCTTGAGGCTGGAAGCGCCGGTCAGGGAAGGGAAGATGATCGCCGGGCGGAGATTGGCGTAAAGGCCGAAGATCTTGCGCAGGGGGAGGAGCGCGCCGCGCTCGGGTTGTTCATCCGGGGGGAGGGACTCCCACTTTGGGCCGCCGACCGAGCCGAAGAGGATGGCGTCGGCAGCCTTGCAGATATCGATGGTCGTCTGCGGCAGGGCCTTGCCCTCAATGTCGATGCCGGCGCCGCCGACATTGGCAGGGGTGCGGGTAAAGGCGACGTTGTACTTGTTCTCGACAGCGTCAAGGACGCGCAGTGCTTCATTCATTACTTCCGGACCAATACCGTCACCGGAAAGAACTGCAATTTTATACGTCTGGGTCATGTCTAATTACTCTCCTTATTCGCTGATAGTAGTCTACTCCCCGGTAGCGGGGGCGTCTTCAGAATCATTGCTCTTCTTTTTGCGCGGTGTCCGTGTCTTCTTGGGCGCGGTGTTTTCCGTCACTTCTGGCGCCACCGCTCCTTTCACCGACTTGGCCTTGGCGGTCCGTGGCGCTTTCGCCTTGACCGGAACCGGTTTGCTCTCCACAGCGGGAGTCTCCACCCTCGGTGCTGGTGACTTGGCTGCTTTTTTTGCAGGTGTCCGTTTCGGTTTCTCTTCTGCAGGAACTTCGACCATCAAGGTCAGCGGGAGTTCAGCAGCGATCTCAGCAGGTGCCTTTGGCTGGCGCGGTCTCCTTGCCACTTTTCGTGCCTTGTCCTCTTCGTTGCTCTCGGTCGTTGCCGCCGGGGTAGCAACGACTGAGACTGCCACTGTGGCGGGAGGAGCCGGGATCGTCTCATCGCCTTCAGCAATGCTCACCTCCTCAACCGTTGCCGGATTCCGCTTCTTGCGACGACGCTTGCGTTTCTTTTTGGCTTCGGCTTCCTGCTCAGTCACGGGCTTCTCTGTCACTTCTGACTGTACCGTTGGCGCAGAGACAATCTCTTCAGCCAGGAGAGCGGGAGTGATCTCAGTACTGACAACCGTCACCTTCTTCTTCCGCTTGCGCCGACGTTTCTTTTTAGCCGGCGTTTCGCTGTCTTCGGTTGTCGCGTCTGCTGTCTCCTCGTCACCTCCTGGTTCTTCCTCATCTTCGTTGTCCGGGGAGACTTCTTGCTCCTCATCCGTCAGCGCTTCATCCAACAGCGGAGTTGTGCTTTTTTTCTTTTTCCGCCGCCGTTTGCGCTTTTTCTTCTCGCCTTCAGCTTCAGTGCTTTCGGGGGCCTCGTCCGCATCAACCACTTCCAATTCCGCAGTTGTTTCGGCAAGGACGGGCAGGGCTTCTACTGCCAGCTCCGTAGCAACGGCCTCGATTTCTTGGCTGGGAGCTCCTTTCCTGCCACGTCCGCCACGTTTCCTCATCTCCGGCACTGCCGCTGCCTGTTCGGCCGGTTTTTCAGCGACAACAACTTCGGGGCGGGGCGCTTGTTCTTCGTCATTGCTGGCCGTTACCGGTTGCAGGTAGAGCTCATCCTCTTTTTCACGCCGGATACAGAGAATCTCGATCTGACTGGCGATCATGTCAGCGCGGCCGCGCACGACAATTTCCAGCTGATTGCGCTGTTCAAGTTCAAAAAGCTCATCACGCATGGCGTTAAGGAGGTAGTTGGCAGCATCGAGAGGGATATCGACTTCGATCCGGGCAATATGCCCCTTGGCAAGCCCCCCCTGAATCTTGCGCAGTGCTGCCACCGCCTGGGCTTCCGGACTTTTGAGCCGGCCGCTCCCTTCACAATGCGGGCAGACCAGAAAGGTTCCTTCGGCGAGAGCATCCTTGATCCGTTGCCGGCTCATCTCCAGCAGGCCAAAAGAGCTGATCTTGCCGAAAGAGACCTTGGCTTTATCGGTCTTCATCGATTCCTTGATGGCCTTTTCGACATCACGGTTGTTCTTCCGTTCGCGCATGTCGATAAAGTCAATGACGATCAGACCGCCGAGGTCGCGCAGACGGAGTTGCCGACCAACTTCGACGGCGGCTTCAAGGTTGGTTTTATAGGCGGTGGCCTCGACGCCCTGTTCACCGGCCATCTTGCCGGAGTTGACGTCGATCGCCACCAGGGCTTCAGTGCGGTCGATGACAATGGAACCGCCGGAAGGAAGCAGAACTTTATTGCGGGAGATGATCTCGATCTGTTCTTCGATCTGATAGCGAGAGAAGATCGGACGTTTTTCCTGATGGAGTTTGACGAGCTTGACACATTCCGGCATGACCTGCTGGAGGAAATCTTTCGCTTCCTGCGCCACCTTGGGATCATCGACGAGCACTTCATCGATATCGGGAGTGAAGTAGTCGCGAATCGAGCGGATCACCAAATTCGATTCTTTGTAGATCAAAGCCGGTGCTTTGGCTTTTTTTGCCAGGGCGAGGATGTTTTCATAAACACGCACCAGATAGTCGAAGTCGCGTTTTAACTCTTCTTTGGTCTGGTCGACTCCTGCTGTGCGGACGATGTAGCCCATATTCTTTGGCAAATCAAGGGAGTTCATCGTTGCTTTTAGCTTCTTGCGGACGGAATCCTCTTCGATCTTGCGTGAAACACCGGTGCTGTCGCTCTCCGGCATCAATACCATATAGCGACCGGCCAGAGAAAGGTAAGTGGTGAGGGCCGCCCCTTTGTTGCCGCGTTCCCCTTTGACCACCTGGACCAGGATCTCCTGGCCGCGACGGAGGACATCGTTGATGCGCAACCGCCCCTTGCGTTCTTCATTCGGATCGGCAGCCTTGAAAAGATCAGGATGGATCTCTCCCATCTGCAAAAAACCGAGACGCAGTCCGCCATAATCGACAAAGGCGGCCTGTAATCCGCTTTCAACACGGACGACAGTCGCCTTGTAAATATTCCCCCGGGTCTGTTCACGGCCAACGACTTCGATGTCGAGTTCGGTCAAAATCCCGTCCTCGACAATCGCCACCCGATTCTCTTCGGGCTGGGTGGCGTTCACCAGCATCTTCTTACTCATGTAAATCCTTTCGGACGACGGGGACGCCGGCCTTTAATAGGTGTTGCGGGGAAGAACCCCGGTCAGCGCCTGTGTCACGAAGGTATCGGGAAAGACTTCATCACCGTTAGTCGTGCAGTGCGCCACAAAATCATTCTATCGCCAGGACTAAAAAGCCCGTTGCGTTATGGTGTGGTGCTTCTTAAAACGATTTTTGCCGCGGAACTATAACAGAGAAAAGGGTTATTGAACAGTGCCAAGGTCTTCAATTGATAGAAAATTTTCGCGATAAAGCAACAGGATTGACAAACCGTTGCACTCCAGAGACAATTCCACCACATTGTCTCAAAGTTTTTCCCACTAGGAGAGATACATGCCTGTCCAGGAACCGATCTGTATTGACCTCGACCTGCCCTCGCAGCGAGGCTTTCGTCAATTTATCAGTGCGTGGCTTTATCGCGACAAAGGCCTGACTTTTGTCGTTGATCCCGGCCCGCTTACGACGATTCCTCATCTACTGGCAGAACTTTATAAAAACGGCGTCGAAGATCTCGACTACATCCTTCTTACCCATATCCATATTGATCATGCCGGCGGGACCGGTGCGCTCCTTGCCGCTTTTCCGGCAGCGCAGGTGATCTGCCATCCCGAAGGGGTCCCCCATCTTGTTGCCCCGGAAAAACTTTGGCAGGGGACACTGAAAGTCCTCGGTCCCCTCGCTGCGGCGTATGGTGAAATTGTTGCGGTTCCGGCAGGGCGCATTGCTTTTCAAGAGGCGGTCGGCAACTGCCGGGTCTGGATGACCCCCGGTCATGCCCAGCATCATCTTTCCTTCCAGTTTGATGATCTCCTTTTTGCCGGGGAAGTCGCCGGTGTCCACTATCCACTCGAACAGGGGATCTTTATGCGTCCGGCGACGCCGCCGCGTTTTATCCTTGAAGTCGCGCAAAAATCCCTGGCTAAGATGATCGCCCTGAAACCGCAACGGTTAGTCTTTGCCCATTATGGCCTGGTCAATGAGGCAGGGAAATATCTGCGGATTGCCAGCGAACAGCTCAATCTCTGGGTGCGCGGGGTGGCAGCGACGGTGTCAATCGCGCCGGAAGAACGCGAGGAAGCGATCATTGCCTGGCTGCGGACGCACGATGACTATTATCGCAATGTCGACCAGTTGCCGGAAGACATCCTGGTCCGCGAACGCTACTTTCTCGGGAATTCATTGCGGGGAATGATCGAATATGTCGATGGATTAACGGAGATTGAACGAAAAAATCTGGCGGTNNAAACAGGCCGTCAGCCGCCTGACGCCTTCTCGACAATTCTGATAAATCGGCTTCCCTGATCCTGATTGGAGAGGAGAAAGCGGGGGAGGGCAGCGAGGCGTTCGCCATTTTTGACCGGTCGGGCCTCAATCGTTAAGAGCGCAGTATAGCCTGCAGCCGTAGCTCGCTTGATCAACTCCTCGTCGTAAATACCGAAGGGCCAGGCCAACGTATCGACGGTCTTACCGATCTCTTTTTCCAGCTTCTTCTTCGCCTTGATCAACTGGACATCGACGAGTTTCTCATACTCAGTCGCGCTCAGGCGCTTCTTTTCTTTTTTGAAATTAGGGTGCCAGAAGGTATGGGATTGAATGTCGAAAAGGCCACTCTTGTCGACCTCCCGTAATTCCTCCCAGGTCATGGCGTAACTGGCATTGGAGATGGCTGAAGGGTAGGTGAAGAGGGTCACCGGAATCTGATATTTTTTTGCCAGTGGATACATGACTGTATAGGCGGATTTGTGGGCATCGTCGGCAACGATCACTACCGGTTTTTTCGGTAGCGGTTTGAGATCGCTCTTGTTGAGATAGTTGACCAGGCGTCGCAAAGGGATGACGGTGTAATCGTTCTTTTTCAGATACTCCAGATGCTCGATAAAGACCGGAGTGGTGATCGTCATGCTGTCGGCGACAGTGGGACCAAAACGATGATATAAAAGGATCGGCACATTGAGTTCGCCGGCCAGGAGCGGGGCGGGGAGGAGGATGAGCAACAGCAAGAGGGTCGTTAAAATCGAACGCATAGTTAAATCCTGATTAATTGAGGCCATTTTGTGCCATTTCAATCGCCCGCACAACTGCGCGGGCCTTATTGATCGTTTCCTGATATTCGGCTTCCGGATCGGAATCGGCAACGATGCCGGCCCCGGCCTGAAGATGGACCCATCCATCCTGCACCACCAGCGTCCGGATAGCAATCGCCATATCCATATTGCCGGAGAAGGAGAAGTAGCCGACCGCGCCACCGTAGATTTCGCGACGGCAGGGTTCGAGTTCGTCGATAATCTCCATGGCGCGGATCTTGGGTGAGCCGGAGAGGGTTCCGGCGGGAAAGGCGGCGCGAAAGACATCGAAGGCGTCGAGTTCGGGACGAAGTTCACCGCGGACGTTCGAGACGATGTGCATGACGTGGGAGTAGCGTTCCACCACCATGAGTTCACTGACTTCCACCGTTCCTGGCAGAGCCACCCGACCGATATCATTACGGCCGAGATCGACAAGCATAATATGTTCAGCCCGTTCTTTGGGGTCAGCCAGAAGATCGGCCTCAAACTGGCGATCTTCATCAGGGGTCGTGCCCCGTGGTCGTGTCCCGGCGATCGGCCGGACTTCAACTCGAGCCCCTTCCTTGCGCACCAAAACTTCCGGAGAGGCGCCGATAACGAGGGTTTCGCCAAAACGGAGATAAAACATGTAGGGGGAGGGATTGATAGTGCGCAGCGCCCGATAGATATCAAAGGGATCGACGGTCAGTTCACCGGAGAAACGTTGCGATAAAACGACCTGAAAGATGTCGCCGGCGCGAATATATTCTTTACACTTCTCGACAGCAGCGTGGAAAGCCGGTGCCGTGAAGTTGGGGGTCAGGTCTGTCTCTTTCGCCGTGACCGGCTCCGGCGGCGCCGGCAGAGGGGTGCGCAGGATGGCAATCAAAGCATCAATTTCACGGGCACCGCGGGCATAAGCGTCCGCCGGGTCTTCATCCGGCTGGATATGGACATTACAAACAACTTTGATTTTCTGGCGCATGTTGTCGAAAATCAGGAGTTTTTCCGTCAACAGGAAGCAGGCGTCATAACTTTCGATTTCACGCGGGTTGGCATCAGGCAGCTTCTCGATGAAGCGCACCATGTCATAGCCGAGATAACCGACGGCGCCGCCACAAAAGCGGGGGAGCTCATCAAGTTGAACCGGTTGAAAGGGGAGCATGAAGTCGCGGAGGGCAGCGAGAGGATCGGCAGCCGTAAAACTGTGGACGACGCGCTCGCCTTCGAGCAGTTCGACTAATTCGCCGCGGCAGCGGAAGATCCGTTCACCACTGCCAAGAAAGGAGTAGCGCGCCCATTTTTCGCCCCCCTCGATACTCTCCAGCAAGAAGGAGGCAGATCCCTGATCGATTTTGCGGAAGGCCGAGACCGGTGTCTCCATGTCGGCAAGAATTTCCCGCCACACGGGAATAAGATTTCCTTGACGGGAGAGTGCGACGAAGCGGTTGAGTTCGGGGGCGTAAGTCATAAAATTATCCCTGCTTTGTGAAAAAAGTGGGACAAATTAGCATGCAAAGTGGAGAAGGGTCAAGAAGAGGGAATGAGAAGTTACGGCATACCTGATTCGATCGGATAACCGCGCACCTGCCATCCCATAATCCCTTGGCTGAGGTTGTAAACGCCCTGGTAGCCGAGTTGGTCAAGATAGCGAGCGACCAGTGCACTGCGCTCACCGACTTCACAGTAAACAATAACCGGCCGGTTTTTAGGGATTTCATTAATTCGCCTCTGGAGTTGATCGATCGGGATCAGCCGGGCGCCTTTGATGCGTTTCTGGGTGTATTCGCCAAGGGTGCGCACATCAAGAAGGTAAGCTTCAGACATCTGTTTCGTGATTTTTTGCATGTCGGTCGCAGTTATATTTTGCATGACAGCCAATGCCGTTGTTGTCATGAAGAGCCCTGCCAGAATAGCCAAAAGAGAAATTTTAATCAGAGACTTGAGCATTAATGAAGACCTCTACGGAGTTGAATTTTGCTTTTTAAAATATTCAATTTACAGAATATTGTCCAGCCTATTTTTAGACCAGGCTGGGCGGCCGACTTTTTGGTTGGTGTTGAGCGACAGGGTGCCTTCTTGAGATCTTAATCGCCTTATGCCATGATACGGCAAATTTTCCGGTATATTTTAGAAAAGGAGAACATTTTTTTATGGATCGAAATCTTGCACTTGAGTTGATCCGTGTCACCGAGGCGGCGGCCCTCGCTTCCGGACGCTGGGTCGGCAAGGGGGATAAAAACGCCGCCGATGAAGCAGCGACCAACGCCATGCGTCGCACTCTCGATTCGATGGCTATTGACGGCACCGTGGTGATCGGTGAAGGCGAGATGGATGAAGCGCCGATGCTTTATATCGGCGAGAAGGTTGGTGATGGTTCTGCTCCCTGTGTCGATATTGCCGTTGATCCGCTCGAAGGCACAAATATCTGCGCCAAGGGGACGAGTGGGGCGATTACGACGATTGCCATGGCCCCGAAAGGCGGTTTTCTCAATGCGCCGGATATGTATATGGAGAAAATCGTCGTTGGACCGGATGCGTACGGCGTCATTGACCTTGATGCTTCTCCGACGGAAAATTTGCAACGGGTTGCTGACGCCAAGAAGTGTTATGTCGAGGATCTTACAGTGGTTATCATTGATCGTCCCCGGCACGACAAGATGGTTGCGGAGATTCGCAAAGCCGGGGCAAGGATTCATCTGATTTCAGATGGCGATGTTGCCCCGGCGATTGCTGCAGCGGTTTCCGGTAGCGGCGTCGATATGTTGATGGGGATTGGCGGCGCTCCGGAAGGGGTTCTGGCCGCTGCAGCACTTAAATGCATGGGCGGCGACATGCAGGGCCGTCTCGTCTTTATGGATGATCATGAACGGGAGCGGGCGGCCATGATGGGGATTACTGATTTTGATCGAGTTTACAATGCCGAAGATATGGCGCGGGGGAATGTCTTCTTTGCCGCCACGGGTGTCACCACCGGCGACTTGTTGAAGGGAGTACGCTATTTTTCCGGCGGAGCCGAGACCCATTCGGTGGTCATGCGCTCCAAAAGTCGTACCGTTCGCTTTGTCAATAGTCTGCACTATTTTGATTATAAGCCCCTCTATTAAAGGACGGCTTGCCAACTCTTATACGCGGTGCTATTATCCGCGAACTTCAATTTATCATTCATCTATTCGAGGAGAATTATGGCGATTATCACCATTTCCCGAGAGATGGGGAGCGGCGGCATCCCCATCGTCCAATCGGCAGCCGAAGAGTTAGGTTATACCCTGGTTGATGGCGACACGATTGCCAGTGTTGCTCTTGAATATGGTTTGTCTTTGGATTTGTTGGCGGCGGTTGACGAAAAACCCCTGGCCTTTCTTGATAAAGCCGATAAAAATCTGGAAGTTGCCCAGCGTCAGGTGGAACTGATTATCCTTGAGTACGCGCTTGCGGGGAATATCATTGTTTACGGCCGAGGCGGGCAGGATTTACTCACGGGAGTCGACAATATTTTACGGGTACGGATTACCGCACCTTTCGAAGAACGTGTCGAGCGTTGGGCAGAACGGGAATGGCTCGATCCGGAACTTGCCAGAATCCTGGTGCGCAGAAGTGATCAGCAGCGTGCCGGTTTCATCAAGTATTATTTCGATCGGGACTGGACTGATCCATTAAGCTATGACCTTGTCATCAATACCTCACGGTTAACAGAAGAGACAGCCATCAAGCTGATCTGTGAAGGGGTAAAAGACCAGAACCTGTTAGAGATGAAGGACGGGGCCAAGAAGATTCTGCGCGATAAGATTCTTGCCAAGCGAGCTGAAATCAAGCTGTTGTCCAGTGGATTACTGCACGGTTTGCATTATTATCACTTCCATCTTGATGTCGTTGATGGCGTCGCAGCTTTAGGCGGACATGTACATAGCAATCAACAGCGCACAGAAGTTCACAAGATCTTGCGAACAGTTGAAGGAATCAAGGAGATCATAGATCACCTTGAAATTCGCGCTTACGAAACAACCCCTCAGGAAAACTAAAAAACAAAAAGCGAATTCCTTATTCGAGCACAAACAAGCCAGTCGCAACCGACTGGCTTGTTTGTGCAAAGCCTGTCACAATGTGGTATATAATATTCATGCCACTCTATCAATGTAAAATCGGGGCCAGTGACGGTCGGGTATTGGAAAGAGAATTTGAGGCTGTCAGCGCTTCTGTATTGCGTGAAAGTCTTGAAGAGCAGGGTTTTTTTGTCTTTGATATCCACAAAAAGCAGTGGTGGAGAAACCTCGGCAACAGCCTTGGCAGTAGTGGGCGCCCTTCAGGACGGGATTTCTTGACATTTAACCAGGAACTGCTGGTTCTCTTGCGTTCTGGTCTGCCAATCCTTCAGGTTCTTGATGCGGTCACAGAACGCATGGAACCCGGATTGTTTCGTGAGGCACTCCGTGATATCCGCGAAGAGATCCGCGGTGGAGCCATTCTTTCCGAATCTTTCAATAAACATTCGCACCTTTTCCCTCATCTCTATATCGCATCAATCAAGGCCGGTGAAAAATCCGGTGATCTGCCGGTCACTCTCGGTCGTTTTATTGTTTATCAAAAACGGGTTGAGGCCATTCTCGCCAAAGTCAAAAGCGCTATTTTTTATCCTATTCTTTTGAGTCTTGCTGTTGTCACTGTCGTCCTTTTTTTACTCTTTTACGTCATCCCCAGTTTTAGTCAGATCTATTCAGATGCGAATGCGGTCTTGCCCTTGGCAACGCGGATCCTCATAACTTTGTCCAATTCCCTGATTTCCGCTTTGCCATTGCTTATTCCTTTGTCTCTTGTCTTTGTTTTTGTTTTAAAAGCTTATCTGCGTACCGAGACAGGAATCCGTTGGAAGGACGGGCTTTTTTTACGCATTCCTTTTCTCGGGAAATTGGTCATCGATTATGCGGTCCTCGGTTTTTGCCGGACCTTCGGAACGACACTGCTCAGTGGCATTCCAATTGTTCAGGCGATGAGTATGGCGCGCGGGACGCTTAATAACCGTCTTTTTGAAGATAAAATGGCGATTGCAATTCGGCGCATTGAAGAAGGCGCATCGATTTCACAAGCGATCTCCGAGGGTAATTTCTTCCCGGGATTGGCATTGCGAATGATCGGAGTCGGTGAGTCGACCGGAGCATTAGCGGAAATGCTTTGGGATATCGCCGATTACTATGAATCTGAAGTCGAGCGGCGTCTTGACCGTTTGACCACCATGGTCGAACCTTTGATGATGATGATCATGGCGATAGTTATCGGTGGTATAGTTATTGCCATGTATATTCCGATTTTTCAGCTGGCTGGTACGGTTCGTTAGCCCCTATCACCTAAAAGGTACGTGTTCGCATGGCGACCGAGAAAAAGAATATCGGACAGATCCTCATTGAGTTGGGGGGCTTGACGCCGGCAAAAATCCCGGAAATACAACGCCGTATGGCAGGGACGGGCGAGAACTTTGGTGAAGCTGGCTTGGCGCTGGGTTTTTTTAGTAAAGATCTACTGCAGCGGGCTATCAACGAAAAAGACGGTGAGGAATCATTCCTGCCCTTGACGGGTACTTTCCCACAACGGCGAAAAATCGGCGAAGTTTTAATCGAGATGGGGATGCTCACTCCGGCAGAAGTTGAGCGCATCCTTGAGCAGATGGCACTATTGGGGGGGCGTTTCGGTGAAGTGGCATCGCGTGAAGGGTTTCTTGCCGAAGATCATCTTGCTCAGGCCTTGGCGCGTCAATTTCATCTTGGCTATCTCAGTCTCGAAGGTTTTGTTGTAGACGCCGAACTTGTCGCCTCCTTGCCACCGGGCTTGCCCGCACGTTTTCAATTTATTCCGGTGCGACACCGGGCTGGACATCTCGTTATTGCTGTCGCTGACCCTGTCGATGTCAAGCGTCTTGATGAACTGGAACAGCAACTCAATACCCCCTTGATCCTTCAGGTTGCCTCGAAAAGTCGTATCTTGAAATTAATCGAAGGGTCGGACGGTTCCAATCGGGTCCTCAAGGAAGTCTCTGAAGATTTCAAGCTGCATCTTGTCAAAGAGACCGAGAAGGGGGAAGAGGTTTTATCGATTGAAAAAATGACGGCCGACACCAGTCCGATTATTCGCTTGATCGATTCGACCCTCTTTGACGCTCTGAACAAACGGGCCAGCGATATCCATATTGAGTCAAGTCTTGACGGTGTCATTATTAAATATCGCGTCGACGGAGTCCTTTTTCGTGCCACAGAACCTCTCGATGGACGATTCCAGGGGCCAATCATCTCCCGTATCAAGGTCATGAGTGAGCTCGACATCTCGGAGCGACGCATTCCGCAAGATGGTCGTTTCAAGGTTCGACTCGGAACCAAATCGATCGATTTTCGTGTTTCGATCATGCCAAGTATTTTTGGCGAGGATGCCGTTATTCGTATCCTCGACAAGGAGAGTATTGCCGAGGATCTCAAAGGTTTAACCCTTGATTCGCTCGGAATTTCCGCACGCGAGAGAACACGTCTGCGGCGGATGATTCGTGAGCCCTATGGCATGATTCTGGTGACTGGCCCGACCGGTAGTGGCAAGACAACAACACTGTATGCCGCGCTTTCCGAGATCGACAGTGAAGTTGAGAAGGTCATTACCATCGAGGACCCGGTTGAATATCAGTTGAAAGGCGTGGTGCAGATTCCTGTTAATGAAAAAAAGGGGTTAACCTTTGCACGCGGCTTGCGCTCAATCCTGCGGCACGACCCGGACAAGATTTTGGTCGGAGAAATTCGTGATCCTGAGACGGCCCAGATTGCCGTACAATCAGCGCTGACCGGGCACCTGGTCTTTACGACGGTTCACGCTAATAATACATTTGACGTTCTTGGCCGGTTCTTGCATATGGGGATCGAACCGCATAATTTCGTTTCGTGTCTTAATTGTGTGCTGGCACAGCGTTTGGTGCGAAAAATATGCAACAAATGCAAACGCGAAGTTGTTTACACTGACGACGAACTACGCGAAAGCGGGCTGAAACCTGAGCTGCATCGGCATCACTTGTTTTACGAAGGAACAGGATGCCCAACTTGTAATGGTACTGGTTATCATGGCCGGGCCGCTGTTGTAGAACTTCTCGACTTAAATGATGATTTACGCGAATTGATCGTTATGCGCGCTCCGGCGACACAATTGAAAGCGGCAGCACTCGCCGCTGGGACAATATTCTTACGCCAGTCCGCGATAGAGAAGGTGGTCGAAGGCATTTCCAGCCTGCGTGAAATAAATCGTATTACCTTTGCCGAAGAGGAGATCGCATGATCTTCCCCAGGACTTATCTTGCTCTTGATTTGCGCCAGCAGGAGTTGCGCGCGGTTTCTTTGACTGGAAGCCTAAAAACCCCGACCCTTAAAGGCGCGCAGTTAATGGCTCTGGCAGAGGGGGTAGTGCAGCCGTCACCGCGGGCAATTAACATTAATGATCCCGTTCGGTTGAAGACAGCTGTCCAGGAAGTTCTTGCCCCGATTGCTGCCGGCGAAGAGCGTTTGGCCCTGGTTTTGCCGGAGACCATAGGACGCCTGTTTACAATCGAGATCGACACTCCTTTTGCCAATAAGGCTGAGGGAGAGAAAATTATCAAATGGCAACTCAAGGGGAGCCTCCCGGCTGATCCAGAAGCAACCGTGCTGGATTTTCAAGTTTTGGATCAACGGGAGGACGGGACGAAACGTCTTTTGGTTGCGGTTGTAGCCCGCAGTGTCCTGGACGAATATGAAGCCGTGATTACTGCCGCCGGTTTTTTTCCTGTTCTGGTCGGTTTTCATTCTGTTTTCCTGCATAATTACTACCGGACCCGGCTGGAACAACCCGATGAAAGTGTTCTTCTGATCCTTGAATCCGGTTTCCTTAGTCTTGAATACAGCCAGGGACGGGTGCCGCTTTACCATCGTTTTCGTCACGTCGGCGATGATAGTTCGACGATCTTTCAGGAGATTTCCCGGGCGCTGGTCGGGGCACAAAAGGATTATCCCGGCTTGAAGCGGGCAGAGGTTTTTCTGCAAAGTGATCTGGCGGAGACAGAGGTGGTGATTGATACCCTGCGGGCCGCTTTTCAACGTGAAGTGATTCTTCTTGACCCCCATATCGATCGGATTATTTCGCAGCCATCGGACTGGCCGAAATGGCGACTGCGCGGTTTGGCTGCCGCCGTCGGTGCTGCCGAGCAGATGATTTAGGATATGAGTCGATGAAATATTCATTGAATCTCGCCACTGGAACCTATGTTCACCATCGCCGTCTCTTCGCGATTTTGTTAGTGTTTGGCCTGTTTTTGCTGGGATTAATTGTCATCAACACCCTAAGCATCTTCAGGGACAGTAGTCGAACACGTCAACTCGAACTCCGCCTCGACGAATTTCGTGGTCAAAAGCAGGGAGGCAACCAACAGACGGAAATCAGTGCTGTTGCCATGGCTCAATTGGCAAAGCGAATCGAAGAAGCCAATGAACTACTGGTCCGTGACAACTATCGCTGGACAGCCCTCCTTGACCATCTTGAAGCCCATTTGGCCGAGGGCATCAGTATTCGTGGTCTGCAACCGGATTACAAAACCGGGGTATTGAAGTTGAGTGGAGTCGCCGCCTCTGTAACCGACTTGCGCCACTTTATCGACAATTTGACCCGCTCCGAGGTCTTCACGCAGGTTTATTTAAAAGAACAGAGGACGGAAAAGACTAAAGATGATCTTGACGGGGGGATTTCATTCTCCGTTGAGCTCAAGAAAAGGGGTGGTGATGATTCGTAAACCGCTCTTGATCACCATTTGGACGACGCATCGTTTGCTGCTGATCGGCCTTGGCGGATTATTTCTGCTGAATATCCTCTTTTTCTTCCTGCTCTATTTCGTCGTTGCGCCGAAACTATTCCAGACCGAAAGGGAGCTTGTTCTTTTACAGCAACAGTCGCGGAGAGGTGATGTTATTGCTCCGCAGCAGGCCTATCAACAGGGAGTCAAGGATTATGAGCGCTTTCGCACTCTGCTGCCGTCTCTGCGCAATTTCAGTGATTTGATTGGTGATCTTTATACTTTGGCGGAGCAGTGTAACCTGGAGATCAGCCAGATTGGTTATACGCAGCAAGAACTCCCTGACTCCGGACTTTTGGCGTATGCTCTCAAGTTTTCCCTGATCGGGACTTATGATGAATTGAAGCGCTTTGTTTATGGTCTTGAGGAGTCTAAACGATTGGTGGTCATTGAGCAGATGACCCTCAACGCCGCAAAAGGGGAAGAGAGTGATGCGCTGGTCTCTTTAAGTCTGAGTCTTACGACTTACTTCGGGACAAAGGAGGGGCAATGATCTCAAAACGCCTTCTCGTCTTCCTGATTCCCGCCTTTATTGCTTCCTTGATCTATGGCTACCTGCAGATGCCGAAACAGGAGCGGATCACAACCGGAGAGGAGCGGCTACAGAGCAGGAAGCAGCAAGTGACCAGAGACAGCGAGAGTTATCCGCGTTTACGCAACGATTTACTTGATCGAAAGTCTCAACCCTATCCTGGGGTGCACCGCAATCTTTTCGGTAGCAGTCAGCGCCTAGAGGAGATAGAAATTTATACTGAGGAACGACCGCAGGCTATTATCCCGCAAGTTGTGGTCACTCCTCCACCTCGACCCCCGGCGACACCGCAAGAGATCGCCCAACAAGAACTTTCCCGTTACAAGTTTGTCGGCTTTTTTAAAAAGGGTGAGAAGAAAACCATTTTTCTGGCAACGGAAGGAGAGGTTCTTCTGGTGCGCAAGGGCGAATATATTGGACAGGATCGCAAGTATTATGTCGTGAATATTACTGACACGGATATGGAGTTGCGAAAGGAAGATGGCGGTGTCTTTTCGATCGAACTGACCGATCAGGAATCACTTTCGGCAATTCCACTCCTTCCGCCGCTCCCTAATGCGCCAATCGAACCGGAGCAGGAAGCATATCGATTGGATGAGCCGGAGTTTCAGGTGATTCCTGATGAAGAGGCACAAACCGAAAAACAGAATCAAGCTGAAGAGGCTAATAATGAGAATCCAAATTAAATCATTCCTACTCCCTCTATCGTTTATGCTTCTGGCGCTGCAGTTATCCGGATGTGCCGGGTCACGGGCTTATTCGCGCGGGCAGAATTTTTATGAACAAGGCGATTACGACAAGTCGGTCCTCAACTATATGGAGGCGGTAGAGACTACTCCGGATCGGCAGGAATATCGCTTGCGACTTAGCGACGCCCTTAACAAGGCCGCTTGGCAACATCTCCAGGAAGGGCGGCGATTACTGAAGGAACGGCAGGCAGCGGAGGCAGCGACGGAATTTCGTCGCGCCCTCGAATATGACAAAGCTCTTGTTGCCGCCACGAATGAACTTGCGATAGCAGAAGAGATCCTTAAAGTCGACAGACTGGTAATGCAAGCAGATGATTTGATAAAAAATCGACGTTTGCCGCAAGCCAAAAACAGTCTCGACCAAGCGTTACTCATCGATCCGGAAAATGTTGCGGCATTAGAGCTTCGGGCGAAAGTTCAAAGCACGCCCAAGACCATCATCGATGGTTTGGAACTCGATGTCACTTCAACCAAACCGATATCGCTCAAGTTTAAGAATACCGATATTAAAGATGCTTTCAATATTCTCTCCAAACTTTCCGGAGTGAATTTTATCCTCGACGAAAGTCTTAACAGCCAGAGTTTCACCTTTGATCTCGTAGACGTTTCCTTTCCGCAGGCTCTTGAGTTGATCATGCAAATGAACAAACTCGGCAAAAAAGTTCTTAATTCACGTACAATTATCATCTATTCACGCTCGAAAGACGGTGACAAACAATTTACTGATCATTTGATCCAGACTTTTTATCTTTCCAATATTGACGCCAAGAAGGCGGTCAATTTGCTGCGGACCATGTTGCAATTACGCAAGGTTTATGTTCACGAAGAACTGAACGCGATTATTATTCGTGATACTGCCGATGTGATCAAGTTGGCCGGCCAAATGCTTGAAGCTGCCGATCGTGCTGATTCCGAAGTCATGTTTGATCTGGAAATAATTGAAGTCAATGATAGTAGTGCCATGAAGCTCGGCCCGCTACTCAGCCCGGCGTCGATCAGTTTAGGCCTCGGAAATCCGATAACGGGTAAGCTCGTTAATTCGGGTTTTTCTACTGACGGGTCAACAATAAACATGGTGAGCGGCGGCATTAATGGTTTGAGTGGTCTTAAATCTTATTACTCGTTGCCGACCTTGACCTTTGATTTTCTCAAGACACGTACCGATGCCGAGATTCTGGCGAATCCGAAAATTCGGGTAAAAAATAAAGAAAAAGCCAAGGTGCATATCGGCAGTAAAGAACCAGTGATTACGGTCACGTCAAACAATGATGTCCGGACCGACAGTGTTGCCTACGTCGATGTCGGGGTTAAACTCAACATTGAACCGACGATTCAGCTCGATAATTCAGTTGTCACCAAAGTGGAACTGGAGGTCAGCAGTGTTTCAGGCCGACAGCAAACAGATAACGGGACACAGGTTATTACTCTGACCAGCACTAATGCCAATACAGTTTTAACCCTCAAGGATGGCGAGAGGACAATTATCGGCGGCTTGATTCGTGATGATTCCAGTAAAGGTCGCAGTGGCATTGTTCTCCTCAGTGACCTGCCGATTATTGGTGAACTCTTTACCAGTCACACTAATTCGAAAATCAAACGTGAAATCCTCCTTTCGATAACACCGCATATCGTGCAGAATATTGTTGTCCCCGCTGCCGGAATCGGGACGTTATGGTCGGGAAGAGAAGATGATCTTAAGTCCGGGCCGGTCTTTGGTGGTTTTACCTCTTATGAAGATGAAACTGCTATTGAGACCCCATCACAGAGTCAACCGCCGGTGGGGGCGCCTGCTCTTTCTTCCCCGAAGGATGATGCTCCCATCGTCATTCCGTCAGTTGGAGCAGCGCCAGTTCTACCGGATGTCGAACCCCTGGCCGCAGCAGACGGTACGCTCCATCTTGTCGGTCCTGGTCAAGTGAGCGCAGGCGATGAAATTGAAGTGCTTGTCACGGGACTAGAGATGAATAGCCTCTTCAGTGCCCCTCTCTTTGTTACCTTTGATCAAAACCTTTTTGAGTTGGTGACGGTCGTTGAAGGGGATTTACTCAATCGTGACGGGATAGCGACGGTCTTTAGCAGCAACCCGGTGCCTGGTAAGGGAGAGTTGATGGTCGGTTATAAACAAGAGGCCGGTGGTAGTGGTGTCTCCGGCTATGGTACACTTTTCAGCATGATCTTTAGAGCCAGAACTCCTGGGATCGGGCAGTTTTCTGTTGATCGCCTGAATTTCAGTAATGCATTCGGTCAACGTTTAAAGGTCCTTGTCACTCCTTTGACGGTTGAGGTTAAGTAGTTTGCGAGGGCGCAGAAGTATTCTTCTGAGAATGGGGCACCGGCGCGGAAAAGCCGGGTTGACTCTGATCGAAGTGCTCATTGCCATGACGATCCTGGCTATCTTGGCGTCTGCCGTGATTCCTCTGGCCGCAACAACTGTTAGGCGGACGCGCGAGATCGAATTAAGGCGCTCACTTCGCGAAATGCGTACAGCAATCGATCAGTACAAAAGCGATTATGATCGGGCGGTTAAGGTACAAAAGATTATTCCGACCCTCGGTGATACTGGCTACCCTAAAGAACTTGAAGAGTTAGTCACCGGAGAACAATGGGGCGATCTCTACACCTTTAAACGGAAATATTTACGGCGGATACCCCGTGACCCCTTTGATGTCAACAATGAAGGGTGGGGCCTGCGTTCAATGGCTGATGATCCGGATTCGCTGAGTTGGGGCGGCGAGGATGTCTTTGACGTTTATTCCCAAAGTACGGAGACCGGGCTTGATGGCACTCCGTATAATACCTGGTGATACGATCATGACTTTATGGCAAAAACTGACAACGCGTCGCGGTTTCACTCTCATCGAGCTTTTGGCAGTGATGATGATTCTCGGAATCCTTGCATCAATTGCCGTGCCGAGTTACAAACAGAGTGTGATCAAGGCCCGCGAGACGATCTTGAGCGAAGATCTTTATCAGATGCGCCGGGCCATTGATGCTTATTTTGCCGATCGTCTGACTTATCCGGAGAGACTAGAGGATTTGGTACAGGAGAAATATCTTTACGACATCCCAGTTGATCCTTTCACCCGCGCGCGCGATACCTGGCAAGTCGTTCCTCCGGAAGGAGACAGCGAAGGGAGAGTCGCCCCCGGCAGCGTTTACGATGTTCATAGCGGCAGTGATCTTATCGGCCTTGACGGGCGTCCGTATCAGGAGTGGTAGTCTGCAAATGATTCAAGTCAGCAAATTGGGTAAGAGTTACAGCCGGGACCGTGCTGTATTGTCAGACATCTCCTTCACCTTGGCGAAAGGAGAGTTTGCTTATGTAACGGGGACTTCCGGTTCCGGCAAGTCCACTCTGCTTCGCCTGTTATACGGCGCGGAACGTCCGAATAATGGAACTATTTCGATTAACGGGGTCAGTGTCAACCGCTGCAGTTCCTTTGCGCTTGCGCAGTTACGCAGTAAACTGGGATTAGTCTTTCAGGATTTCAAATTGCTCCCCGAGCGGAATATTTTTGAAAATATTGCTCTTCCCCTCGAAATCCAGGGGAAAGGGCAAACAGAAATCAGTAAACGGGTTCAGCAATCCTTGCACTATGTTGGTCTTGAACAAAAGATGCGAACGTTACCGCAACAATTATCGGCCGGAGAACAGCAACGGGTGGCTATTGCCCGCGCCTTGGTTGTCGATCCCGTCGTCCTTTTGGCGGACGAACCGACCGGAAATATCGATCCTGAACATATGGCCGGAATTCTTGAACTCTTCAAAGGGGCAAACGCTCGCGGTACGACAATACTGATGGCAACACACGATTACAGTATTCTTCGGCGCTCTCCGAGGCGCACCCTGCATCTGGTCAATGGACAACTTGATAACGACATCTCTCTTGAATCGATTTTACAAACAGAGAGGGCTCATGTCGGGAATTGATCTGTTAAAACGGGGAATCACCCCTTTGCGTCAACATCCATGGTTTACTTTGATGGGAGTGACCTCGGTCGCTGTCGCTCTGACATTGATCGCCCTTTTTGCCCTCATCAGCCTTAATATGCAAAGGGCGGTAGGGGACTGGAGTCGTGATTTTCAGATTGTAATCTATCTTGATCCTCCCCCGGATGAAACAGTTGCCCGTCAGTGGCAGATTGCTCTGGGCAGCATGGCCGAGACAGAAGAAGTGACCTACGTCTCATCAGCGGAGGCGTTGCAGCGTTTCAGCGCGCGCCTTGGCAATGATGCCTCGCTTCTCAGTGGCATCGGTAACGATATCCTGCCGGCATCATTTACGTTAAAGCTTCGACCGGAGTTTCGTCAACGTGATGCAGTGAAACTTCTGGTTGACCGGATCGCGCAAAAAAATGAGTGGCGGGACGTTCACTATGGTTCAGGGTGGATAGAGCGTTTCGATGCTGTGCGCCGGTTGATGCGTATCAGTGGTATTGTCCTTGGACTATTCCTCTTTTTATCCGCCTTTTTAATCGTTGCCACGACTATCCGGCTTATTTTGCTGACGCGAAAGAGCGAAATTGAGCTGTTTCGCTTGCTCGGCGCTACTCCAGTATATATCGGACTCCCCTTTTTACTCGAAGGAGGAGTACTCGGTATTTTGGGAGGGACAGTTGCACTTTCTCTGGTTTATCTTTTCTATCAAGTCGGGTTGCAGCAGGGACTCCTGTCATTACTGCAATTACTTGGAGTTGAACGTATTGTCTTTCTCCCGCCCCTATGGCAATTTTCCTTGATCATCGGTGGTGCTGCTCTCGGTTTTTTCGCAAGTTTTGTTGCGATGCGGCGCCTGTCGAAAGTATAATTAATAAGTGAATTGGTGCTGCCCTTTTCGGTGGCTATATTTCCTTCCACAACTCATTGACGAAAGGATTTTTCATGAAGTGCCCGAATTGTCACGACCGCAAGCACATTGACGTAGAAATTGGTGATGGATTTACTGACAACGATACACGTGAGTGCTTAACCTGTGGCGCGGTTTGGTTCTACAGTGAAGCTGAAAGTCACTTCAAAATAATCAAAGAAGGAAACGCGGCGCTGAAAAAAGAACTTTAGCATAAATTTTTTAGGTAATAATTACGTTCCAGCCGTTATTTCCTGTGGTGAAAGTTTTGACGCGATACGTGAAATCGAGAAGCATAAAGGTGGAAAAGTGGGGAGATTTCCGTTTTTCTAGTTTTATTTTCGGGACAATTCTCCTGTTGATCATGTTTTTCTGTTTGCAACAGAGTGCTTCAGCCGCTGGCGAAGATCTCGATGCAAGCCGAAAAGAACTGGAAGAAATACGTCAAAGGATTGGCAAAACGAGTCGCACCCTCGAACAGAAAAAGCGTGCTGAAAAATTAGCGGATTCCGATCTGAAAAAGGTTGAAAAGTCACTGGTGAGGATGACGGCCCGGGTCGCTGCGATCAGTTCCGAGCTTAATCAGTTAACCGCCAGGATTCGGCGTGCCGAGAGTGACCTGGGGCAGACGGGTGCGCAGATTGACGATTTGAGCAGTCTGGTTAAGCAGCGATTGATTGCCTTGTACAAAGGGGGGGAAACCAATCTGGCTCAATCGATCTTCACTCCTGGTCCGGCTTCAGAAGTTTCAAATGATTTTGTCTATTTACAAAAAATCGTTCAACATGATCGCGAATTGTTGGGCGGTTATCAGCTCAGACTTAATCATCAGAATCAGAATCTCCAGCAACTTGCCTCTCTACGCCAGAACCAGTTGCGATTAAAAAAAGAGATGGAAAAAGAGCGACAGGAGATGATGCAGCTCACGAAAATGAAAGAAGATCTTCTCCTGCGAGTACGCAAGGACAAGAATTCACTGTCTCGCCAATTAACGGACCTACAGGGACGGGCTAAACGAATTGATGGTCTTATCCGTAATTTTGAAGCAACCAGAAATCGTCAGCCATCGGCTCCGGGGACATTGTTCTCCGGGCAAAAAGGACGGCTGTCCTGGCCGGTTAATGGGCGCGTACGGATCCCCTTTGGTAATAGCCGGCATCCGGATTTGGGGACCCCCTACCAAAGTCACGGGATTGAAATTGAAGTCTCCGGTAATTTACCGGTCAGATCAGTCTGGTCGGGAAAGGTTGTTTTTGCCAATGCGTTCAAGGGCTACAACAACCTCCTGATTATCGATCATGGGGATAGTTATTACACACTGTATGCACAAGCGGCGTCACTGTCCTGCAAAGTTGGCGACAAAATCAGTCAAGGACAGGTTGTAGCGCAGACAGACGGCAGTGCAGGACGTTTTTATTTTGAAATCCGCAAGGGGGGAACCCCCCTCAATCCAAAAAGCTGGTTGCAATAACTCATTGCCGATTTGGGTGTTTTAGCGATACCAACAGGAATTTTTTTTGATGAAGAGATTGCAAAAAATCCTCTTAACCATCTTTTTGTTCATTCTTTGTCCCGTGGCGGTTGCCCCTTTTGCCCGACTTTCCTGGGCAGAAGAAGTCAACCCCTATCAGGAATTGCAACAACTGACGGATGTTATGGCAATTATTCGGCGCAATTATGTCGACGAAGTGCCCTTGAAAACATTGGTCGACGGAGCAATTCACGGCATGCTGGCATCTCTTGATCCTCATTCTTCCTTTCTTTCTCCTGAAGACTATAAAGAAATGCAGTCCGATATGTCCGGAGAATTTATCGGCCTGGGTCTGGATGTGACGATCCGGGATGAAGAACTTGTTGTGATAGCGCCGCTGGAAGGAAGTCCCGCCGAAAAGGCCGGTATTATTGCCGGTGACCGGGTGGTAAAAATTGACAGTCGCAATACCCGGGATATCGAAAACGTCATGGATGCGCTCCGTTTGTTGCGCGGGGTTAAGGGGAGTTCAATAACACTGACAATCATGCGCGAGGGGTTTGATAGCCCCAAAGAATTTACTTTGCAGCGCGATCTCATCAAGATTATCAGTGTACACTCCAGTTCCCTTGAGCCAGGCTATGGTTATTTGCGTATTGCCCAGTTCCAGGCGACAACTGCTGCCGAGGTTGCCAGGGAACTGACCCAACTCCATCAGGAAAGTCCCCACGGTTTCAAAGGTCTGATTCTTGATCTGCGTAACAATAGTGGCGGCCTCCTTGATCAAGCCGTGAATGTGGCCAATTTCTTTCTGGAAAAAGGTCTGATTGTTTATACCGAGGGGAGAGAACCGGGAAGTCTATTGCAATTTAGTGCTCAACAACGAGGAACCGAACCTGATTATCCGTTGATCATTCTGATAAATAACGGCAGTGCCAGTGCTGCTGAAATTGTGGCGGGGGCATTGCAGGATCACGGTCGTGCTTTACTCCTCGGTACGAAAAGCTTTGGCAAAGGTTCAGTGCAAACGATCCTTCCCCTGCGCGATGATTACGGGCTGAGGCTGACCACGGCTCGTTACTTTACTCCCAAAGGAACGTCCATTCAGGCTCTCGGAATAACTCCGGATATAGTCGTTGCCGCCAGGCAGGGGAAGTTGGTTCGCGCCGAGCATTACAGTGAAAAAGATCTCCCGCATCATATCGCCGCAACGGGAAATCAGGAAACTTTGAAAAAGAACAACGGAGTAAAAAAACTGGAGACAGGTGAAGAAGATAACCAATTGCAATACGCTCTGGATATCCTTAAGGGAAGAAATATTCTGGAGTCTGTAATGAAGGGGCCGGGCTGATCGGATGGAAGAGGCACAAAACAAGAAAAAGGGTTCAGTTAAAGGGAAGAAATCCAGAAAGGGATCGTCAAAAAAGCGATCCTTTTTTTTCAAGCCTGCCACGATAATTCTGATTTTTTTGACGACCCTCCTGCTGCTGCTTGGGATCCTTTATTTGGCCCGCGTTCAGCATTGGTTTGCGCCACCTGTGGCTAGTAAGCCAGCAACTACAGTGAAACCGGTCCAGCAAGGGAAAGGACTTGCGACAACGATAAAAGATCCTGTGCCGGCTGAGCAGTATAACAAGCCCCTGACGCAGCCGGATATTTACGATCCGCTGCTTCGTGAGCAGGGGGGGCCGTT
>DIKR01000063.1:31719-47277 GCA_002424625.1 Desulfuromonadaceae bacterium UBA5613
ATACCGATGGAACCAAGAGATTATCCGGCGGTTGATCCCGGGGAGCAAGCCCTCATGGTCGATTTATCCAGAGAAGAAGTGCAGCATCGTTTGCACGGCTATCTGCAGACAGTGCCTTGGGTCGTGGGGGCTAACAATCATATGGGATCCCGTTTTACCGAGAGTCGTGAAGGGATGCAAGGGGTTTTGCAACTCCTCAATGAACAAGGACTGTTCTTTGTTGATAGTCTGACGACTGCCAATTCTGTTGCCATTGCCGAGGCGGAAAGGATGGAGATTGCCCATGCTAGGCGCGATCTCTTTCTTGATAATGACTTAAGCGAAGCAGCCATCCGGCGGCAAATTCATAAATTGATCAGAATCGCCAAAGAGAAGGGGAGTGCCATCGGTATTTGTCACCCTCATAACGTGACTGTCGCCGCCCTTAAACAGGAAGCCCCGAGCTTCGTTGCCGCAGGGGTGAATATGGTAGCAGTATCAACGCTGGTCCGTTAGCACTGTCTTAAAGCTCAAAAGGGTCGGCGTCACCTGCGATCTGGCCGAGACGTCGGGCTGGTTCATTGCGATAGTCTTGTAAAACCTGTCGGGCCAGTTGTGTAAACTGATTGTGCACATCGGAATGCTGTCCGTAGCTGATAATCGGATAGACTTTGCCGTCGGGGTTGGTTTGCAGTGAGTCGACTTTGGGGCTGCGAGTGATACAGCCATCCATGCAGCGATACCCGCGGTTGATGGCATAGGCGCGTAAGAGTTGGCGCATGTCACGAAACGGACCCTCGAAACGGATGCGGGCATCGATCAGACAGGGGAGGAGGCGCACAGCGCGACGCGACAGTTTGGCGCGATCGAAAAATTCATAGAGGTACTTACAGTTTTCCAGAGAAGGAAGATCTTTGACCGGAACGATGACGCGGTCTGAAGTAAAGAGGGCATTGAGAGTAAAGGGATCAAGGTCAGGACGAGTGTCGATGATGACAATGCCGCTGAGCTGCGATGCCGCGAGGAGGCGGGCAAAGGAAGCGGCATCAGTCAGTAATTCCCGCACTTCAGGCAAACGCCGCGAAGAAGGGACAAACTGGACGCCGAATTGGCCAAGCTCGGTCAACTCCTGGGCCGGATCTCCGGTGAAAAGGTGTAGAATGTCTTTTTTGTTGGCGGACTCTTTACTGATGCGGAAGAGCCGGTCAACGGTAAAGTGGTTGTCAAAACTGAAGATGGTGACAGGAAGATCTTCACAAAGGGCTTTTAAGTAGATTGCAAGATTGGTGGCGACGGTTGTTTTTCCGACGCCGCCTTTTTCGCTGGAAAGTGTAATGATATAAGGGCGCATCGTTATCTCCTCGGGTGGATGGTTTTTATAGTGCAAATACGCAGAAATGTCAAAAAATCACGATCACAACGGAGGCAGGGATGAGTGCGGTCGATGCCATCCCGGTGTCGCGCCTGGTTGCTCTGCTGCGTGATGTTGTCGAAGAAAATTTTCTGTCGGTGTGGGTCGAGGGGGAGATCTCCAACTTCTCGATTCCGGCTTCAGGACATTACTATTTCACCTTGAAAGAGAGCGATGCCCAGTTACGCACGGTGATGTTTCGTGCGCATAACCGCTTGCTTCGTTTTATCCCGGGAAATGGCCTGAAGGTCGTGTGTCATGGGCGGGTCTCCGTCTATCCACAACGGGGAGAATTACAATTTATCGCCGAGGGGATGGAACCGTACGGTGTTGGCGGTCTGCAGCTGGCCTTTGAACAGTTGAAAGCGCGCCTGGCGGCGGAAGGCCTCTTTGCCAGCGAAGCCAAGCGCCTCCTGCCCTCTCATCCCGAGACGATCGGCATCGTTACTTCAGCGACCGGGGCGGCTTTGCAGGATATTTTGCAGATTCTGCGCCGGCGCGGCGCTGGTGTTCGCATCGTGCTGGCCCCGGTCCGGGTACAAGGGGAGGGTGCGGCGACGGAGATTGCCCAGGCGATCAGCGATCTTAACCGTCACGGCCAGGCCGATGTTTTGATTGTCGGCCGGGGCGGCGGAAGCCTTGAAGATCTCTGGGCGTTTAATGAGGAGATTGTTGCCCGCGCCATCCGCGCTTCCCTAATTCCGGTGATCTCTGCTGTTGGCCACGAAACCGATACGACGATTGCCGATTTTGCTGCGGATCTTCGAGCCCCGACGCCGAGCGCGGCAGCAGAACTTGTCGCCCGGGGACGCCTGGAGCGGGAGGTGCACCTTGATCACCTCTGCACCCGCCTTGCCGCCCGCATCGATTCCCGTCTGCGCTTTGCCCGGGAGATCGTCGAAGGTTTGGCGCGCCGCTTACGTTCTCCCCTTGTTGCTGTGGCGCAACAGCGGCTGCTTCTCGAGCAACTGGAAAATCGTCTCGACAGCGGAATGGTGCGTCGCCTGCAGCGGCAACGCGATCATCTGCATGGCATCCTCGGCCGCCTCCATCTCCTTTCCCCCTTTGCCACCGTCGCTCGCGGCTATGCGATCGTCACCAAAAGTGACGGATCGGTGTTGCGTGATGCGATGACGGTCCAGCGCGGTGAGCGGATTTATCTCCAACTGCAACAGGGCAAACTCACGGCGACCATCGAAAGAATCGAAGCGGATAAGGAACAAAAGTGCTGAAAATTTTCCTTTGTTTCATCATGCTCATCATGCTCTGTACCGGAGTAGAAGCTGACTTTACCCTGGGAACAGAGACTCTTCCCCCCGGCGGTGTTGCGTTCCTGTGTTGGCAGGGGCCGGAGACTCCGCATGATTTGTTACAGGTGACATTTTCCGGTGCAGTCCAGCCTCTTTTCCGACGCGACAATCGTCCCTGCGCTCTGGTCGGTGTCGATCTCGATCAAGCGCCGGGGCTATGGCCCTTAACGGTTGAGTCGGTTGCGCCATCCGGAACCAGACACCTGGTTCATCTCTCCTTGCGCATTGAAGGGGTTGAACGTCCGGCCCAGAAGTTGACCCTGCCCAGGCAGATGGTCACGCCGACAGAAACAAAGATTGTGAAACAGATCGCAAAGGATCGCAAACGTCTCGATCAAGTCTTCAAGCGCCGCCAACCGGTTCATTTCTCCCCGCCGTTCCTCCGCCCGGTTGACGGCGAGGTGATCAGTACTTTCGGCCTGCGGCGGATTTTGAATGGAATCCCCAAATCCCCGCACAATGGCGTCGATTTTCGTGGCGCAGCCGGCACCCCGATCAAAGCCATGGCGCGCGGTGAGGTGGCCTTGGCCGATGACTTGTATTACACCGGAAAGACCGTTATCCTCGATCATGGCGGCGGTCTCTTCTCTCTGTACGCCCATCTGGAGACTCTAACGGTCACGCCAGGAGAAATGGTTGCACCAGGCAAAAGGATTGGAACGATCGGTTCGACCGGTCGCTCGACCGGGCCGCACCTGCATATGGGGACGCGTCTCGGCAAAGCCCGCATCGACCCTCTCGCTCTGCTCGCACTCTTTGCGGATGAAAAGCGTTGACTCTGCGCTAGCGGTAACCGGATAATCGTTGATTAAAGGATCAAGCTATGTCGGAAAAAAAGTTTGAGGAGACCCTGGCTGCTCTCGAAGCCGCGGTAGAACAGCTGGAAAGCGGTGATTTGAGCCTGGAAGAAGCACTCCTTTGTTACGAAAAAGGGGTCAAAAATGCACTTCTTTGTCGAAAACGTTTACAGAGTGTGGAGAGTAAGGTAGAAATCCTTCTCAAAGAGCGCGGCGGTGCATTGCGCACCGAAGCTGCGGATGAACTGTAGTTGGAGAATCTTGGAGAAGTATGTTGAATCTAGAAACCTATATCAGTGAACGGGTGACACAGATAGACTCGGCACTCGATCGCTTTCTTCCGATGGGCGAACGTCTTCCGGCCTCCCTGCACCAGGCCATGCGTTATTCGGTCTTTGCCGGCGGTAAGCGGATTCGGCCTTTACTGATGATTGCAGCCTGTGAAGCTGTTGGCGGCAGCATCAAAAGTGTCCTGCCTGCAGCTTGTGCCATGGAGATGATCCATACCTATTCCCTTATCCATGACGATCTGCCAGCGATGGACGATGACGATTATCGCCGTGGGCGGTTGACCAATCACAAAGTCTTCGGCGAGGCGACAGCCATTCTCGCCGGCGATGCCCTGCTGACCCAGGCTTTCATTCTCCTGGCCGGAGCCGATCCTGACAGTGGCAGCAGTGCTGCCGATAAACTGCGGGTGCTGCAAATTATTGCAACGGCTGCCGGTTCACTCGGCATGGTCGGCGGGCAGGTTGTTGACATGGAATCGGAGACAAAGTCCGTTGAGTTGCCGATTATTGAATATATTCACACGCACAAGACCGGCGCCTTGATCCTTGCCGCCCTCCAGACCGGCGCCATCCTCGGCAATGCCGATAATCAGGCATTTGCGGCGCTGACCCGCTATGGTGAGTGTGCCGGTCTCGCCTTCCAGATTGCCGATGATATTCTTGACATTGTTGGTGACCAGTCTTTGCTCGGCAAGGATGTTGGCAGTGATGTGCATCGCGGCAAGGCGACCTATCCGGCTCTCATCGGGTTAGCGGAGTCGCGGCGCCGCGCTGAAGAGTTGCGGGATATGGCCATTGACGCTCTTGCTCCCTTGGGGAGCGAAGCGGAACCATTGCGGGCACTTGTTTCTTTTATAGTCGATCGTTCGCGTTAGCAGGAGCATATATAGATGAAAATTCTGCAGAAATTGCAATCCCCGGCAGACCTCAAGGAATTGAGTATTTCCGAATTGGAAACCCTCGCCGATGAGTTGCGGGAAACGATTATCGCCACAGTAGCGACCAATGGCGGGCACCTTGCCAGCTCTCTTGGCGTGGTTGAGTTGACGATCGCCCTGCACCGAGTTCTCGATTCGCCGCAGGATAAGATCGTCTGGGACGTTGGCCACCAGGTTTACGCGCATAAATTACTCACCGGCCGGTTGGCAGAGTTCCCGACTTTGCGGCAACTCGACGGCTTGAGCGGTTTTCCCAAGCGCCATGAAAGTCCGCACGACGTCTTTGATGTCGGCCATTCCGGCACCTCGATCTCCGCAGCTCTCGGCATGGCGGCGGCGCGCGATACCCTTGGCGGCACCGAAAAGATTGTCGCGGTGATTGGCGACGGTTCCTTGACCGGCGGCATCGCTTTTGAGGGGCTCAATCATGCCGGTCACCTCAAACGTGATCTCATCGTGATTTTAAATGACAATGAGATGTCGATCTCCGCCAACGTTGGAGCTCTGTCCGACTTTCTCAATCGTAAAATGACCTCGGATCTGGTTGTTCGCCTTAAGCGCGAAACGGAAAGTTTCCTTGGCGGTCTCCCCCGGTTCGGTCGCGAACTCCTGCAGATTGCCCGGCGCGCTGAAGATTCGATCAAGGGTTTTCTGACCCCGGGGATGCTCTTTGAATCCTTCGGTTTCAACTACGTCGGCCCGATCGACGGCCACCGCCTCGATCTGTTGTGTGAAATGTTACAGAACGTCAAGAAGATGAGCGGTCCGGTCCTGGTCCATGTCGTCACCCGCAAAGGCAAGGGCTACCCCCCGGCAGAAGAAAATCCGTCTCTGTTCCACGGGGTCGGGCCCTTTAATCCGGTGACCGGCGAAGTGCAAACCGGGAAGGGGGGGGCGGCGAGTTATACCGCCACCTTCGGTCGAATGATGGTTGAGCTTGCCCAAAAAGATCCTTCCATCGTTGCGATTACAGCGGCGATGTGTGAAGGAACCGGACTCAATGATTTTGCCGCCGGTTTTCCTGATCGTTTCTTTGATGTCGGTATCGCTGAACAGCACGCTGTCACCTTTGCCGCCGGGCTGGCAAATGGTGGTCTCAAGCCCGTCGTTGCTCTTTATTCAACTTTTTTACAGCGGGCTTACGATAACGTCCTCCACGATGTCGCGCTACAAAACCTTCCCGTTGTCTTTGCCCTGGATCGTGGCGGTCTGGTTGGCGCCGATGGCCCGACGCATCACGGTCTCTTTGATTTCTCCTATCTGCGTCATATCCCCAACATGGTGGTCATGGCACCGCGTAACGAAGAGGAGTTGCGGCGGGCTCTGGTTACCGGTTTAGCTTATCAAGGACCCTTTGCTTTCCGTTATCCGCGCGGCAATGGTTTCGGCGTCCCGCTGTCGACTGATCCGCAACCGCTGGAAATCGGCAAGGGCGAAAAATTACGTAGTGGCAAAGACGGGGTTATCTTTGCTATAGGGACGGCGGTCGCAGATGCGTTGACGGCTGCAGTGATTTTAAGTGCGGAAGGTTTGGAATTGTCAGTGGTCGATTCCCGTTTTGTCAAACCACTCGACCTCGAACTGATAATGAAAGAAGCGGCCGCGCATGGTTTTGTTGTGACTGTTGAAGAACATGTTCTCATGGGCGGCTTCGGTTCGGCGGTCACAGAGGCATTGACGCAGTCGGAATTACAGGTACCGCTTCTGATGATCGGCCTGCCTGATCTCTTTATCGAGCAGGGGACACAAGCCGAGCTTAAGGCCCGTTACCGCATTGACAGTGAAGGAATTGTCTCTTTGATTCGGGATTTTATAGCTAAGAATGAAGGAATATTCTGAAGGGTTGCGGGACGATAAATCCATGTAAAGACAAAAGGCCTTGGGACATAAGTCGCAAGGCCTTTTGCTATCCGTTGAGGGTAGGGGCCTTGCCCCGCTTGTATTGATGAATAATTCCTGCTTTTTCCAGGGCGAGGGTGGCATGATGGGCGAGTTGAATGGCAAAGTGTAAATCGTGTTCATTGAATGCCGGGCGATCTACTGCGCCGGACAGGATCAAGGTGCCGACAAGGCGGTCGCGCATGCGTAACGGTGAGACGATGAGCCCTGGTTCAGCAAAGAAATGATTCCGTTCTTCATCCGTTTCCATAGCACGAATGCGGGGGGGATACTCGGCAATGATCATCAGTGGTTTATCTCGGCGGGCGATTTCACTGACAAGACCAGCGGGGATGCCACTGGCGTACTTGCGACAAATCTCTTCGTTGATCCCTTCACCGACTTTGAGACGCAAAATTGTTGCAGAGCGATCACATAGAATGATACAGCCGCGGCTGGCACCGGTCTCGCGCATGGCCGAGGAAACGAGTTCGGTCAGCAGATCTTCAATTTCGTCTTTATCGGCCAACCGTTCAATCGAATCGTTCAAAGCCTTCATCATCTTCAGCGATGACTGCAAAGAGCGGATGTGTTCTTCCAGTTCGGTCAGCAGAAGTTTATTCTGGCCACGCAGACGGATGTGGCTGAGCGCGCGATCAACGGCATTATAAAGGACTTCGCCGGTATCGATCGGCCGGACAATAAAATCGTAGGCGCCGAGCCGCAAGGCTTGCATCAAGTTATAGGAGGAGGCATTGTGCGTGAGTAAAATAACCTCAATTTCCGGATTCGCTTCCTTGGCGATTTTAAGGAGAAAAAGCCCGCTCTTGGCCGGCAGCTCCGTTTCGGTAAGGATCAGACTCACCCCTTCCGTCGCCAGTCGCTGCATGGCATCTTCGCAGGTGGCCGCTGGAATGACATAGTAACCTTTATCGGCAAGTAGTTGCTGCACGACCAATCGTCGTGGTTCAATGTCATCAACCAGCAGGATTTTTTCAACAGTCGAGATTTGTCCACCGCTCATATACAAGACCCTCCACAAATGGTATGCAATCATAGCATGCTCGTTTATCCCGGCGAAATATAAATTTATCAGGAAAACTCGTATCTATGCAGAAAGTCATATGACAGCTGTCGGGTTGATCACGGAATATAATCCCTTTCATAACGGGCACCGGCACCATCTGCAAGAGAGCTTGAGAGTCTCTGGAGCTGAGGTAGCAGTGGCGGTGATGAGTGGGCACTTCTTGCAACGCGGCATGCCGGCGATGCTCGATAAATGGGTGCGAACCAGGATGGCCCTTGCTGGCGGCGTCGACGTGGTTCTTGAGTTGCCGGTTGTGTGGGCCTGTAACAGTGCGCCGCACTTTGCCGCCGGGGCCATCGCGGTTCTTGAGGCCTGTGGTGATGTCGAATCTCTTTGCTTTGGAAGTGAGAGCGGGGAGCTTGCGCCGCTGCAGGAATGCGCCTCTCTCCTCAACGCTTCGACCGCGAGGATTGCACAAGAGACCGGGCAGGCGCTGCGAAACGGGATCTCTTACCCGGTTGCCAGAGCCGCTGCGATGCAGGAGCTTTCCGGTGCTGCTGAACTCCTCGCCACCCCGAATAATATTCTCGGCATCAGCTATCTTCAGACTCTCGCTGCCAGCGGCAGTTCCTTGCGCCCCCTGACCATCCCTCGCATTGGCGCCGGTTATCATGACTGTGTCCCGGAGGGTAAAATTGCCAGTGCCACCGGCATTCGTTCTCTTTATGACAGAGGCGAGGATCTCTCCCCTTTTATCCCTTTATCTGTGCAACCTTATCTACAGACAGCCCTACAGGCGGGAAAGGTTCTCGATTCATCCCGTCTTTTTCCTTTACTCATGTCCCGACTTAGTGACGAACCCTCCGCACTGGCCGACATCTATCAAGTTGAAGACGGGATCGCCGATCGCCTTTGCCAACAGGCGCGCTTTGCTCACAATCTTGCAGGGTTGATCGATAGCGTCAAAGTCCGCCACTTCACCGTCTCACGATTGCAGAGAATTCTGGCATATATCCTTCTTAATCTGACGGCAGAAGAAGTTCTGGCGCAGTTGGCTGGTGGCCCCCCTTATCTGCGTCTCCTTGGTGCGACGTCCAAGGGCGAGCGTTTCCTTGCCGCCACCCGCAAAAAACGCACTCTCCCCCTCCTTGCCAATCTCTCCCGCTCCGCGGCGCAACTCAAGAAGTTTTACGGTGCAGAGAGTTTGGAAAATCGGCGGGCAATGTCTCTGCTGCATCTGGAAGCACGAGCGACGCGCCTTTACACGCTCCTGCTGGCGCAGTGGTCAGGAAAGGACCGGAATCAGGATTATTACGAAGCTGTGTGTAGGCTTGGAGATGCCGGCAGGGGAGAATCGTGGTAAAATGTGTTGCGGTATCCCTTTACAATTGGACTTTGAGTACCTATGATGTCTGCCATTCAACAATTGCCAACCAACCAAGGAGTCGATCATGTCCCGTCGTTTATTGCTTCTCGCTACTCTCCTTCTCTGTGGATTCACCCTCTCCGGCTGCGGCTACAACAAAATTCAAAGTAATGAGGAGGCGGTCTTTGCTGCCTGGGCTGATGTCGAAGCTTCTTATCAGCGCCGTGCCGACCTCATCCCCAATCTGGTCGAAACCGTTAAAGGTTATGCGGCGCACGAACGGGAGACCTTGCAGGCTGTCACCGAAGCCCGCGCCAAGGTCGGGCAGATGAACCTCAGCGCCAAGGATCTCAATAATCCGGCGAATCTCGAAAAATTCCAATCCGCCCAAGGCGAACTTGGTTCTGCCCTTTCGCGCTTACTGGTCGTGGCCGAGCGATATCCTGATCTTAAAGCCAGCCAGAATTTCAGCGATTTACAGCATCAGCTCGAAGGGACGGAGAATCGCATCAACGTTGCCCGGCAGCGCTACAATGCCTCAGTGCAGACCTTTAATACTTCGATCCGCACCTTCCCCAACAGCCTGACCAATAGTATGCTCCTTCATCTTGAACGCAAAGAGCCGTTTAAAGCGACGGCTGGTGCGGAGCAGGCTCCGGGCGTGAAATTCTGATTCGATGAGACGCTTTCTATTTCTCTTCCTATGTCTTGTCACGCTGCCCTTTTCAGCTCCGGCCTTCGATGTTCCGCCGGTGCAGGGGTATGTCAATGACTTTGCCGGCCTCCTGTCGCCGGCCGCAAAAAACCAGATCGAAAATTTTCTCCGCAATTTCGAAGCGAGCGACTCGACCCAGATCGTAGTCGTCACTGTGCCGAATTTGCAGGGGGAACCGATCGATATGGTCGCGTTGCAGATTGCCGAAACCTGGAAGATCGGCCAGAAGGGGAAGGATAACGGCGCCCTGCTGCTGATCGGCAAGGAAGACCGCAAGATGCGCATCGAAGTCGGGCGGGGATTGGAAGGGAAGCTCACCGATCTCCTTGCCGGGCGCATCGTCGACAATGAGATTGCTCCGCGCTTTAAACAGGGCGATTTTGAGGGAGGCATCGCCGCCGGTGTCACAGCCATCGTCCAGTCGGTCCGCGGCGAATACACCGGAACAGGAAGGACCGGCCGTAAGAAGAATTCCGGTCCCTGGTGGGTCTTTCCTCTCCTCTTCTTCGTTCTTCCCCTGCTCGGACGTTTGAGCGGCAACGGCCGGGGGCGCCACAGTGGCGGCTACTGGGTCGGCGGCGGCGGTTTTGGCGGCGGTGGGGGCGGGGGAGGTTTTTCCGGTGGTGGCGGCGGTTTCAGTGGCGGTGGTTCTTCCGGCAGTTGGTAGTGTATTCGACAGAAAGTTACAAAAAATGAAGAGAGCTGAAAAGTTTTTTACCGAGGAAGAACAGTCCCGTATCAAAGCGGCGGTGCAGGCCTGTGAGGCGCGCACCAGTGGCGAAGTTGTACCGGTGATTGTCGATGCGGCTTACGACTATCCCAAGGCCGAGATCATCGGCGGGGGTTCTTTTGCCATCGGTTTTGCCCTCTTTGCCACTTGGTTCTACAACGGCGCCTCGCACTGGATCTTTCCGGTGATCTTTCTCGTCCTGTATTATCCCTGCGTCCTGCTGATTCGCTTTTTCCCTGCCTTGAAACACGCCCTGATCTCCCCGGTTGAATTCGATGCGGAAGTACGGGAAAAAGCTCTGGTCACTTTCGTCGAACACGGCATCTACCGGACGCGGGGCGGCAGCGGCATCCTTATTCTCATCTCCCTCTTCGAGCATCGCGTCTTTGTCCTGGCCGATGCCGGCATTAACGAGCGTGTCCCCCTGCATACCTGGGAGGAGATCGTCGCCATCGTCACCAAGGGAATTGTCGAAAAGCACGCCTGCGACGCCCTGTGTCAGGCGATCAGCCGCTGTGGCGATCTCCTTGCCCATGAATTCCCCCGCCAGGATGACGATCATAACGAATTACCGGATCTGATCATTGGCGGGAGATCGCGCTAAGGAATTTTTATCTTCTCCGCAGTCGGCCAAACTTCTGACTGAGCCGCAGAATTAATCCCTGCTGGCTGTGCAGAGCGCCATAGGGACAAAGTTCGTGGCAGCAAAAGCAAAGGATGCAGCGCTCTTCATCGATATGCAAGCGGTCGTTGCGAATCGCCATGGCGTGGGGCGGGCAACTCGCCACACAGATCCCGCAGCGCCGGCATTTCTTTAAATCCACCACCGGCCGGGCACTTAAAGCCCGCCGCAGGGGGCGTTGTAACAGTTTCGGCACCCCGAAATGAACCGCAGTATCTTTCGCCGGTTTAAAAGCCCGCGGCCGCAAAGCAGCCAGAGGCGCACCGCAAAGGTCAATATCCTCCAGAGAGGTCCAGGGGCGATGGCTCCGTTTTGCTTCGGACAAGGTCCAGATCGTTTCCGGCGCCAAACCGGTCAGCTCAGCAGCCACGACATCGACCGCCATCGGTTCAACCCCGGCGAGAAGGACACCGAGCAGGATTGGATCGCCACTACCGGGGCCATCCCCCTCCATCGCCAGCACCCCGTCAACAATCGTCAGCGCCGGCCTGATCTCCTCTGCCAATTCCAGCAGCATCAACGCAAAGAAGCCTTTATCTGCACCGGCCTGAAGATGAACATGGGGTTTGCGTAAGCCGACCACCGCGCCAAAGAGGTTCTTGACCGCGCCGGTCATCCCCATCATCTGGTGGGTCTTGAGCTTGGGAAGGTTGATGATGACCTCGGCATCGACAATATCCCGGGCAATATCAAAGTGATGGAAGGTACCGCTGCGGGGGGTAATGCGGATCGATTCGCTAAAGGGGGCGAATGTGGCGCCGGTCTCTTTTATCACCGCCAGAATACCACAACGCTGCGCCACCTGCTCCGGCGTACCGACGCCGGGGGAATCGCCGACCGAGACGATGCCGCCCGCACTTTGAGCCAGCTCTATAACCGCGCGGACGATCTCGGGGTGGGTGGTCACCGCCGCCTCAACCCCTTTGCCGGCCAGCATGTTCGGTTTGAGCAGGACGCGCTGCCCTGGCCTCACAAAGGCGGAAATACCGCCCAACGGTCGCAAAAGTTCTTCGATCGCCGCTTTGGTGGGGTGACGGTCATAACTGTCGAGGCGTTGCAGTACGACGCGGGTCTTTTTCATGAGAATACAATCAATAGGATAAACAGGGGAGGAGACTCAATTCACGCGCAGTGCATCGATCGTTGCTTCAATCGATTCACGATGGAAAATCAAGGAGTTATGGCCAAGCCATTCGATTTCAATCGCTTCTGCGCCGGGTAGTTCTGCGCTCTCGGCCGGGAGGACAAGATTATCGTGATGACTGTAGATGGTCACGTAATTGACTTTTTCACTTAAGGGCGCGGCATTGAGTTCGGTGAGAAAGTCAGAACCGGGCATGAGATCGCGGCCGAGGGAACTTAAAGCAAAGGGCGCCAGTTTTGAGCCGGCATTGGGGGTGCCGAGCATGATGCAGTGGTTAACCCGTTTATCTCCGCCCATAAGTTCGATATAATAGCGGGCCAGGAGTCCGCCCATCGAATGGCCGACAATATCGACCTGCTCGGCATCATAGGTCACCAGTGTCTCCTCAATGGTCGCGGCAATCTTTCTCCCCAAAGTTTCGACCATCTCAAAAGGGGGGAGATTCATCGTCACCACCGGAAAACCGCATTGCTCGAGGCGTTGTTTCATCAAAAACCAGACGGCGCGATTATGAAAAAGGCCATGCAGGAGGAGAACCGGTCGCTTTTGCGCCACCTTCATCAAAATCTGCGGTTTTTGCGGGAGAAAACCAAAAGGATAAGCGCAAACAACGAGGAAGATCGAGCCGGCTTCAACCAGGATGAGGCGCAGTGCAAGATAGCGGCGTTCCGGCAGGAATCGCCTGGCAAGCAACTGCGGATCGCGGTTGGAATATTCGTACCACGCCACAGCACAACTGGTAGTAACAACCCAGAAGATCAAGATCCAGAGAGCGATAAAGAGGACAAGGAAAAAATAGAGTATCGACATAGCGCCTCCTTGGCTTGACAATTATGCACAGCCGCGGTTAACCCGTCAATCACATTGAACGTTTGAGGATTAAATGCACACGCTGATCGCTCGTTTTGAGAACTATCTGACCATCGAACGCAATTCCTCTCCCCATACCCGCAGCGCTTATCGCCGCGATCTGGAGGATTTTTGTCGTTTTCTGACCACGACTTACGACTTGACTGATGCCAGCCAGATAAAAGAGATCGATCGCCACACCCTGCGGCGCTATCTTGCCCAGATTCATGCAACCCACAGCAAGACGACAATCAATCGCAAGCTTTCGACCTTGCGCAGTTTCTTTCTTTATCTCGTCCGCGAGGGGATCATTACCATCAGTCCCGCTGCCAGTCTCTCGGCACCGCGCATCGATCGCTATCTGCCGTCGGTCCTCACCGTCGATGAAGCCAGCGCCCTGATGGAAGCACGGCCCGCCAATGACGAACTCTCACTGCGCGATCGGGCGATTGTCGAACTCCTTTATTCCTGCGGTCTGCGGGTGAGCGAAGCTGTCGCTCTCAATGTCGGCCATCTCGATTTTCCTCAATCATTGGTCCGAGTCTTTGGCAAAGGGAAAAAGGAGCGGATCGTGCCAATCGGCAGCAAGGCGCAACAAGCCTTGCACGATTATCTGACGCAGCGGGGGAGGCCGGAAGAAGAGGAACCGCTCTTTCTCAATCATCGCGGCGGCCGACTGACCGCCCGCAGTATCGAGCGCAATCTCAAGCAACGCCTGCTCGATGCCAATATCCTGCGTCACGCCACGCCACATGCTCTCAGACACACCTTTGCCACGCATCTCCTTGATGCCGGGGCCGATCTCCGCTCCATTCAAGAGTTACTTGGCCATGTTTCGCTCTCGACGACGCAGAAGTACACCCAGGTCAGTGTCGATCAACTCCTCAAGGTTTATGATCGGGCGCATCCCCGCAACCGCAAAAAATAGTGGTGTCGTTATTTTGGTTTACATAATATGTATTATGCGACGTTGAATTATTGTATCTCCCGGAGGTGACCTCTGGCACAGAGCTACTCCCGCTCGATCGTGATTCACAATCAAACCCGCGCCGGATGGTTTTGTCGAAATATGTGCATTTACGCACTCACCCTGTGACCATTGCCGCCGCAAAATATACGAACCTCCACCTACCTTGTCTCTGACCATTGCTGTACTCTTCAACCATAGAGAGAGCAAATTTCCTCCCGCTCCATAAAGCCCAGAAGTACCGTTCCTCCTTCTCAGAAAAACCTTTGCCGGTTGAGGTCCTCCTCCTCAACCGGCCTTTTTTGTCTTGCCCTACCTGCTGTATCCCTTTCTGTTCATTTCATCACTTCAGTTACTCCTGCCACCGCTATCACCCGGCCGGTTTACTTGCCATTCTCGAAGAGTTCCGAAGGCAGTTCAAACTCCCCCTTTGAATTGAAACGCACATAATTGTATGCGGGTCCAGTGAGCTTTCCATTCATTTCATATTTGAGTTTTCCGCGGTATTCGTTATTTATCACGCTCATCGCCTGGCGCGCGATATGGAACATGGAAATACTCACCGGGACGCTAATGATCGTCTCACCGAAGCGCGGTACGCTACCAACAGCATCGCTGACGCCAGTAGCGAAGGGCTTGCCTTGTACATCCATTCGGACTGACATACCGTTGAAGTCCAGCGGCAAGTCATTGGGATTTTGAATTCGTAGCTTGACGAGCATTCGCAACTCCAATCCCTGACCTTGAAGTGGATCAACGCCCGCCATGATGACGTCAATCGGTTCGGAGTGCTTGAGGCTGGCGCAGCCTCCGGATAGAAGTGCCGAAAAAACAAACAGTGCAAACAGCGCGATTCGACTCATTGACAGTTGATCTCCCTTTAAACCTGCGCTTGAGTTACCTATCAAAAAATAATTTTCCCCCTACTCATAATCCCCGGTCAGCACAAACGCTCCCCAGTAACCGGGGTGCGGATAGCGTCCCTTCACATGCAGCATCGCCTTCCGTAACGCTTCTGCCTTGTTCATTCGCCCGTAATCCCGGTAAAACTGTTTCATCTCGATCGCCGTCGCTACATCGCTGACCCGCCACAGGCTCGACAGCAGCGCATGCGTGCCGGCGAAGAGGAAAGCGCGGTTCATGCCGATGACATCGTCGCCGCGCTGCAGGTCGCCGAGGCCGGTCTGACAGGCGCTGAGGACGACAAGATCAGCCTTGAGGTCGAGGCCAAAAATCTCCTCGGCTTCGAGGCGACCGTCGTTGGCTGAGTCGCGGGCAAGACGGACGCTGGAGAAGAGAGGATTAATCGGATCGAACTCACCGTGTGACGCGAGATGAATGATGCCGTATTCGTGGATATGGGTCCGCACCCAACTCTCTGTCGCCAATTCACGGGTGAGCAGAGTCAGTTCCGGATAGTTCCAGCGCAAGGTCGCGGCTTCGCGTTCGGCAAAGGGGAGATCGAGAGCTTTGTC
>DIKR01000063.1:47290-49528 GCA_002424625.1 Desulfuromonadaceae bacterium UBA5613
CGTTCCAGGGTGTAGCGCAACACCGACGCGGCAGGGAGATGGAAGAGCGGACTCTGTTCAATAAGGTAATCGCGGCCATTGCTGAGGGTGGCAAAGGCGAGGTAATGGAGGGAACCGTGCGGAATGATGCCGAGAGCGCGGATCTCCCCTGCCCCCTTGAGCGGTGCGGCCAGCAGCTGGGCATAAAGACTGGTGGAGAGCTTCTCCAGCGGTTCGAGGTTCTGCAGCATCCGCCGGTAGGTGTCGATGCTGGCGGTGAGCTCGGCGGCGCTGACCGGTAGTGTGAAGAGGGTCGTCCCCTGCCGGTCGATGCGCCAGCAAAGGGTGCGGTCCGGCAGTTGATAATAAGACAGGAGGACAATCCCCGGTTCGAGCAGCTCACGAAGTTGCGGCAACCCCAAGGGATCGACCTTGACCAGAGCAAGGAGTTCCGGCCGCTGTTTCTCGATTTCAAGGAGGAGATCCTGATAATCGGCGCGTAACTTGTCGAGAGCGGTTTGATAAAGGGCCTGCTCGGCCGGAGTCGCAGCGAGGAGGAGAAACTGTTCCTGCTCGCGTTGGCCTTCCTTGAGTTGCAGCTGACGGTCATAGAGATTTTGATCGACAGAGCCGGCGAGGGACAAACGTTGGCGGCCGAGGATATCGATGAGATTACGCGCGCGCGAGCGTTCGGCGACTTCAAAGGCTTCATCGCCACGGCCAAGCCCGGCAAAGAGTCCGACCAGGCCGGCGTAGACATCCCCCTTGTCATTGAGGAAGCCGTCCTTCAACTGATCAAGACGAATAGTTGCGCGTAAATCTTCAATAGTGGCGATCGCTTGACGATAAGCGGCAATCGCTTCGTTATTTCTGCCGGCCCGTTCTTCACACTGGGCCAGACCGTAGAGGGCGCGCCAGCGCACCTCGGGGAGCAAAAGACGGTCGGCAATGGCGAGGGATTGCTGGTAGTTGCGCTGTGCATCCGCCAATCGTTTCAGTTGCAGCTCGGCATCGGCCCGCGCCAGCAGGATTTTAGCGAGATTGACCTGATCGCCGATCACTGTTGCCAGTCCTTCGGCTTCGGCAAAATGAGCAAGCGCCGGCTCGGGTTGCCCGAGGCGGAGGAGACACTGGCCGAGGTTGCGGTGATCATAAGCCATGGCCCAGCGCGAACCGATCTTCTTGTCAATGGCGAGGGCCCGTTCCAAAGTCGCGATTGCTCCGCTATAGTCGCCGGACTCTCGCTGCACCAGGCCGATATTGTTGAGGGTGGTGGCGACTTCATCCTGCCGATTCGGCAGTTCTTCAGCNNGGGCAGCGCGGAGTTCGACCAGGGCACGTTTGTTATCACCGAGGGTCGACCAGATCAGTCCGCCGGTATTCTTCGCCATCACCATTTCGCCGCTCCAGCCCCCCGCTTTCGCCGCCCTTTCAACGTCATCCCGTTTCTCAAAGGCTTCCTGATAACGTCCCTGAAACCAGGCGTTATTCGCTTGCTCCAAAGTTACGCGCGCCCGGCTCCTCCCCTCCCCGGCGCCAATCTTTTGCAGTGCTGCCGCGTAGAGAGCATCAGCGCCAGTGAAGTCGCCAAGGAGGCGCCGGGTGCGGCCGCGTTCGAGAAGGGCTTCTCCCTCCAGCCGTTTCGCCCCTTGCGCGGCATAAAGGTCGACGGCTTTGGCATAGTAGCGTTCCGCTTCAGCATAACGGGAAAGGCGCAGATCATAAAGGCGGCCGAGGTTGCGGTACTGATCGGCAAGGGAGAGATCATCCTTGAGGAGTTGGCGCAGGTCAGCGGCTTCGCTGTAGAGGATGCCGGCGCGGCTGTAGTCGAGGGCATTCTCCTGCACCTGGGCAAAACCGCTGAGGGCGGCGGCCTGCTCCTTGACCAGACCAAGGTCGGCGAAGGTGGCGACACTTTCTTGCAACGCTTTCTCCGCTTCAGCAAAGCGTTCGGCACGGCCAGAGAGGAGACCGTAACGGAGGAGGGCATCGGCATGTGCCGCCGAATAAGGTTCCTTTTTCTCAAGCTCGGCCACCAGCGTCGCCGCATGCACAATCGATCGCTCCAACTTTCCGGCAGCAAAAGCACTCTCGCGGGAAAGACTGAGCAAGGGGATGATCTGGGCTGCAAGCTTCGCATCAGTCGCGGCAATTGCCAGGGCATCTTCAAAATAGGCAAGCGCTTGCAGATGCTCCCCGCGTTGTTGGGCGGCAAGCCCCGATTTGCCGAGTTCGTCAAAGCGACTGCGGCCGAGGCTC
>DIKR01000069.1 GCA_002424625.1 Desulfuromonadaceae bacterium UBA5613
CCGCCTGATCTGCCCGAATATGAAGCTGACCTCCCTCGAAGATCTTTATCAATCCCTGGTGACCATGACTCCGATCATTACCGTCGAGGCTGACATTGCCGCCCGCGCCCGCATTGCCCTCGACCGGATGCTCGCCGTACCCCGGGATTAGAACTCTGTTCCGGGCCGCCGTCCCGCTCCGGCAGATCTCTACCCATGACTGACAAAAATAACACCCCCCACGAAATTTCCCATGCCACCGTGCAAACGGTCACCAACCAGCTTTGTGCCGGACTGAAACACGGGGAGGTTCTCGGTCTCACCGGTTCGGGCGGTGCCCATCTCGTCGCTGGCCTCCTCCGCCGGGAGACCGCCCCCCTGCTGGTCATCGCTGCCGAGACCGCTCTCGCCGAACGCTTTGCCGCGGATCTCCTTTTCTACAGCGGCGCCGAACGGAACATTGCCCTTTTCCCTCCCTGGGATATCCGCCCCTACGACCCGCTTATCCCTCACCCTGAAACCGAAGCGACCCGCCTTGCCACTTTGGCCGGCCTGCTCGAAAATCGTGTCGACGCGGTGGTGACAACGGTGCGGGCCCTGGCGCAGCGGCTCATCCCCAAAGAAGTTTTATCCTCCCTCTGTACCCGGCTGATTGTCGAAGATGAATATGAGCGGGGACCGCTCCTTGAAAAACTTCTTGGTCTCGGTTATCAACCGACACCGCTGGTCGAAGATCGTGGCACCTTCTCGGTGCGCGGCGATCTCCTTGACATCTTTCTGCCGACCCGCGACGCGCCGGTGCGCATCGAGTTCTTCGGCGATTATATCGAACGCATGCGCCCCTTCGACCCGGTGACGCAGCGTTCCCGCGACGAGGAACTGGGGGAACTGGAGCTCCTGCCGACCCGGGAAATGATCCTCGCCGGGCCGCATTTGGAGACCTTTGCCCGCCACATCAAGGAGCGCTGTGACGAACTCGATCTGCCGCGCAGTGTCCGCGACGCTCTCCTTGAAGAGGTGCGGGAAGGGATTCTGGCCCCCGGCCACGCTTTCCTCCTCCCCTTTAACTATGATCGTCTCGACACCCTCTTCGACTATCTGCCCGCGGGACGGACGATCGTCCTTGATCCGCCGCAGGTGGAGAGCGATCTTGATGCTTTCTGCGCCGAAGCGCGCGAAGGTGAGGCCCGCCTTGCCGCCAAAGGGGGGGAACCCTTTGCCCTGGCTCCCCGGCTCTTCTTGCCGGCTGCAGAAGTTGATGCTGCCTTGCAACAGCGTCCTCGACTCGATCTCGCTTCGCTCCAGGTCTACCGCATTGATGAAAAGCGCCATGTCTTTCGCATTGAAGGACAGGGAAATGGTGATCTCCGGGATGAAATGCGTGCTGAAGGGGCGGGGATGGCAGCGCTGTCCGCCCGCCTCAAGGAATGGCAGCGCGACGGCTGGCGCGTCCTCCTCGTTTGTCATCAACGCGGCCAGGCCGAACGCCTTGGTGATCTCCTTGCTCCTTACAGTCGGCCGCCGGAGATCTTTCCGGAAGTCCGTCTCAAAGATCTCAAGGTTGGTGACCTCTTCCTTGCTCTCGGTGACCTCTCCGCCGGCTTCCGTCTCGCCGATGAAAAGATCGCCGTCGTCACTGAAGAAGAGATCTTCGGCCAGCGCGCCCATCGCCGCGGTCTCGCTTCCGCCAAGGCCCGCGCTCTGCTTGACTCACTGGCCGAGCTCAAAATCGGCGATTATGTTGTCCATACTGATCACGGCATCGCCGTTTACCGCGGTCTCCTCCACCTCCAGGCCGGATCGATCGAAGGGGATTTTCTCCATCTCGAATATTCCGGCGACGACAAGCTTTATGTCCCGGTCGAGCGCATTGAGAAGGTGCAGAAGTACCTGGGCGGTGAAGGGCACATCCCCCGTCTCGACAAGATGGGGGGCAGCGCCTGGGAAAAGGCGAAAGTCAAGGCGCGTGCCGCCGTCGAGGAACTCGCCCGCGAACTCCTCAAGATCTACGCCCGTCGCGAGATGCACGCCGGTTTCACTTATACGCCGCCGGATCGCACCTTCCGCGAATTCGAGGCGACCTTTCCACACGAAGAGACCGCGGATCAGCTCGCCGCCATCAGTGACGTCCTCAGCGACATGCAGTCAGGGCGGCCGATGGATCGCCTGGTCTGCGGCGATGTCGGTTTCGGCAAGACTGAAGTGGCGATTCGCGCCGCCTTCAAGGCGGCGATGGATGGCCGCCAGGTGGCCGTCCTGGTACCGACGACGATCCTGGCCAGCCAGCACTATGAAACCTTCAAGGCGCGTTTCAAGGATTATCCGATCAATGTCGAGATGGTGTCGCGCTTTCGCAGCGCCGCCGAGCAGAAAGTGATTCTCGCCGCCACCGCCAGTGGCAAGGTCGATATTCTCATCGGTACCCATCGCCTGCTGCAGCGCGACGTCCACTTCAAGGATCTCGGCATGGTCATCGTCGATGAAGAGCAGCGCTTCGGCGTGGTGCACAAAGAGCGGCTGAAGAAGATGCGCGCCGAGGTCGATCTCCTCACCCTCACTGCCACGCCGATTCCCCGCACCCTGCACATGAGCATGATGGGGCTGCGTGATCTTTCGGTCATCGATACCGCGCCGGTCGATCGCCTCACTATCCGTACCTATGTCACCAAGTTCGATGAAGCGGTGATCCGCGAAGCGATTCTGCGCGAACTGCGGCGCGGCGGCCAGGTCTTTTTTGTCCATAACCGCGTGCAGAATATTGAGGCGATGGCCGAATTCCTCCGGACTCTGGTCCCCGAGGCGAAGGTCGCCGTTGGCCACGGGCAGATGGCAGAGAAGGCCCTGGAAGGAGTCATGCTCGATTTTATGGCCGGCAACAGCAATGTTCTGGTCTGCTCAACGATCATCGAAAATGGTCTCGACATCCCCCGTGCCAATACCATCATCGTCAATCGCGCCGACTGCTTCGGTCTTGCCCAGCTTTATCAGCTGCGCGGCCGGGTCGGACGCTCCGACCGCCGTGCCTACGCTTATCTCCTCATCCCTGGCGAAGGGATCCTCACCCACGAAGCGCGGGAACGGTTGCGTGTGTTGCAGGAGCTGACCGAGCTCGGTGCCGGTTTTCGCATCGCCAGCCACGACCTTGAGCTGCGCGGCGCCGGCGACCTCCTCGGCGCTAATCAATCCGGGCAGATCGCCGCCATCGGTTTCGAGATGTACGGCGAGCTTCTCGAGGAGACCATCCTCGAACTGAAGGGGCAGGCGCACACCGAGAAGATCGACCCCGAGATCCGCCTCGGCCTTTCTGCTTTCTTTCCCGAGAAGTACATTCCTGATCCGAATCAGCGTCTGGTCCTTTACAAGCGGCTGGCCAGTGCTGCGGACGAAGAATCGATCTACGCAATTGCCGATGAATTGCGTGACCGCTACGGCGACCTCCCCGAAGCCGCAGAGCGTCTCCTGGCGATCATGAAGTTGCGGGTCCTCCTCAAAGAGCTGTGGATCGAAAGCGCTGAATACGATGGCCGCCGTCTTCTCTTAGCCTTCCACCAATCGACGCCGGTCCCCCCTGAAACGATTCTCAAGCTGATTCAGGATAAAAGCGGGTTGTATCAATTCTCCCCCGATTACCGGTTGACGATCAAATGCGGTAAACTCGAAGGCGAAGAACTCCTGGGCCGGATAAAAAAGGAATTGCACGGGCTGGGTGAGCGTGTTAGTTATGCCCATTAACTGTTATCCCTCTTTCTCCCTGAAAAGGACGCTTTCTTTCCCATGACGTGTCGTAAGGTCATTATCCTTTCCTGTCTTCTTCTCCTCCTCGGCTCAGTCGCCGCCTGCACGGAGAAAGCGACTCCCCCCGTCGATGTTCTTGTCAAAATTGATAACCGCATCGTCACCTTGCAGGATTTTCGTCGCGATTTCGAGCAGATCCTCCCCAAAGAAAATCAGGGCAGCGCCGCTGAACGGGATGAATTACAGCGCTCTTTCCTCGCCCAGATCATCGACCGCGAACTTGCCCTCGCCGCTGCCGAAAAGTTCGGCGTTAAAGTCTCCCCCGCCGAAGTCGACGCTGCTCTTGCCGAACTCCAGCGCGACTATCCGGATGGCGAGTTCGAGGCAAATTTGCAGGAAGGAAAGATGAGCCTGGCCGACTGGAAGCGTGAGCTCCAGGATCGCCTGCTTATCGAGAAACTGGAGAAAAAGGTGGTCGGCGACCAGGAGAAGGTCAGCGACGCGGCGATTGCGGCTTATTATCGCGCCAATCGCGATGAGTTCGATCGCCCGGCACAGGTGCGGGCCCGGCAGATCGTCGTTGCCAACGAAGCTGAGGGGGAAAAGATCCTGGCCCTGTTGAAAGCATCGGTCCCTTTTGCGCAGGTGGCGAAAGAACATTCCCTTTCCCCCGATGCTGAAGCGGGCGGAGATCTCGGTTTCTTTGCCCGTGGCGAAATGCCGGCGGAGTTTGATGCTGTCGTCTTTACCTTGCCGGTCGGCCGCCTCAGCCCTTTGATCAAGAGTGAATACGGTTACCACATTTTTCTCGTCGAAGAGCGCCGCGCTGCCGGTAAGCTCTCCCCTGCTCAGGCCCATGAAGAGATCCGCGCGACTTTGCAGGCGGAGCTCGAAGAGCGCCTTTACCAGCAATGGCTTGATGAATTGCGGGCCAAGGCAAAGATAGAGGTCAATTGGGCCCTCCTCGACCAGCGTTAATACTTCCCGGATAAAGGTTTTGAACATGCGTAAAGAATGGCTCCTCTTACTTCTTTGTCTTCTCCTTCCTGTGCACGCCTTTGCCCTTGAATTAAACCGGGTGGTTGCGGTGATTAACAACGATGCCGTTACCAGCATCCAGCTCGATAAGGCCCTGGCCGCGGCCGAACCCGGAGCGACGCCGGCCATCGATGAACGCCGCCAGGTTCTGGAGCGTTTGATCGAAGAGAGTCTGATGCGGCAACGCGCCGAAGAGATCGGTTTGACGGTCAGCGATGACGAGGTCGAAGCCGCGCTGCAGGATGTTCTCCGTCAGAATCGGCTCACTAAAGAACAGCTTGATGTCGCCCTGACGCAGCAGGGGGTTGCTCCGGATGACTACCGGCAGAGCCTGCGTCGGCAGATCCTCCGCTTCAAGCTGGTCGGGCGAGAGGTGCAGGGTTTGATCGAAGTCTCCAGTCGCGAGATTCAGGAGTATTATACGGCTAACAGCGCCGCGTACCACGAAGCCCCAAGCATTGAACTGCGGCATATCAGTTTTCCTTTGGCCGGGCAGGACGCCAAAGTGCAGGAGGAACGGGGCCAGGTCGCCCTTGCCGCCCTGCGTGCCGGGACAGATTTTGCCACCGTCCTCGCCGCTGCCGTGCAGGACGGGGCAGATGGTGGTGACATGGGCGAATTATCTCCGGAAGATCTCACCCCGGATTTTGCCGCCGCGGTCAGGGATCTGCCGGTCGGGGAGAGCAGTGAACTGATTGCCAACGAACAAGCGCTGCATCTCCTGATCGTTACGGCGCGCACCCCCGCCAAGGTTCGCACTCTTGACGAGGTGCGCGAAGAGATTCGCATCCAGCTCGCGGACCAGAAGCGCTCGACCGCTGCCAAGGATTGGCTGGAGGGCTTGAAGAAGAGAGCCCACATCGAGGTGCGGCTCTAAAGATTTTATCTGTAAATTCCGCAGGAGCGAACTCCCGCCGCTCCTGCGGAAACATTTCAGAGCGTTCGTCCTTCCCCCCTCCCGGAGCATTCATGTCTTTTCCGATTTTAACCAGCAGTGCCGAGATCGCCGCCTTTGCTGCCGACTTGCATCGCGAACCGGTCATTGCCGTCGATCTTGAAGCGGATTCGATGCACTCCTATCAGGAGAAGGTCTGTCTCCTGCAATTTACGACGCCGAGCACAACCCTCCTCATCGACCCCCTGGCCGGCGGCGATCTCTCCCCTTTGGGGCCAATCCTTTCCAACCCGGCGATCCGTAAAATCTTTCATGCCGCTGACTACGATACCCGCTGCCTGCACCGTGACTACGGCTTCACCATCCGCGGCCTCTTTGACACTATGGTCTCCTGCCAGTTTCTTGGCGAAGAGAAGTTCGGTCTCGCTGATGTCCTCGGCAAATATTACGGTGTCACTCTCAACAAACAGTATCAACGCGCCGACTGGTCACAGCGTCCCCTGTCATCGGAGATGATCGCCTATGCCGCCGCCGATACCACTCATCTGCTTCCCCTTGCCGTCCTGCTCGAAGAACGTTTGCGCGAACTCGGCCGTCTCGACTGGGTGGCGGAGGAGTTCGAACTTTTGGAGCAGGGGCAGTTTACGCAGCATAGCGGTCCTCTCTTCCTCCGCTCCAAAGGGGCGGCGGCCCTCGATCGGCGGCAGTTGGCGATCCTTGAAGGGCTGCTGCAATGGCGCAATCGCGAAGCCGAACGCCGCGACAAACCCCCTTTTAAAGTCCTCGGCAACGACTTTCTGCTGTTGCTGGTGCGAAACGCCCCGCTCGACATTGCCGCCGTCAGCGCCATTTCCGGCCTGCCGGGCTGGGTGGCGGAGCGTTTCGGCAAGAGCATCCTGCCGGTGATCGCCGCCGCGTTGGCGCTTTCCGAGGATGAGCTGCCGCGCTTCCCCCGCAGCGAGCGGCGCGAGCGCGATCCCGCTGTTGATCTGCGCCTTGCCACCCTTAAACTCTGGCGGGCCAGTATCGCCAAGGAACTGGCGCTGGAGCCGGGGATCCTGATCAATAACGGTCTCCTCGAAGAGATCGCCCGCAAGCCGCCGCGCAGCTGCGCCGAACTGGAGCAGATCAACATGAAGCGCTGGCAGCGTCGTGTTCTTGGTGTCGGAATTGTCGCCGCTCTCAAGAGTTGATTTTTAGGAGAATCACGATGAAAAAGACCGCTATCCTCTTGATGTCGCACGGCAGCCGTATTGCCGAGGCGAACAATGCCGCTTATGAAATTGCCGAAATGATTCGGGCCGCCAGTGCCTTCGAGATTGTCGAGGTCGCGTTTCGTGAAATGCACCCGCCCGACATCCAGAGCGCCATTGACCGCTGCGTTGCCCAGGGCGCCGGCCGTATCCTTCTGATCCCCTATTTCCTTTTTGTCGGTGCGCATGTCCGCGAAGATCTCCCTGCCGAAATGACCTTGGCGCAGCAGCGCTATCCGCAGGTCGAATTTGCCATGGGGAACCATCTTGGCGCTCATCGCAAGCTCGCCGAGATCGTCATTGAGCGGATCGACGAAGGGCTGACCGCCAACGGGTGGCAGTAATGTCGGTGCATCTGCGCCCGGAAGAGATCGAAGCGGAATCATTTCGCATTATCGACAGTGAGGCCGGGGCGCACGGCTGGTTTGCACCGGAATGGACGATTGTCCGCCGTGCTGTTCATACCAGCGCTGATTTCGATTATGTGCGCGACCTGGTCATTGCCCCGACTGCGCTGGCCCGGGGGATAGCCGCCCTGCGCCGCGGCCGGACGATCATCACCGACACGCGCATGGCTATGGCCGGGATCACCGCGGCGCGACTCGAACCCTTTGGCATCGAGGTGCGCTGTCTGGTTGATGATCCCGTCGTTGCCAGGAGTGCCAGGCGTCTTGGTGTCACCCGTTCGCTGCTGGCGATGCGGACAGCGGTACAAGCCGAAGATGCCGGCATCTTCGTCATCGGCAATGCTCCCACCGCCCTCTTTGAACTGCTGCGGCTGATTCGCGAGGAAGGGGTGCGCCCTGATCTGATCGTCGCACTGCCGGTCGGTTTTGTCGGCGCCGCCGAGAGCAAGGCCGAACTCCTGACCATGGCAACAGAGCATCAGCTGCCGATGATCACCAATCGCGGCCGCAAGGGGGGCTCGAATGTTGCCGCTGCCGTGCTCAACGCCCTTCTCATTCTCGCCGCGGGCGAGGTGGATTAAGGATATGGCCAGCGCGCGGCACGGCTAC
>DIKR01000064.1:0-18278 GCA_002424625.1 Desulfuromonadaceae bacterium UBA5613
GTTGTCCCCCTCCACTTGCTGCAAGCGCCAAAGGCGGGCGTAAAGGCCGCCAGCGGCGAGGAGATCGGTGTGGCTGCCGGATTCGCGGATGCGGCCGCGGCGGAGGACGACGATGCGGTCGGCGTAGCGGGCGGTAGCGAGGCGGTGCGCGACGAGGACGACGGCGCGTCCGGCACCGGCTTCCGAGAGGCCGCGGCGGACGACACCTTCGCTTTCGGGATCAAGGCGGCTGGTCGCTTCGTCGAGGATGAGGAGCTGCGGATCACCGGCCAGCGCCCGCACCAGGCAGAGGAGTTGGCGCTCGCCGGAAGAGAGGTTGCGGCCGCGTTCAGCAAGAATGGCATCAAGGCCGCCGAGGCGCTGGACGATGGCGCCGGCGCCGCAACGCTGCAGCAGGGACGCGAGCTCAGCATCTTTTTGGCGACCGGCGGGGTCGAGATTCTCGCGCACGCTGCCGGAGAAGAGGAACGGTTCCTGCCCGACCCAGCCGATGCGCTGCCGCCAACTGCTGAGATCAACATCGCCGAGGGCAATACCGCCAAAGCGGATGGTGCCGCTTTGCGGCAGGTGAAAGCCCATGATCAGGCGGGTGACGGTGGTTTTGCCACTGCCGGAATCGCCGACCAGCGCGATCGTCTCCCCCGGCCCCAGGCGCAGATCGATCTCTTGCAGTACCGGGGTGCTGTCGTCGTTGTAGCTGAAGCTGACCCCCTGCAGTTCCAAGGTGCCGCTCATTGGGACGCTTTGCGTGCCGCTTTCTTCTTCCGGTTGATCGAGGAGCTCGAAGATCCGCTCCAGCGAGGCATTGCTGGTCTGTACCACCGAATATTTGGCCGAGAGGTCGCGCAGCGGCGTAAAGAACTTCTGCGCATAGTCGATGAAGGCGACCAGGGTACCGAAGCTGGTGGTGCCGCGCAGCGCTTCTCCGCCGCCATACCACAGGATCGCCGCCAGGGCGATGGAGCCGAGGGTCTCGACGACGGCGTAGAGGGCGGCATCGGCGTTGATCACCTTGATCGCCCCCTGGCAGTAGTCGTCCTGCAACCGTTCGAATTCGCCAAGGGTGCGGCGTTCCTGGCCGAAGAGGCGCACTTCGGCGATGCCGGCGATCCGTTCGGCGACAAAAGCATTGAGCCCGGCGAGACGGGAGCGAACCTGGCGGGAAGCGGCGCGGAGGTTGCGGCGAAAAAGGGTGCCGGCGATAAAGAGGGGCGGCAGGACAATAAAGGTGACGAGAGCGAGCTGGAGATTCATCCAGAGCATGACGCCGATGATCAGGGTCAGGGTGACGATATCACCGAGAGCAGAGATGATCCCCGAGCCGAAGAGTTCGCCGACATTCTCGACATCACTGGTGACGCGGGTGACGAGGCGGCCCGAGGGGTTCTTCTCAAAGTAGCTGGCCGGCAGGCGCGGCAGCTTGGCAAAGGCGGCGCCGCGCATATCAGCCATGATCTTCTGCCCGACCAGCTGCACTTGATAGCCCTGCCAGTACATGAGGAGACCTTCGAGCGCCAGAGCGATGAAGAAGAGGAGGGCAAAGANNGAGGAGTTCGAGGCGGCCGGGGATAATAGCGCGGTCGATCGCTTCCTTGACCAGCCAGGGCTGCACGAGTTTGGCCAGCGCCAGAATCGGCAGCATCCCGAGGGAGAGCCAGGCCGAGCGCCGGTAGGGTTGCACCGCCAGAAGAAAGCGTTGGAAGAGCTGGAGGTCGAGGTGGCGACCGCTGATCTCGTCGCTGTTCTCCTCACGAAAATGGCCGCTCATGCGATCTCCTCCACTTCGTCCCGTAACTTCTCCTGTTCGGCAAGGCGGGCGTAGAGGGGGGAGCTGTCAAGGAGTTCGGCGTGGGTGCCGCGGGAAACGATCCTGCCGTTCTCGAAGAGGAGGATGGTATCAACATCGGCGAGAAAGGAAACACGACTGGAGGTTACCAGAGTTGTGCGGCCGGCCAGGCGGCGACGCAGTGCACTCCAGACAGACCGGGCGGTGGCGGCGTCGAGGTGGCTCAAGGGATCGTCCAAAAGCCAGAGGCCGCCGTCACGGGCGAGGGCGCGGCCGAGGCAGACGCGCTGACGCTGGCCGCCGGAGATCGCTACCCCGCCTTCGCCGACTCTGGTTTTGAAGCCCAGCGGGAAGCGGGCAATCTCATCGCTGAGCGCCACTTCTGCACTCACCCGCTGCAGCAGGGCATCGTCACTCCCCGGCACACCGTAAAGAAGGTTCTCTTCGATCGAGCCGGAGAAGAGCCGCCCTTCCTGCGGGACAACCGCGAGTCGGCGGCGATACTCCCCGCCATCGAGGCTGGCAAGATCTTCGCCATCAATGAAGATCGTCCCGGATGGCGGCGTGTAAAGGCCGGTAAGGAGGCGCAGCAGGGTGCTCTTGCCGGAGCCGGTCGGGCCGACGATGCCGACCACCGCGCCGGCGGGGATGTTGAGATCGATCTCCTTGAGGACTTGCGGGCCGCTGTCGTAGGCGAAGTTGAGACCTTGCACAACAATGGCCGGCGGCGCGAGGAGGGGCGGAGCGGGCGCTGCCGGGGGCTCGCCAACGAGGACGGTGCTGAGCCGCTCCATACTGGCGGCGCAGCGCTGCATCAGGGTCATGACCCAGCCGAGGGTCAGGGTCGGCATCACCAGTTGGGCGAGATAAGCGGTAAAGGCGACGAGCTCTCCGAGGGTGAATTCGCCGGAGCTGACCATCTTGCCGCCGAAGTAGAGGGTGAGGAGGGCGCCGATCGGGCCGACGATGGTCATCACCGGCATGATAAAGGCCCGCAGTTTTGCCAGGTCGAGGTTGCGTTGCAGATAGTCGGCATTGCAATCGGCAAAGTGGCGAATCCGGACGCCCCCTAACGCAAAAGCACGTACCACCGTTTCGCCGGAAACGGTCTCTTCGACCGCCTGACTGACGCGGCCGAGACTCTCCTGGGCGGCGGTGGTGAGGGTCATCATCCGCTTGCTCATCTTTTTGACAAAGAGGAACATGAAGGGGTAGGGGATGAGGGCAATCGCGGTCAGCGTCGGGGAGAGGCGCAGGAGCATGACCAGAGTGACGATATAGACGAGGAGGGAGTTGACCATGGTCAGCACCCCGAAACCGGCGAGCATGCGGACGTTGCTGAGATCGTTGGTAAAGCGGGACAATAGGTCGCCGGTGCGATGGCGGTCAAAGAAATCAAAGGGTTTGGCGAGGAGACCGCGCATCAGGTCGGCACGCAGGTCAAGCTCCACCGCCCGGGCGCTGTGGAGAAAGCGGAAGCGGGAAAGGAGGCGGGTGCCGCCGCGCACAATCGCCACCCCGCCGAGGCCAAGGGCGGCGATCGTGAGGCTTTGCCCGTCCTGGCTGGCAATGGCGTCGATCCCGACTTTGAGCAGCCAGGGGAGCATGGCGCCGAGAATGTTGGTCACGGTCAGCCACAGGGCACCGGCCAAAACCGGCAGGAAGTAGCGGCGCAGGTAGGGAGTGAGGAAGTGCAGAGCGTTCATCGTGACCTGGTTGCTTGAGGATGGCTTAGCTTATATGCTGAACGTCAGGCGCGTCAACGTTGAATATGGTATAAGTTTAACTCTGCAACCAACAACCGGAGGTGATCATGCAACTTTTTTCCTCTTTTCAACTCGGCGCGACAGCGCTGAAGAACCGCATCGTTATGTCCCCGATGACCCGCAACCGGGCGCTCGGCAATCTGGCGAATGATCTGATGGCGGAATATTACGGACAGCGCGCTTCTGCCGGATTGATTGTCACCGAGGGGACCTCGCCCTCGCCGCATGGCCTCGGCTATGCCCGCATTCCTGGCCTTTATGCACCGGAACAGACCGCGGCCTGGAAGCAGGTCACCAGGGCGGTACACATGCGTGGCGGCAAGATCTTTGTCCAGCTCATGCATACCGGTCGGGTCGGAAGTCCCCTCAACCTGTCCCCTGGCGCCGAGCTTCTTGCCCCCTCGGCGCTCGCCGTTCTGGGTAGAATCTGGACCGACAGTCAGGGGGAGCAGCCGTACGGCACGCCGCGGGCGATGACAGCGGCAGAGATCCAGCGTACGATCAACGAATATGCCGAAGCGGCAAAGAATGCCATCGCTGCCGGTTTCGACGGGGTCGAGATTCACGGCGCCAACGGCTACCTGGTCAACCAGTTCCTCGATCCCGGAGCCAATCAACGCCATGACCTTTATGGTGATGACAGCACCAACCGCAACCGTTTTGCTCTCGAGGTGGCGGTTGCTGTCACCACCGCCATAGGTGCAGCGCGGGTCGGCATCCGCCTATCTCCTTACGGTGTCTTCAACGACATGTCCGGCGATTATGCCGGCATTGCCGGGCAATATACCTCCTTGGCCGCGGCGCTGGGGCAGCTGCAACTGACTTATCTGCATCTTGTCGATCACTCCTCCATGGGGGCGCCGAAACCGAATGCGACGACGGTGCAGGCGATCTGTCAGGCCTTTCGTGCGGCTGGCGGCGGGGCGGTGGTCCTCTCCGGCGGTTACGATCAGGACCGGGCAGAGACCGATCTGAGCCGCGGTGCCGCTGATCTGATCGCCTTTGGCCGTCCCTTTATCGCTAATCCCGATCTGGTGGCGCGTCTGCAAAATAATCTGTCGTTAGCTGTCCCGGACTCGACCACTTTTTACAGCGCCGGTCCCACCGGTTATACTGACTATCCGACGAGCCCATGATGCGGAAAAATTTACGAACCGGGATGATGCTTATGACGCTGTTGGCAGTAATTTTAGCGGCCTGCGCCGGAGAGCGACCGAAGAATCTGGGCGTCAAGAGTGGCGTTTTGGCGGCGTGCCCTTCGTCCCCCAATTGTGTGTCGAGTTTTGCTGCCGACGAAGGACATCGGATTGCGCCCTTCTCCTTCACTGACGCACCGACGGTTGCTTTTGCCCGGCTCACGCAGCTTCTTCGCCAGCGCAGCGATGCGACGATCATCGAAGAAGGGAGCGGTTATCTGCGCGTCGAGCTCCGCACCACCCTCTTTGTCGATGATGCCGAGTTTCTTTTGGACGGGGAGAAAAAGGTGATACATCTCCGCTCCGCGTCACGCCTGGGCTATTCCGATCTCGGCAAGAATCGTAGTCGTCTCGAAGAGATCCGGGCCGCGTTCAGCCGCTAACCAATGAACTCTGAAGCTGTAGGAGCGAGCTCCAGCTCGCGATCATCGCAGGCTGGAGCCAGCTCCTACGTTGCAACAATGAAAAAGGGAATCCCAATATGTTGAATTTTCTCGTTAATCAGCAGGTCTGCACCAAGTGTGGCCAGTGTGTCGCCGATTGCCCGCCGCGCATTATTGCCATGGAGAGCGGCTTCCCCGGCATCGCTCCGGAAAAGGAATCGCTCTGTTACAAATGTCAGCACTGTCTCGCCATCTGCCCGACCGCCGCGATTTCCATCCTCGGATTGCAGCCCGAGGAGAGTCGCCCGCTGGCCGGTAACTTTCCTGATCCCGGCCAGCTGGAGATCCTGATCAAAGGACGGCGCTCGGTGCGGCGCTACAAAGAAGAGAATCTCGACCCTGCATTGTTGCAACAGCTGCTCGAAGTTGCCTGGCACGCCCCGACCGGGGTGAACTCGCGGCAAGTCCTCTTTACCGTCGTCGATGATCGCGCCAAGATGGCGCAGCTCCGGGACGAAGTCCTCGCTGGTCTGAGATTGGTGGTGCAAGAAGATGGGCTCCCCGAGGGGCGCGGATATTTTGCTGATTTTGTCCGGATGTGGGACGAGGAGCAGATTGATGTCCTCTTTCGCGGCGCCCCGCATCTGCTCATCGCTTCGGTGCCGGCGAATGTTCCGACGCCCCTTCCCGACTGCGTCATCGCCCTTTCCTACTTCGAGCTCTTCGCCCAGGCCAACGGCGTCGGAACGGTCTGGGATGGCCTCGCCAAGTGGGCAATCAACGATCTCGTCCCCACCGCCCGCCGCACCCTTGGCATCCCCGACGATCACCTCATCGGCTACGTCATGGCCTTCGGCCCGCCGGCAGTGCATTATTCCCGCACGGTGCAGCACGGGCCGGCGCTGATCCAACGGATGGTCTGAATTAAGGATGACTTTTGGCGTGTTGAAACCCCTGACCCTGTAGCTCTCTTTGTCCGCAGCTCGATCATTTTTTTATGGGATCATAGTTTGTCAAGGATGCTGCGCAATAAGGGGGGCTTGCAGCTTCTTGCAATCAACGGCGCTATCTGCTAAATAATCTCCTGTTTTCTGTCGTGTCGGCAAAATGATGTGAATCGCTGGCGATTATCTTTCATCCGGGCGCTGTCTGCTGCCCTCATTCTCCCTGGAGGTCTTTATGAAAAAATTATGGACTGCCCTGCTCCTGCTCTCAATCTGCGCCGCGCCCGCCTTTGCCGAGAAGTATGACGTCTCCATCCCTGCCGACTTTGTCAATAGTCAATTCAATGATTTGGTCAAGGAAGCGGGGACAGCGATTGCGTACCGTGCTGTTGCGCCGGCTGAGCCGGGCGGGATCACCGGTTTCGATGTCGGCATCGAAGCCAGTTTTATCAAGATTGATAATGCCCTTTGGGATGAGGTTCTTGACTCGAATGATGTGCCCAGCTACCTTCCGGTGCCCAGGGTGCATGCACGCAAAGGTCTTCCCTTTGGTTTCGATATTGGTGCCAGTTACGCCATGGTTCCGTCTAGTAATATCAAGGTGATCGCGGGCGAGATTCAATATGCGATCATGGATGGCTCGATGGCGCTGCCGGCTCTCGCTCTGCGCGGCCACTACAGCACCCTCCGCGGTGTCGATGATCTCGACCTTGAGACCTACGGTGCCGACGCGGTGCTGAGCAAGGGTTTTCTTTTCCTGACTCCTTATGTCGGCGTCGGGGTATTGCGCAGCAACGGTGAATACACCGGAAGCAACGCGACCTTAAAGGAGAACCTTCAGGATCAGAGCGAAACGTCCCAGCGCGTCTTTGGCGGGGTGCAGATTGCCATGGCTTTGCTGCGGATCACTCTCGATGCGGAATATGCCGAGGTTCCGGTCTACACCGCCAAGGTCAGTCTTGGCTGGTAAATAAAGCGCCAGCAGGAAGGGCCGACCCGCTTAGCTGGTCGGCCCTTCCTGCGTCTTGACGACCGTTTACTCCTTTTCCCGCCTGTACATCGATCGGAATGACCAGATGAGCACCAACTCAACGGAACTTTACGCCGGCAAGGTTCTTCGCCTTTGTCGCGAAGTTCACACCCTCCCCAACGGGCGCACCGGCCATTTTGAAATTGTCCATCACAGCGGCGGTGCTGCCATCCTGCCGATATTGCCGAACGGTGAAGTCCTGCTCATCCGCCAGTTCCGGCCGGTGGTGGGAAAGATGGTCATCGAGATTCCGGCCGGCCGCCTTGATGCTAACGAATTGCCGGCAGATTGCGCCCGGCGCGAACTGGAAGAGGAGACCGGTTATCGCGTCGGTCAGCTCATCGAGCTCGGTTCGACCCTCCCTTCGGTCGGCTATACCGATGAAAGGATTCACCTCTTTGCGGCGCTGGAGCTGACGGCAGGGACAATGGCGCAGGAAGATCATGAGTTTATCGAGTTCCTCCCCATGCCGCTGGACGAGGCTGTCGTCATGGCCGGGGATGGTCGTATCGACGACGCCAAGACCCAGTTGGCCCTCCTCCTTTATGCTGCGCAAAAGGGCGGGTGGCGATGAGCCCTTTCCCCAGCCATTACCCGGGTACGGTTAATCTCCCTTTCAATAACACCTGCCTGGCCGGGCGTTTTACTCCGCAACCGCCGGATGCGGCATGCGCCGGAGAGGGCTATTGGCTGCTGATCATGGCCGGCGAGCTGTTGCTGCGCGAAGATGTGACCGGCTTGCACCTGCCGCAAGGAGCGGCTCTGCCGGCGGGGATAATCGCTGCGGCGCCGCCTTTACATGTTGGCCTTTGGGACAATCTCCCCTGTCGCATCGTGTCGGTCTCCCGTGAATCTTCTCTCCCTCCCGGCTGGCTACAGGAGAGTTTCAGCGCTGCGGTTCCGCGCCTCTCTATCGAGTTTGCCTCTCTGGCCGCCCTTGCCCAGCAGATCCTGCGCTGGGAAAAGAAGAGTCGCTACTGTGCTATTTGCAGCCGCCCCCTGAACAGGATCCCCGGTGGTTGGGGGAAGTGTTGCCCAGACTGCCGGGACGTGAGCTTCCCGGCGATTCATCCCTGCGTGATTGTGCTGATTCATCGTCCCGGCGAACTCCTGCTCGCCCGTAAGTCCGAATTCCCGGCGGGCCGTTACGGTCTGGTCGCCGGTTTTCTCGATTTTGGTGAGGCCCTCGAAGAAGCGGTTGTCCGCGAGGTAAAAGAAGAGACCGGGATCACGGTGAAGAATATCCGCTACATCGGCAGTCAAGCCTGGCCCTTTCCGGGTCAGATTATGGCCGGATTTACGGCCGAGTACGCTGGCGGCGAGCTCTGTGTCGATCCGCACGAGCTTGAGGATGCGCGCTGGTTCTCCCTCGACGCTCTCCCCGAACTGCCGCCTCCTCGCAGTATTGCCCGTTTTCTTCTGGATCTACATCTGGAGCAGCGATGACCGGGCCGCTGGTTCCCTTCGCCTTTTGCCACCGCCGCTACCGCCTGATGCCGGTCCGGATCGGCATGCTCCGTTTTCTTGTTGAAGGCTACGATGGCATCCTCTTTTTACGCACCATCGAAGCGTCGACGGCCGTTGTCGAGTTGAGCTGGGCAGAGAGTTGCGCCGTTGATGCCACGGCGATTCTGGCTGCCCTCAGTGCCGAACTGGAGATGGTGCCGGAAGTCGATAGGTGAGCGAAATTTTATTGGGAGCAAAGAAGTCGTTTGTGTTATCAATGGCGCGTTTACCCGCTTTACGCGCAGGATAACCGCAGGCATTGCTTGTGTCGTCGCCCTGGACTCGGGGACGGCAATCTCAACTTGTCACAAAAAAGGAGATAGTATGGACCTCACGAAACCGGAAAAATACTTTGCTGACTGGCTGGAAAGGGAAGAGCTCGCTGAGATGATGCTCCCCCTGATCGGCCGGCTTTATCGCCGCGGCGTGGTCATCACCGTTTACGCCCGGACCCTGTCGAACGGTTCGGCCATCGATATTCTCAAGGCGCACCGTTTTGCCCGCCAGATTCTGGAAAATGACCTCTCGGTCCGGGAAACCTCCCCGGTCCTCGTCGCCCTCAGCCGCCTCGATCTCGCCCCCTGCCGCATCGATATCGGCAAGCTGACGGTGCGTTATCTCGCCGAAAATAGTGGCGATGTCGACGCCTTCGTGCGTCGCGAACTCGCCGAGGTCAATACCGGCCAGGCGCCGGTCCTGGAGAAGCCGCGCGATGTCGTCCTGTATGGTTTCGGCCGCATCGGCCGCCTCCTCGCCCGGATCCTCACCGAGAAGACCGGCGGTGGTGACAAGCTGCGGCTGCGCGCCGCCGTGGTGCGCAAAGGGAGCGACGACGATCTGATGAAGCGCGCCTCGCTGCTGCGGCGCGATTCGATCCATGGCCATTTCAACGGTGCGATCACCATCGATGAAGAAGAGAATGCCATTATTGCCAATGGCAATATGATCCGGATTATCTACGCCGATGCCCCGGAGAAGGTCGATTACAGCGAGTACGGGATCAACGACGCCATCCTTATCGATAACACCGGCAAGTGGCGGGATCGTGAAGGGTTGAGTCGTCACCTCGCTGCCAAAGGGATCTCCAAGGTCATCCTCACCGCACCGGGGAAAGGGGATGTGCCGAATGTCGTCTTCGGCATCAACAACGAACTTATTACCGCCAATGAAGCAATCTTTTCGGCGGCGAGCTGCACCACCAACGCCATTGTGCCGGTCCTTAAGGCGGTCCATGATCGTTTCGCCATCGTCAACGGTCATGTCGAGACCTGCCATAGTTACACCAACGACCAGAATCTTATCGACAACTACCATAAAGCCTCGCGGCGCGGCCGCAGCGCCCCGCTCAATATGGTCATCACCGAGACCGGCGCTGCCAAGGCGGTGGCCAAAGTCCTCCCCGAGCTGAGCGGTAAATTGACCGGCAACGCCATTCGCGTCCCGACCCCCAATGTCTCGCTGGCGATTCTTAATCTGACCCTTGACAAAGAGACGAGTGTTCAGGAGCTGAACAGTTACCTGCGCGATATCTCTCTGGAATCGTCCCTTCAGAATCAGATCGACTACACCAACTCCCCCGAGGTCGTCTCCAGCGACTTTGTCGGCTCACGTCATGCCGGCATCGTCGATTCCCTCGCCACCATCGTCCAGGGGAACCGTTGTGTCCTGTATGTCTGGTACGACAACGAGTTTGGCTACAGCTGCCAGGTCGTACGCATGGTGCAGCGCATGGCCGGGGTGGAATTGCCTGCTTTCCCGAAATAGATTTTTTGTGCCTTGAACACAAACGGCCGGCCCTGAACGGGGTCGGCCGTTTGTGTTGGTTTGTTTAGTGAATTGCCTCCTCCTGAGGTGCATGGTAGGATTCAGCTGAAAAAAATCAGGAAAGGGATATTACCATGACAAGCCAAGTCTTTATGACCGATATGCGCACCGGAAACCGGGAGAATCTTCACGACAAGCTGGAGAGGTTGGTCACCTTGGCCGGTCTCCCCGCGGTGATCGGCAAAGGGGATCTCACCGCCATCAAGGTCCACTTCGGCGAGCGCGGCGGCCACGCTTATATTCGTCCGACCTTTATCCGTCGCCTTGTCGATAAGATCAAGGCCGCCGGGGGGAAGCCGTTCCTCACCGACTCCTGCACCCTATATCCGGGACAGCGTAAAGAAGCGGTCTCGGCGCTGGTCTGCGGCATCGAGAACGGCTTCGACTTTGCCGTCGCCGGGGCGCCGCTGATCCTTTGTGACGGGCTGCGTGGCCACTCGGCGCGGCGGGTGAAGATTCCCGGCGAGATTCTGGAAGACGTCGATATCGCTCTCGGCATTCTCGAAGCTGATGCGCTGCTCTGCGTGTCCCACTTCAAGTGTCACGAACTCACCGGTTTCGGCGGCGCCCTCAAAAACCTCGGCATGGGCTGTTCGAGCCGGGAAGGGAAGATGGAACAGCATTCCAATGTCGCTCCGGTCGTCGCGACGGAGGTCTGCACCGGTTGCGCCGCCTGTCTCAAGGCCTGTGCGCATCAGGCGATCGAGATTATCGACCGCAAGGCGCGCATCGCCGGTGACAAGTGCGTCGGCTGCGGCCGCTGCATCACCGTCTGCGAAGAGACGGCGATTCGCGTGCAGTGGAATGAAGCGCCGACCCTGGTCATGCAGAAGATGGCCGAATATGCTCTCGGCGCGACCTCAGGGAAGCAGGGCAAGATGCTCTACATCAACTTCGTCACCCAGGTATCGCCGGCCTGTGATTGTTACGGCCATTCTGATTCCCCCATCGTCGCCGACCTCGGTATCCTCGCTTCCACCGATCCGGTTGCTCTCGATCAAGCCTGCGCCGATCTCGTCCTCGCCGCGCCGGGGTTGCCGAATACGGCGCTGCAAAGCGGCCAGGCGCCGGGCGGCGACAAGTTCCGTGGCGTCCATCCCGATATCCCCTGGGAGGTGCAGCTGGCGCATGGGGAAAAGATCGGTCTCGGTTCGCGGAGTTATGAGCTGGTGACCTTGCAGCCGAAGAATCCCAAGGGGTGGTAGTTGGAGTTGGCGCCGGCAGTGCGTCAACAGGGCCAAAGGATTTCCATAGTCGCTTAATCAGATGAAAAGTAACTTTCCTGACGTAATCGTTTTGCTACAAGAGAAAAAACCGTTATGCTCGCGCTCAGGTGGAGATTTTGACCTGGACGGATAAGAAAGGGGAAGAGAGCGTATGGCCCGTAAAATTTTTATCGCTGCCACCGGAAAAGATAGTGGCAAGACGACGACCAGCCTTTCACTTCTGCATCTCGCCAGTAAAAAATACGGAAAAGGCCGGGTCGGTTTCATGAAGCCCTTTGGGCCGAAACCGGCTGAATACCGCGGGGTGATCGTCGATAAGGACGCCGCCCTCACCGCCGAGATCTTCGGGCTGGAGCAGGACCCCTCTCTCCTTTCTCCGGTTGTTGTCGACCGCGCCACCACCCGCGCTTTTCTTGACGGTAATTTTACCAGTGCCGCCCTGCATGAAAAGATCCGCAGCGCTTTGGACGAACTTGAGCGTCAATATGATTATATCGTTATTGAAGGATCGGGACATGGTGGTGTCGGTTCGATCTTCGATCTCAGCAATGCCGAGGTGGCGAGGATTACCGGCGCTCCGGTGATGATCGTCACCGGCGGCGGCATCGGCAATGTCGTCGATTCGGCGGCCCTCAACATCGCCCTCTTCCGTCAGGCCGGGGTCGAGGTCAAGCTGGTGCTGACCAACAAGGTCGATCCCGCCAAACGGGAGCAGAGCCTGCACTACCTCACTCTCGCCTTTGCCCGCATCGGGGTGCCGGTACGGGTCGGATTCGACTATGCCCCCCTTCTGGCTAATCCGACCCTGAATCGGGTGGCGAAAGTCCTGGGTGAACCCTTGCGCGCCACCCCGCAGGAAGCGCAGCGGATTATTCTCCACCAGCAGCTCGGCGCCGCTTCGTCGCAGCGGGTCATCGATCTGCTCGAAGATTCAACCCTGCTGATGGTCAACTCTTCCCGTGATGAACTCCTGGTGACGACCTCGTCCCTTTATCATCTTCCTGAATATAAAAGAAAAATAGCCGGGCTGCTGATCGCCGGGCTCAACCCGATTTCGAAGATTACCCAGCAGATTATTGATGATTCGGGGGTTCCTTATCTGCGAACGATGATCACCAATTCCGAGACCTTTACCATCCTGTCCAACGATGTTTCGAAGACGACTGCTGAAGATAGAGAAAAGATCGAATTGATCTACAGCATGGCCGAGCGTCAGCTCGATTTCGCCGCCATCGAAGCGCTGGTGGTGTAGGGGCGCACCTGCGTGTGCGCCCGGTTGGCTATTTTCCGTACTTCTCCAAGACTCCCGGGATTTCTTTTTTGATCCGGGCGATGCGGGTGGCATCGGAAGGGTGGGTACTAAGAAATTCCGGGGGCGCCTGCCCCCCCTTTTGCGCCGCCATCCGGTCCCAGAAGCTGATGGCGGCATGCGGATCATAGCCGGCCATGGTCATGAAGACCAGACCGAGCTGGTCGGCTTCATTCTCCTGCAGACGTCCGTAAGGGAGGAGCGCTCCGTACTGGGAGCCAACGCCGTAGACCGACATCCAGAGTTGCTGTGTCGCTGCCGATTTCGTTGTCATCGCGGTTGAGAGTGCCATCCCCCCCATCTGCGTGATCAGCCCCTGACTCATCCGCTCATTGCCATGGTCAGCAATAGCATGGGCGATTTCATGACTGAGGACGACGGCCAAGCCGGCATCATCGCGGGTGACCGGCAGGATGCCGGAGTAGACGACGACCTTGCCGCCGGGCATGCACCAGGCGTTGATCTGCGGATCTTCTACCAGGTTGAATTCCCACTGGTAATCGCTAAGATCACTACTGCGTCCGGTATCGGCAAAGTAGCGTTCGACCGCGTGCTGGATCTTCGTGCCGACCCGCTTGACTGTTGCTGTCTGCTCCGGGTTGGCGCTGACCTTGTTCTCCTTGAGGAAGGTACCGTATTCCTGAGCGCTCATGGCGAGCATGGAGGAACCGGGGATGAGGTTGAGTTGGGAACGGCCGGTGATCGGCACGGTCGAGCAGGCGGTAAGGAGGAGCAGGGTCAGAGCGAGGGGGATGAGTCGGCACATAAAAATCTCCTCAATTGGATAGGCCGGGTTAGGTCGGCCGGGTTAGCGTAGCGTAACCCGAAGTTTTTTGGAAAGTGTAGCATATTTTTTCGTCGGGTTAGCCTGCGCCGGCAACAAATCTCCAGTCACTGCTCACGTAATGCCGGTTAGTTTTTCTTTGACTTTTATCCGGCAGACAATTACAACTGCCGCACAATCGATGACCAAGCGGTCTGGTGCCGTACCACTGCCGGTACGGATAATAGGGAAGAGGGTGCAAATCCCTCGCTGTCCCGCAACTGTAAGGGTGGACTGATCTCGCATAATCCCACTGGGGTAGAACCTGGGAAGGGGCGAGTGAGGGTTGATTCCCAAGCCAGGAAACCTGCCAAGCCGACGCTGTTTTGGAACCTCCGTGGAAAGAGGGGCCGGGACCGGAGGTCTATGCGCACCCTCGATTTCGAGCCCTATTCCGCACGCGGAGTGGGGCTTTTTTAGTGTTGAACATCTAAACTCAGGAGTTAAATTCATGCTGACCCAGATCGAAGCCGCCCGTCAGGGCATCATTACCCCGCAAATGTCCATCGTCGCCAAGAATGAAAATCTCAGTGAAGCTTATATCCTCGAAAATGTCGCGAGCGGCAAAATCGTCATCCCCTGGAATCACCATCGCAAACCGACCCGCATCGCCGGGATCGGTAAGGGGCTCGCGACCAAAGTCAATGCCTCGATCGGTACTTCCTCCGATATTGTCGATTACGCCGCGGAAGTGCGTAAGGCCATCGCTGCCCAGGAATCAGGGGCCGACACCCTGATGGAACTCTCGGTCGGCGGCGATCTTGACCGGGTGCGGCGCGAAGTCATCGCCAGCGTCGAGCTGCCGGTCGGCAATGTCCCCCTTTATCAGGCCTTCTGCGAAGCGGCGCGGCGTTACGGCGATCCCAACAAGCTCGACAAGGAACTCCTCTTCGACCTCATCGAGCAGCAGTGTGCCGACGGCATGGCTTTCATGGCCGTCCACTGCGGCATCAACCTCTATACCATTGAGCGGCTGCGCAAGCAGGGCTACCGCTACGGCGGTCTGGTCAGTAAAGGCGGGGTCTCGATGGTGGCGTGGATGATTGCCAATCAGCAGGAGAATCCTCTTTACGAGCACTTCGATCGGGTGGTAAATATCCTCAAGAAGTACGACACTGTCCTCTCGCTGGGGAATGGCCTGCGCGCCGGGGCAATCCACGACTCCTCGGACCGGGCGCAGATTCAGGAACTCCTGATCAACTGCGAGCTCGCCGAGCTCGGCCGCGACATGGGCTGCCAGATGCTGGTCGAAGGCCCTGGTCATGTCCCCCTCGACGAGATCGAAGGGAATATCCAGCTGCAAAAACGGATGAGCGGCGGCGCCCCCTACTACATGCTCGGCCCCATCGCCTGCGATGTCGCCCCCGGCTTCGATCACATTACCGCCGCCATCGGCGCTGCCCAGTCGAGCCGCTACGGCGCTGACCTGATCTGCTACATCACCCCGGCCGAGCACCTGGCCCTGCCCAACGAGGANNGCTACATCACCCCGGCCGAACATCTCGCCCTCCCCAATGAAGAGGATGTGCGCATGGGGGTCAAGGCGGCGAAGATTGCCGCTTATATTGGCGACATGAACAAGTATCCGGAGAAGGGGCGCGAGCGGGACAAGCAGATGAGCAAGGCGCGCCGCGACCTCGATTGGGGCAAGCAGTTCGAACTTGCCCTCTATCCGGAAGATGCCAAAGCGATCCGCGCCAGCCGCACCCCGGAGGACGAAAATACCTGCACCATGTGCGGCGATTTTTGTGCTTCGCGCGGCGCCGGGAAGTTGTTCAGCGGCGATCTGCGCGGGGATAAGATCTGAAATCCACCACCCCCGACCCCTCCTTGTGAATAAGGAGGGGAGGTTTTGATCAAAGTCCCCCTCCTTGACAAGGAGGGGCTAGGGGTGGTGGCCCTTGGCGATGGGAGGTACATATATCTATGAATCTCAACAATTTCCAACTCTTCGACGCGCACCTGCACATCGTCGATCCCCGCTTCCCGCTGATCGCCAATCAGGGCTACCTGCCTGCGCCATTCACCATTGCCGACTATCGGGCGCGCACTGCCGCCTATAATCTCGTCGGCGGGGCGGTCGTCTCCGGCTCCTTTCAGGCCTTTGACCAGAGCTACCTGCGTGCGGCGCTGACAGAGCTCGGCCCCGGCTTTGTCGGCGTCACTCAACTGTCGGCCGAGGTGAGCGATGCCGAGATTCGCGACCTTCACGCTGCCGGGGTGCGGGCGGTGCGTTTCAATCTCAAACGCGGCGGTTCGGCAGAGATCGATGATCTGGAGGCGATGGCGCAGCGGGTCCATGCCCTGGCCGGCTGGCATGTCGAGCTTTATGCCGATGCCCGCCATCTTGGTGAGCTCGTCCCGCTCCTTATCAGTTTGCCGGCAGTAGGCATCGATCATCTCGGCCTGAGTTTGGCCGGGTTGCCGACGTTATTGCAACTTGTCGAGGCCGGGGTGCGTGTCAAGGCGACCGGTTTCGGCCGCGTCGATTTTCCGGTGGCCGAGGCGCTGCAACAGCTCTGCGCCGTCAATCCCGACGCCCTCCTCTTCGGTACCGATCTCCCCTCAACGCGGGCGGCGCGGCCTTATGCGGACGATGATTTTCTCCTTGTTATCGATACCCTCGGCGAAGAATTGGCGCGCAAGGTTCTTTACGACAATGCCCGCAAATTCTATCGACAGGTCTGATCCATGACGACTTCCCTCCTTCTCACTTTCCTCGGCGCTTCGATGGCGATCACAGTGGCACCGGGGCCGGACAACCTCTTTATTCTCACCCAGGGGATCGCCCGCGGCCGGCGGGCGGCAATCATCACCGCTCTCGGCATGTGCAGCGGCATCAGCATCCATACCTTCGCTGCGGCGCTGGGGATCTCGGCGATCTTCGCGACCTCGGCCCTCGCCTTTAGCGTCGTCAAGTACGCCGGCGCCGCTTACCTCCTCTATCTCGCTTATTTGACGCTACGTCACAGCGGAGCGGTGCGACTTGGGCAGGCGGATGAACGGCCGGCGCTGGCCCTTTTCCAGCGCGGCTTTATCATGAACGTCCTCAACCCCAAGGTTGCCCTCTTCTTCCTCGCCTTCCTCCCGCAGTTTGTCGATCCGCAGGGCGGCTCCGTCCCGGCGCAGATGCTCCTTCTTGGCGGCCTCTTCATGCTGCAGGCGGTGGTTCTCTTCACGGCTCTCGGCTACTTTGCCGGAAGCATCGGCGGTTATCTGCTCGCCCGGCCGCGGCTGGCGAGATATCTCGATGGTTTGACGGCGGGGGTCTTTACAGCGCTGGCGTTGCGGCTGGCTTTTGCGGAGAGATAAGAGATTTCTGGTAGGACATGAATCAATCAATAAACTTCAAAGCCTTCTTGTGCGCGCCGTGCAGAGATAGATCGCGCAAAACCTCAGCCTCAACCCATTCCGCTTCTCCTTCAGCCACCCGTCCCCACTCTTCCACCCGCCCCCCATAAACCCAGAGATCGACCTTGAAATGACTGTAAGCATGGGCGACGCGGCCGGCTTCGCGAATGTCGCTGACGCCGTAAGTGGCGGCGAGGGCGGCGGCGATGCGAACGGGATCGCTCCCTCCTTCAACGACGCAAGTCGGGAATTCCCAGAGGCCGCCGAGCATGCCGCTCAAGGGCCGGCGTTCAACCCGCCAGTGGCCGTCGCGNNTCCAGCAACAGCGCCACCTGCACCACCGTCGGCACCGCCTTCTGGGTGCGTTTCGCCGGCAACTCCGCCTGACGTCCCTGCAGATTGGCCTGGCAGTGAGGAGCGAGGGGGCAGAGTGCGCAGGTCGGTTTGGTCGGGGTGCAGCAGGTGGCGCCGAGATCCATGATCGCCTGGGCGTAGTCGTCAGCGCGTTCGCTCGGGGTCAAGGCTTCGGCCCAGGTCCAGAGTTGCTTTTCCGCCGCTGTGCTGCGCGGGTCGCCGTCGAGGGCGTGGAGGCGCACCAGCACCCGGCGGACATTGCCGTCGAGGATGACGCCGCGCTCGCCAAAGGCGATGGCGCGGATCGCGCCGGCGGTGGAGCGGCCGACGCCGGGGAGGTCGGTCAGCTCTTCGAGGGAGGAGGGGAAGGTGCCGCCATAGTCGTTCATCACCCGCTGCGCGGCAGCGTGCAGGTTGCGGGCGCGGGAATAGTAGCCGAGGCCGGCCCAGGCGTCGATCACCGTCGCGATCGGGGCAGCGGCGAGGGTGGCGACATCGGGGAAGCGGGCGAGGAAGCGCTGGTAATAGGGGACGACCGCCGTCACCGTCGTCTGCTGGAGCATGATCTCGGAGAGCCAGATGCAATAGGGGTCGGAGGTGTGGCGCCACGGCAGGTCGCGGCCGACCTGGCCGTACCAGGCGAGGAGGAGCGGGGCGATGGCGATCAACCAATCTCCCCCAGCGCCTTCAGCGTCGTCTCCATCTCCGCATCCGTGCCGATGGTAATCCGCATCCCGTGCGCCAGGTGCGGATCAGAGAAGTAGCGCACCAGAATCTTGC
>DIKR01000064.1:18286-18441 GCA_002424625.1 Desulfuromonadaceae bacterium UBA5613
TTGCCATTGCCGTCCGGCGGCGAGGCGAAGACGAAGTTGCTGCGCGACTCGACCAGCGTGTAGCCGATCGCCTTGAGCCCGGCGACGAAGCACTCACGGGTAGCGCGGATCTTCGCCACGGTGGCGACGAGGTGCGCTTGATCAGCGAGGGCGGC
>DIKR01000104.1 GCA_002424625.1 Desulfuromonadaceae bacterium UBA5613
AGGGCGGCAAAAGCAGCTTCAGCATCTTCACCATTGACCCGAACCTCAATCTTTGCGCCGACCGCTGCCGCCAGCATCAAAATCCCCATGATACTCTTGCCATTGACTTCCTCCCCTTCTTTGGAAATAAAGACCTCTGACCGGAAACGGTTGGCGGTTTGTACGAGCTTGGCGGAAGCCCGGGCGTGTAAGCCGAGGCGGTTTTTTATGGTAAATTCCTGCACAATCATAAGATCAACCTCTCCAGAATATCAGTAAAACCTGGCAGGGCGAGGATGACCGCTACCAGCAGAAGCGTCAGAAGCAAGGGGGAGAGCCGCTGGCGGGCAAGCCAGCCGACAGCAAAGACAGCGGGAACGATGCCCCAGCCCCAATCCGAAGATAAGCCGGCAACGCTGAGTGTGCTGTAGGTCAGCCCGGCACAAAGGACTCCCAGGAGGATCAACGTCCCTTGCTTCAAATGAATCGCCAGATCCGGGAGGCGGCAGCGGGCAAGGAAGTCGACCACTTCCTCCCCGAGTGCAAATCCTTTAGCAAAGCCGACAACCCGCACGAGCAGATGGGGGACGTTGAAGACAACCAAAAGAACAACCGGTGCGAGGAGTGAGCCATGCAGAGCAAAGAACATCGCCAGAACGGCGGCAAAGGGGCGCACGCCTCCCCAGAAAAAAGCATCACCCATAGCAGCGCAGGGAGCCATGAGTAACTGACGAAACTCGTCAATATCCTCTGCATCCGCTTTATTGAGCTCAAGTTGAGCCACCCCGGACAGGATCAGCGGAGCAATAAACGGATGCGTATTAAAATAGCTGAGATGACGCGCGCAGGCTTGATGCAGCTTCTCTCCCTGATAAAGATTCCGGAGCAGGGGCGACAGGACAAAGAGGGCACCGAGCCCTTGCATCTGCTCGAAATTCCAGCTTCCTTGCAGTAAAAAAGAGCGCAAGAAGAGTTTGCGCCGAAGGGGGCCGGAAAGTGTGCCGGAAAGACTCATCGCAGCACCTCCAGCAGAAGAAAAGTGAGAAGAAATCCGCTGAAAAAGAGCGCATAAGCGCGCCGAACATTGAGTGCCTGCAACAAGGTAGCAACCCCGACGAGAATGAGGGCAAGCTTGATCCAGTCGGCTTGTCGGGTAAGAAGATCCAGAAAGTAAGGGCTGCCGGTCACAATCAGCCAGCGACCGATGAGCACGATGACAAGGTAAGTCGTCAACGCACCGAGAGCAAAGTTACCGAGACCGAGCAGATGCAATCTTTCTACGGCGGGGAGATCTCCTTGCTGCAGGGCATGGAGCGCTGCTTGGGGTAAGCGCTGATTACGCGAACGCACCGTCCGTTCGACAACTTGTCCGATCTTCCCAAGAGGAAGCGAGACCAAAAGAGCGCAAAGGGTCAGCCCCACCCCCGGGCCGACTGTTCCGGACAAAGCGATGGCCAGGGTTGTCGCGCTGACGGTTGTCTGCGTGTCATCATGGGGGATACTGGCGCCGACCGGCATGCGACAAAGCCAAAGGAGCTCCAGGAGCATCCCGACGGTCAAACCGGTCATAACATTGCCAAGAACCAGTCCGACCAAAGGACCGGCAACCAAAGGGCGGGAGATCATAATCTGCAGAGCCGCTGTCCGGTCCAGTCCGAGGAGAACCGCCATGCCGGCTCCAAGCAGATAAGGGGTAAAACTCTCCATTTAACCGGCTCCGCCACAAGCAAGAACCTTCCAGTCCAAAGCCGTATCCGAAGGGAGACAACGCGCTATAACCCGGACTCCCAAAGTTTCCAGATGGTGAAAGGTGGAAAGATCGTCATCACTCAAGCTGATAGTACAGGAAAGACGACGCTTGCCGTCACCGCCAGGGATATTGCCAAGATTCAGCTCTGTGAAAGGAATGCCGAGCCGGTAGCCCTGCAAGGCCGCCCCCGGGCTGGAAAAGAGGAGAAGGATTCGTCGGGAAGTTTCGTTACGGGAAAAAAATTCAGCGATTTCAGCGAGGCTGCCAATAATGACGGGGAGTTCACGCGGTACCGATGCTGCCATCAACTTCTTTTGCAGAGGCTTCGCGGCGACTTCATCACTGGCAACAACGATACAATCAGCCTGAACAAAGGGGACCCAGGCCTCGAGAACCTGACCATGAATCAGACGATTATCGATGCGGGCCAGGACGATTCTATCCTGAAGAAAGTGCGGATTAGTCGACAATGGATTCACTGACAAGGACGACCCCCTGTTGCCCATAAACCTTGAGCAGACCGGCCAATTCGCTCAGAGGCGCTTTCGCGCGTTGACTGAAAAACTTCAGAACCATCGGCAGGCTCACCCCGGTCAGGACTTCGACCAGACCTGGCTGCAGCAGGGACAATGTGATATTTGTCGGAGTTCCGCCAAAAATATCAGTCATCACCAGAACGCCATCGCCATCCTGACCGAGAGCCGTCACCTTTTTGCGAAGTTCCTCTTCCATATCGGCAGGATGATCATCCCGACGGGTGCAAAGAGCCATAGCCCCTTCTTGCGGACCGATAATCATAAACGCCGCGTCGAGGAATCCCTGGGCTAAATCGCCATGAGTGACAATAATCAAACCGGTCATTCTTTATCCTTTATCGATATCCCGGTGAATCTGCCGGACATCAAAAGCGCGGGCGCGGAGTAACGCAGCCAGATAAGCCGTTACCGCAACACTGCGGTGCCGTCCCCCGGTACAACCGATGGAGATGGTCAGATAGCTCTTGCCCTCTCTTTGATATTGCGGCAGGAGAAAGTCAAGGAGGGCCTCGAAGCGCTTGAGAAATTCGCGGGCGTCGGATTGATTGAGAACGTAGTCGGAAACCCCCGGATCAAGACCGGAAAGGGGACGCAATGTTTCAACAAAATGGGGATTTGGTAGGAAGCGGATATCCATGACCAGATCGGAACCGGTCGGCAGACCATAACGAAAACCGAAAGATTGCAAAAGAATCTGCAAAGGCGGTGCTTCTTTATCGCTCCGGGCAAATCGCAAAATCTGGGCGCGCAGCTGGTGCGGCGTCAGGCCGGTTGAATCGATGAGACGGGTTGATACCCCCCGCAAATCCAGCAGCAACTTGCGCTCCGCAACGATGCCATCCGCGACACTGCCGCCACCCGCGAGGGGATGACTGCGCCGTGTTTCCGAATAGCGCCGCACCAAGGTTTCATCATCCGCCTCAAAGAAGAAGATTTCAACCTGGTGCCCTGCCGCCCTCAAATTTTGCAGATGGAGATCAAAACCGGCGAGAAAATCACGGTTACGGGCATCGATGACCACGGCCAGATTACGTTCTTCCATCCCGGATTCTGTACTCAAAACCAGAAAGGGGGGAAGAAGGGCCGGCGGGAGATTATCGACAACAAAAAAGCCGTCGTCTTCCAGAGCATGGGCGGCGGTACTCTTGCCAGAACCGGATAGACCGGTAATGATCACCAGATGCATCGGCATTACTCCAAATTATCGCCAATAATGGCACGAGAATGGAGGAGTGCGGTCTCGGCCATTCGCTGTTCAAGGCGATCCTGAAATTCCCGGGCACTGTGGTAGCCCATCTCCTTGAGGAGTTGATTACGGGCCGCAACCTCGACGATTGAGGTCATATTTCGACCGGGGCGGATAGGAATACGCAGGAAGGGGACGGCGATATTGAGGATCGTATAACTCTCTTCGTCGATGCCAAGACGATCGTACTCAACCCCCTCCTGCCATTCGACCAGTTCGATAACCAGATCGATCTTCTTCCGTTCCCGGATCGAAGCGACGCCAAAGAGGTGCTTGATATTGATGATTCCGAGGCCGCGAATCTCCATGTGATAATTGAGCAGATCCGAGCCTTCGCCGAAAAGGACGGCGGGGAGCTTCATCCTGACCTTGATAACATCGTCCGCCACTAGTCGATGCCCCTTCAACACCAGATCGAGAGCACACTCACTCTTGCC
>DIKR01000020.1:0-441 GCA_002424625.1 Desulfuromonadaceae bacterium UBA5613
GGCTACACCACCGGCGCCTGCGCGGCGGCCGCCGCCAAGGGGTCGGCGCTGCTGCTGCAACGGCAGGAAGCGGTTGCCTCGGTAGAGATTCTCCTCCCCGCTGGCGAGAGTGTCACCTTTACCTTGCACGGCCAGAGCTTTGATGGCGCACAGGCCAGCTGTTTTGTGGTGAAAGATGCCGGCGACGATCCTGATGTCACCAACGGTTGTGAGGTTTGGGCAAAGGTACAGCGACTTGGTGCTGCCGAGGTGGTCATTACTGGCGGCGTCGGNNATTGGCCGGGTGACCAAGCCGGGGCTTGCTGTACCGGTCGGCGCCTGGGCGATCAATCCGGTGCCGCAGGCGATGATCACGGCCGCGCTGCGCGAGGTCTTCCCGCCGGGCGGAGTGCAGGTTGAGATCAGTATCCCCGATGGCGTTCTGCGGGCGCAGCGCACCCT
>DIKR01000020.1:457-11902 GCA_002424625.1 Desulfuromonadaceae bacterium UBA5613
TCCATTCTCGGCACCACCGGCATTGTCAAACCGATTTCGCATCAGGCCTGGACCGATACCCTTGAAGCGGCCCTTGATGTCGCCTGCGCCTGTGGTCAGCGTAGCGTTGTCCTTTCGACCGGGCGGACAAGTGAGATGGTGGTGCAGCGCACCCTTGCCGCGGCGGGGATTTGCCTTGGCGAAGAAGCCTTCATCATGATGGGCGATCACGTCGGCTATGCCCTGCGCGCCTGTGCCCGTCGTCACATCACCACAATTATCCTGGCCGGGCAGTTTGCCAAACTTCTCAAGATCGCCTGTTGTCATGAGCAGACCCATGTCAGTGCTTCCCGCCTTGACTTGCAAGAAGTCAAGTCCTGGCTGCAGGCGCAAAACTTTCCGGCGGCGAGTATCGAGTTGGCGGAGCGAGCCAATACCGCCCGCCATCTTTTGGCGGATAGTGGCGCTGCCGCCCCGGCTCTCTGTGCGTTGATCTGTAATCGGGCGCAAAAATTTGCCCAATCCTTCGCCCCGGCGGCAAAGATACAGGTTTTTCTGGCAGGATATGACGGGGAAGTGCTATATTTCTCCGGCAACGATTCAATTCAGTCGAGGATATCGGTATAATTTTTTATGACGACACGAGCGATCGGCATCGATTTTGACGGCAGCATCTTGCGGGCTGTGGTCCTGCAGGTAGAAAAGGGGAGTGAACGCTTCCTCCATGCCGCCCGTATCTCATGGGACGGGAGTGCACCGCTGGCGCCGCTTCTGGCCGGGGCGGGGGTGATTCCCGCCGTCGGCGATCGGGTGACAACGGCGCTGCCGCCAGCCATCGGCTTGACCCGCACCCTGACCTTTCCCTTTAGTGACCGCCGCAAGGTCGCTACCGCTATTCCTTTGGAACTCGCCGCTCTCCTGCCGATCCCCCTTGATGATTGTGTGATCGCCCAGCAGGAATCGATCGCCATGGGCACCGGCGTCAGCGTTGTTGCCGCCGCGGTGCCGGCAACAGCCGTGGCGCAGCTGGTCGGCCCCTACGATGCCGCCGGAATCCCCTTGCAGACCGTTGATCTCCTCCCCTTTGCCCTGGCCGCCGGCCTGGCTGCGGAGTTGGGTGACGGGATAGCCCTTTGTCTCAGCCACGGCTGGGGGACGATCCTTCATCTTGTTGCCGGCCGCTTGCACGATTACCGTGTCGTCCCCCTGGCTGTGGATCTCCCCTCTGAAGAGCGCGCTGCCGGGTTGCAGCGGGAATTGACACCGCTGTTGCATGCCAGTCGCAGCACCACTCTGCGCCTCTTTGGTGCCGAGGTCGATGCTGCTCTCCTTTCCGGCCTGCAGAGCGCTTATCCGCAGCTGGCAGTCACGGAGTTGCGGCCAGAACGGGGGGCTGGATCTCTCGCCGGAGAATTCCTCCCGGCCCTCGCTCTTGCCCGGCGCGGGGCTTCGAGTTCAGCCAATGGCTTCAACTTCCGACGTGGCGCCTTTTCCCGGCACGGGGAAAGTGATGCGCTGCGTTCCCGCTTGCTCATTCTCGCCGGGATTGTTGCCGCTGCCGTCCTGATCCTTTCAGCTTCGGCAGGGGTCCGCTGGTGGAGCAAGGCGCAAGGGGCGGAAAGGCTCAAGCAGGAGCTGGCAACTCTGTATCGCCAGGCGATCCCCGGGTCGGGGGCGATTGTCGATGTCACACTGCAACTAAAGTCCCACCTCAACGAACTGACGCGCAGCAGCCGTCCAGGCGGCCAGCATCCCTTGCTGCGTCCGGCCGGGATCATGCGCGAGGTCTCCACCCTGCTGCCGCGGGAGATTCCGGTGACGCTGCGCGAATGGAATATCAGCTCTGAAGAGATCCGTATCGAAGCTCATGCCCCCTCCTTTGAAGCTGCTGACAAGATTGCCGCCGCTCTTGCTGTGTCCCCTCTTTTCAAAACCGTGCAGGTGACAGATGCCAAGAGCAGCGCAGATAACAGCCGCGTCGACTTTCGTTTGACCCTGACCAGCAAAGCGGCGGAGGAGTTGCCATGATCGAGCGTCTCACCCCCCGGGAAAAGCTGGCTCTCGGCGCAGCCGGTGTCGTCGTCCTTCTGACCATCCTCATCGCCGGAATTATCCTCCCTTATCGCGCCGCACTGGAGCGCCTTGACCAGCGGATTGTCAGTCGCCAGGGGCAACTCCTTGAAGCCCGAATCCTGGTGCAGCGCATCAAGGCAATGCAGGGGGAGGCGGCAGCGACACAGCGCAAGTTGAGTGCGGCCCCCTCCCTCCCGTTGGTTGCAACTCTCGAAGGCCTGGTTGCAGAAATTGCCGGTAAGGAGAAGCTTCTCGGCATTCGGCCGCAACCGGTGACGGCCCCGGCCGGCGTCCGGCAGGAGAAGGTGGAGTTGCAGCTGGAAAAAGTCCGTCTGGAGCAGTTGGTGCAGCTTCTGCACGCCATCGACAGTGCCAAAAGCGTTATGCAGAGTGACAGTGTCAAGATGCGCCCCCGCTTTGAAGATGCCGCCCTGCTTGACGTCACTGTCGTCGTCTCTTCCTTTGTCAAGGCTTCGTGATGCAGATACTGCGTAATTCTCCCTGGACTCTGGCGGCAACGGGCTTACTCGTGACCCTCCTCGCTTTCCTTTGTGGCTTCACCCTCTTCTTTCCAGCCGAGAGCTTGCGGCCGCGGCTGCAAGCGGAAGCAGCCAAACAGGGACTGCGTCTGACGGTCAAATCTCTGCAAAGCACTTTCCCTCCCGGTCTGAGCGCCAAAGATGTCACTGTCAGTGGTACCGCTGTGGAGAGTGTCGGTGTGAAGCTGGAGAAGCTGACTCTGGCGCCGGCCTGGTCGCGGCTGCTGCTCGGTAAAGCGGCTATCACTTACGACGCCGCCCTTCTCGGGGGGCGGATCAAGGGGGTGCTGCAGCGTCCCGGACCTTTGACCCTGCAAGGGGCGGGGATTGACTGGCGCGGTGCGCTCCCCGGTCTCAGTGGCGGTGTCCTGGTGCTGCAGGGCTGTCGGAGCGATCTCAGCGTTTTCTGGCCGGCGCAGGCGGATGATGCCCTCCTCCTTTCTCTCGACTGCCAGCAGGCAAGAATCGAAGGGCTGTTCGGCGCGAAAGAGCCCTTGCTCCTCGGCAGCCTGACCGTCAAGGGGAGCGGCAAAGGCAAGGATCTGCGCCTGACTACTTTGGCAGCCAGCGGAGGACAACTCAACGTCGACGGCAGCGGCACCATTCTTCTCAACAAACCGTTTGGTCGCAGTCTCCTCAATCTCAATCTTGCCCTGCGCGGCAACCCTGGTCTCGATCCGAGCCTGAGCGAGCTGTTGGCCGCCTTTATCCCGCCGGCCGTGGATGGCACCTCACGCCTGCGTCTGACTGGCACCCTGGCTGCCCCGCAACAGAGCAGTGTGAATCGTTAGACGCTGATAGATCCACTGTTTGAGCTTCCCCCTTTCTTTGAAACCCCTATAACCAAAGTTATAACTATAACGTCGCGCACAAGGCGCCAAGGTCCGCTGTCTGGCGGTTTTTGACGGTAATTATTCGGACCGGTTATAACTTGCGCCATACCCCTTCCTCTCGAACACTCAAGTGTCTTTCCGAATTTTCTTCCAAGAAATCAGTAGATTAATCCTTGTCGCTATTTTCGGCACTGCTCTTGCTAACATCGTTCTACATTCTTTGTTATCGATTTGACGCTGTCCGGCTGCGGCCGACAAAACTAGACCAGCAGAGGTAAAACAATGGAATGGATCAGTATTAATGAACAGCTCCCCAGCGAAGAAGAACGCGTCCTTCTTTATACCCCCGAGGATGTTTTTGGCGATGATCATGCCTGTGTCGGCACCCGCGCTGCGATCCTGAGCTGCCAGCCCCTCTTTACCCATTGGCTGCCGCTCCCGACCGGGCCCTCCTCCCTGTCAGAACGATCCTGTTTCCGCGACTGATAGCGTAGAAACAAAAAGGATTCTATTTTTCACTGGACACATCTTTGTAGATAGTGAATTCTGAAAATCATTTGGTACACTGAATGAGGCAACACTCAAGAGCCGCTGACTCCGCCTGATAGAGCCAGCCCCCCCTCACCCCACACATGGAGGCTCCAATGAAGTTCAAGTCGTTATTGGTTATGGCACTGGTTCTCGCCTTTGCCGCCCCGGTTCTTGCTGAGCCGATCGTCATCAAGTTCAGCCACGTTGTTGCGGTCGATACCCCGAAGGGGCAGGCGGCGGAATACTTCAAGAAGCTGGCGGAAGAGCGGACCAAAGGCGCGGTCAAGATTGAGGTCTATCCGAACAGCCAACTGTACAAGGACAAGGAGGAGATGGAAGCCCTCCAGCTTGGCGCCGTTCACATGCTCGCCCCCTCCCTCGCCAAGTTTGCTCCTCTCGGTGTCAAGGAGTTCGAACTCTTTGACCTCCCCTACATCTTCGATGGTTACACCGCGCTCCACGCCATCACTACCGGCCCGGTCGGCAAAAAACTTCTTGACAAGCTCGAAGTCAAAGGGGTCCGGGGGCTGGCTTACTGGGATAACGGCTTCAAGGTGATGAGCGCCAACAAACCGCTGAAAAAGCCGGCCGATTTCAAAGGTTTGAAGATGCGTATCCAGTCCTCGAAGATTCTTGATGCGCAGATGCGCGCTTTGGGTGCGATCCCGCAGGTCATGGCCTTCTCCGAAGTCTATCAGGCGCTGCAGACCGGCGTTGTCGACGGCACCGAGAATCCTCCCTCCAACCTTTACACCCAGATAGATGCATGAAGTGCAGAAGTACGTCACCGTCTCCGACCATGGCTATCTCGGTTATGCGGTCATCGTCAACAAAAAGTTCTGGGACGGCCTGCCGGCCGATATCCGCACCGCCCTTGACAGCGCCATGGTCGATGCCACCAAGTTTGCCAATGATATTGCCAAGCAGAAGAACGACGAAGACCTTGCCGCTGTCAAGGCGTCGGGCAAATCGGAAGTCACCTACCTCACCGCGGCCGAGAAGGCAGAGTGGAAGAAGGTGCTGACCCCGGTGCATGCGCAGATGGCCGACCGCATCGGCGCTGACCTGATTGCAGAAGTACAGAAAGCGACCGGTTTTAATAAATAGAGGATAGACGATGCCGCTGTATCCCCGTATGCAGCGGCATCTTTACGTCCATTCATTGCCCGCGTGATTGGGGAGAAACTAAAGACCATGATGAAATTTCTTGACCACCTGGAAGAGTGGTTGGTGGCGACGCTGATCGGTGCCGCGACGGTCATTATCTTCCTCTCGGTGGCCCACCGTTATGCCAGCGGCCTCGCCATTCCCGGCGTGCAGGACTGGCTGCTCAGCCTTAACATGAGCTGGACCCAGGAGCTCTGCATCTACATGTTCATCTGGATGGCCAAGTTCGGCGCTGCTTATGGCGTGCGCACCGGTATCCATGTCGGCGTCGATGTCTTTATCAACAGCTTGAAGGCTAAGGCCCGAGCGAAATTTGTCGTCATCGGCCTTTCCGGCGGTGCCCTCTTTACCTTTATCATCGGTTCCCTTGGCGCCATGTTTGTCTGGGAAGTCGGTATGCGTTATGCGGTGGCAACGACTTTTGGTTTTGACTGGCCCGATCTGACCTCCGGCCCGGTCTCCCCGGATCTCGAATGGCCGGTCTGGATCTTCTATTCTGCGATTCCTCTCGGCTCCTATCTCATGTGCTTCCGCTTTTTGCAGGTCATCCGTAATTTCCTCAGGACCGGCGAACTGCCGCATCATGACCACGGTCATGTCGACGGCCTTGATGACGAAATCCCCAAGGATGCCACAGAGGCACTGGAAGCGTACGAGGAGCACAAATTCGACCATGCAGGCCATCCCGGAGGTAAGTCATGACCGCATTGATCATTTTCGGCCTCCTAGCCCTGCTCATGCTCACCGGCATGCCGATCTCCATCTCCCTCGGCCTGACGGTCCTGACCTTTCTCTTCACCATGACCACCGTACCGATCGAGGCGGTGGCTCTCAAGCTCTTTACCGGGATTGAGAAGTTCGAGATCATGGCGATCCCCTTCTTTATTCTCGCCGGCAACTTCCTCACCCACGGCGGCGTTGCCAAGCGGATGATCAACTTCGCCACCTCCATGGTTGGACACTTTCATGGTGGTCTCGCCCTCGGCGGTGTCCTCGCCTGCGCCCTCTTTGCCGCTGTCTCCGGTTCCAGTCCGGCGACCGTTGTTGCTATCGGCTCGATCATGCTGCCGGCGATGGTCAAGCAGGGTTATCCGATGAAGTTCGGGGTCGGCGTTATCGGTACCTCCGGTGGACTCGGCATCCTCATCCCGCCGTCGATCGTCATGGTCATCTACGCCGTCTCCACCAACACCTCCATCGGCAAGCTCTTTATCGCCGGCGTCATCCCCGGCCTCCTCCTCGGGTTGCTGCTGCTCACGGTGACCTGGATTGTCGCCAAAAAGCGTAACTATCCGCGCCTGCCGAAAGCGAGCTGGACGATGCGCCTGCGTTCGATGCGCGAGTGCATGTGGGGCCTCTTTCTGATCGTCGTCGTTATCGGCGGCATCTATAGCGGCATCTTCACCCCCACCGAAGCGGCGGCAATGAGTGCAGTCTATGCCTTTATCGTTGCCGTCTTTATCTACAAAGATATGAAACTCAAGGACGTGCCGAAGACCCTTCTTGCTTCGGCGAATATGTCGGCGATGATCCTTTACATCATCACCAATGCCGTCCTCTTCTCCTTCCTCCTCACCTCGGAGCAGATCCCTCAGGAACTGACCTCCTGGATCACCGGTTTGGGCCTCGGCTCCGTCGGCTTTCTGATCATGGTCAACCTCCTCCTTCTTGCCGCCGGCAACTTCATGGAGCCCTCCTCGATCCTCCTCATCACCGCCCCTCTCCTCTTCCCGATGGCGATGCAACTCGGGATCGACCCGATTCATCTCGGGGTGCTGATGGTGGTAAATATGGAGATCGGCATGATCACCCCGCCGGTCGGACTCAATCTTTATGTCGCTTCGGGGATTTCCCATCTCGGCCTGACCGAGACGACCAAGGCCTGCGCGCCGTGGATAATGGTGATGATGGCTTTCCTGATGCTGATCACCTATGTGCCGGCGATCTCCCTCTGGCTGCCGAATCTGTTGTTCAAGTAGGTCGATACCACCCCCCGGCCCCCTCCTTAGTTAAGGAGGGGGCTGGGAGGTGGTCGAAATTACTAAGTGAGTCCCGATGGCGCTTCCCTTTGTGGAAATTCTCCTGATTGTTCTGCCGGTCTTTGTCGTCATCGGCCTCGGCTGGGTGCTGTTGCGTTTCGGCCTCATCGATAGTGAATTCCTCCGTCAGACCAACCGTCTCGTTTATTATGTCTGTCTCCCCCTCCTCCTTTTCTACAAGATTGCCACTGCCGATTTCAGCAGCAACTTTAACGCTGCCCTGGTAAGTGCTTCGGCCCTGGCGATTGTTGCGGGATTTTTAATCTCTTATGCTTTCGCCTGGCTGCGACACTACCCGCCCGCGGTGATTGGCGCTTTTTCGCAAGGCTCATTTCGCGGCAATATCGTCTATGTCGGCCTGGCGATCGTCCTTAATGCCTATGGCGAAGCCGGGTTGACCAAAGCAAGCATGGTCATGGGGTTTATCGTTCCGGTTCTCAACTGGTTCGCCATCCTTGCCCTGCTGCTGCCGCATCGGGGATCGCAAGGAGCTCACCCCAGTGGCAACTGGCGGCGGGCGCTCCTTTTGAACCCCCTCATCCTTGCTTCCCTCGCCGGCCTGGTCTGGAGTTTTCTGCAGCTGCCGATGCCGCGACTCCTTGCCAGCAGCCTCCATCTCGCCAGCAGTATGACCCTCCCTCTCGCCCTCCTTGCCATCGGCGGCAGCTTTACCCCGCAGCGCCTGCGCGGTGATCTGTGGCGGGCCGGACTCGCCACCACTATCAAGCTGGTCATTGTCCCCCTCTGTGCCGCTGTCCTCCTTTGGTTCTTTGGCCTGCGCGGTATGGATCTCGGCATCGGTGTCCTCCTTGCCGCCACGCCGACGGCGACCGCAACCTACATTATGGCCGACCAGATGGGCGGAGATGCCGAACTCGCCGGTTCGATCATCATGCTTTCGACTCTCGCCGCCGCTGCCACCTACAGCATCGCCCTCTTCCTCCTTCATTTTCTTGGAGGCTGAGCATCCCCCGGGGACCCAGTCTCTGAAAATAGTATGAAAATTATCCTCTTGCATGCCGGAAGCGATCATAATATCTTCTGTTTGCAGGAAATCACTTTAGTCGGGAGGATCCATGGCAGCAGAGTCCGAGAGCGTTTCGTCCTATTCACGGCGACTCTTAATCTTCACGATCAGCGTTGGACTGATCGCCGGCGTCGCCTTTCCTCCGATCGCATCGTTCATGGTCGGCCCCAAGGCCTATGGCTGGCCTTTTATGTTGACCTGTCTGCTCGCAGGGCAAACCTTTGGGGCGATTCTCTTCCTGACCATCCGTTCTTCCCTGACCCGTCAGCTGCGCCAATATCTCCGGCTTTTGCAGTTGCTCTCCGAAGAGACCATCTCTGCCGACGGCAGTGTTGAAGAGCTGGAATCCTCTTTGCAGAAAAGTGTCGAGTCGATTCGTGCGCACATTTTTAACCTCATGACCCTTATCGACACCTTTATTCCCCATTATCAGGCGCTGGCGGAGGCGAGCAGTTTCCTTTCTGCGCGCACCCAGGTAGGGATCGGCGCCGCCCAGGCTGCCCGGGGGAGTGTCATAACCCTGAACGAAAAACAACGCCAGATCGCCGCCGAGATGGAACTTCTTCTGCGCCGCAGCCGCGGGGAAGTGATGATCTCTCAGCAGCTCTCTGCCGCGCTGCAGGAGATGGCGCAAGCCATGGATCGTTCGAATGACCGTTTTCTCGAAACGACCGCAACTGTCGATGAGATGACCGGGAGTATTCGTCATGTTGCCAGCGAATCGGAACAGATTGCCCGCTCGGTAGAAATGAGTGCGCGTGATCTCGGGGGGATTGACGAATCGATGACGCGGATTCGCGACGAGGCCGAAAAGGGGGCCAAGGCCGCGCAGTCGCTGCGGGATGATGCCGAAGAAGGTTTGATCGTTGTCGATGCCGCGATCAGTGAGATGGACCGGATTGACCGCGAAGGGGAGAAAGCTCGCCTGGCCATGCAGCGTTTGGCAGTGCAGGCGGCGTCGGTGAACAAGATCATCAAGGTTATGAAGGCGCTGGTTTCGGATACCGAGCTTCTCGCGTTCAATGCCGCAATCATTGCTGCCCAGGCTGGCGCTGAGGGGCGGGGCTTTGCCGTGGTCGCGGAAGAGATCGGCGATCTCGCCGGCCGGACGCGCGAGAGCGCCGAGGAGATCGGCGGGATTGTACAGGCGATTGCTGTGGAGAGTGGTGAAGTGACCGCTGCGGTCGCTGCCACCGGCGAAAGGATCGGGGCCGGGAAAGAACAGACCCGCAGCGCCGGCAACGCCCTGCGCAAGATCGTCGCCAGCTCCGCCGATGCCGCAGCAACGACAGCCGCCATTGTCCAGGTCACTGACGAGCAGCAGCAGCGTACCCGCACCCTTATCGCCGGGGCGGCGCAAGGGACGAGTTCAGTACGGGCAATTGCGCGGGCGATTCAGGAACAGCAGATCGCCATCGAGCGGATTCAACGCGGCGTCATCGATATGAAGGGGGCCTCTGATTTGATGGCGCGCGGCATGGAAGAACAGATTACCGCCAAGCATTCTTTTGACTCCGGTCTGGCCGAACGCGGCGAGCAGTTTACGGCGATCAACTCCGCGGTCGGTTTTCAGCTGGAGGTCAGTGAAAAGGTTCTCGAACACTTTGCTATTTCCGAAGAGCGTCTCAAAGGAAATGCCGAGCGCACGGCCATCATTGACCGCGAGATCCAGGCCCTTGAAGAGATTGCCCGGTCACTGCAGCAGCTTGCCGATCGTTATGGCGCGCTGCAGCGGCGGAAGTAAAAACCCACCAGGGGGGCGCTTTAATGCGCCTCCCGCCAGTTCTTCCCCACCCCGATCGCGACCGTCAAGGGTACGGATAGTTCGATCGCCCCTTCCATCTCTTCTTTGACCAAACTCTGCATGAGCTCCACCTCTGCCAACGGCACATCAAAGACGAGTTCGTCGTGTACCTGCAGCAGCATCTTGCTGGCCAACCCCTCCTTCTTCAGTCGCTTAAAAATATTCACCATCGCCACCTTGATGATATCCGCCGCTGACCCTTGCACTGGATAGTTGACGGCGTTGCGCTCGGCGTAAGCGCGGATGCTGCCGTTGCTGCTGTGGATGTCAGGGACGGCGCAGCGGCGGCCAAGGATGGTGGTGACGTAGAGCTGCTGCCGCGCTTCGGCCTGTTTGGCGGCAATAAAGGCCTTGACCCGGCTGTAGCGGGCAAAGTAGCTGTCGATGAAGTGCTGCGCGGTTTTGCGGTCGACGCCCAGATCCTTGGCGAGACTGAAGGCGCCCATGCCGTAAAGGACGGCGAAGTTGATGGTCTTGGCCTGGCGGCGCTGTTCGCTGGTGACCAACTCCGGGAAGATGTCGAAGATCTCACTGGCGGTGCGGCGGTGGATATCCTCGTCGTGCAGGAAGCTCTCCTTGAGTGACGGCTCGTCGGCGAGATGGGCCAGAACGCGGAGTTCGATCTGCGAATAGTCGGCGCAGAGGAGGAGATTTCCTTCTGCCGGGATAAAGGCTTCGCGGATGCGCACGCCGATTTCACTGCGGATCGGGATATTCTGCAGATTCGGATCGCTCGACGAGAGGCGGCCGGTGACGGCGATCGCCTGGTTGAAGGAGGTGTGAATCCGACCGGTCTCAGGATGGATCAACTTCGGCAGGGCGTCGGTGTAGGTCCCCTTGAGCTTGGCCAGAGTGCGGTAGTCGAGGAGGCGGCTGGCGATGACATGCTCGGCGGCGAGATCGGTGAGGACATCGACGTCGGTCGACCAGCCACTCTTGGTCTTCTTCCCTTTGGGGAGATGAAGTTTGTCAAAGAGGATTTCGCCGAGCTGCTTCGGTGAAGCGATGTTGAAGGGGGTGCCGGCGAGCTCGTGGATCTCGTGCTCCAGGCGGGCGAGTTTCCCTTCGATCTCGCGGGAAAGGCCGGCAAGGTGTTGGGCGTCGACGCGGATGCCGGTCCACTCCATCTCGGCAAGGATCGCCGCCAGCGGCATTTCCACCTGGTGGAAAAGGTGCTCCTGACCGCTTTCAGAAAGGCGGGGGGCGAAGTATTCGTAGAGGCGCCAGGTGACATCGGCATCTTCGGCGGCGTAAACCGTCGCCTTCTCGATCTCGACTCCGCTGAAACAGACGCGATTTTTGCCGGTGCCGGTCATCTCGTCGTAAGCGATGGTCTTGTAGTCGAGGAGTTCGGCGGCGAGGGCATCCATGCCATGCGACTTGGCGGTGGGGTTGGTGAGATAGGACGCGAGCATGGTGTCGAAATTCAGGCCGGCGACCAGCACCCCGGCGC
>DIKR01000020.1:11937-24759 GCA_002424625.1 Desulfuromonadaceae bacterium UBA5613
GTCAAAAGGGGACGCAGACGTTGGAGGACAATTGCAACGTCGAGTTGTTCCGGCATGCCGAGGTAATGATGGCGCACCGGGATGTACCAGCCACTCCGGCTGCGGGTAGCAAAAGAGAGGCCGACAAGCTCGGCGCGGGTCGGGTCAAGGCCGGTCGTTTCAGTGTCGAAGGCAAAGGCCGGGGCCGACTCCAGCTCGGCGACAAGTTCATCGAGATCGGCCAAAGTCAGGACGCAGCGGTAACCGCTGCCGTCGCACCGTTCGGCACTGGAAAAGGCACTGAGGAGTTTGTGAAATTCGAGCTCCTTGAAGATTTCGGTGAGGGCAGGGCGGTTCGGTTCGCGCGGCGCCAGCGATTCCAGGTCGTAAGCGATCGGCAGGTCATCGATGAGGGTGACGAGCTGGCGGCTGAGGCGCGCCTGTTCGGCAAAGTTTTCGAGATTTTCGCGTTTCTTCCCCTTGAGTTGGTCGGTGTTGGCGAGGAGATTCTCGACCGTCCCGAACTCCTGAATCAACTTGACTGCGGTCTTTTCGCCGATGCCGGGGACACCGGGGACATTATCCGAAGAGTCGCCGGCCAGGGCCTGTACCTCAATGACGCAGGACGGCGGGCCGCCGAAGCGTTCGGCGACCTCGGCAAGGCCGGTGATCTTCTCCTTCATGGTGTCAAGGAGACGCACCTGCGGAGTGACGGTCTGCATCAGATCCTTGTCGCCGGTGACGATTGTTACTTCCAGTTCATCGCTGGCAAAGCGCTTCGCCAGAGTGGCAATCAGATCATCCGCTTCAAAACCGGACTCTTCGAGGACCGGCAGATTAAAGGCAGCAACGATCTCCTTGATTTTGGGGATCTGCGGCACCAGATCATCCGGCATCGAAATTCGGTTCGCCTTGTATTGCGGATAAAGCTCTTTGCGGAAAGTCGGTCCGCGCGGATCGAAGACGACCGCCAGGTAGTCGGGCTGCTCGTCGCGGACGATCTTGAGGAGCATGGTGGTAAAGCCATAGACAGCGTTGGTCGGAAAGCCCTTGCCGTTGGAAAGATGGCGGATGGCGTAATAAGCACGGTAGATGTAGCTCGAACCGTCGATGAGATAAAGGCGTTTGCTCTGGTCAGACATGAGGGGCCTCGCGAGAATTGAATGGGCGGAGTATTTCACAAGCAGGATAAAAGGTAAAAAGGAAAACATTAGTTTCCTTGCAAAACGCTGCGCAAATGAATATAGTCCACGGGATTTTCAACCTTGAAGTGATGGTAGGGAGCGATGAAAATAGTAGATTGTCGTGCCCAGAAATGCCCGCATCCCGTAGTCGAAACCCGCAAGCTGCTCCTTGCCGAACCGGGTGTGCCCCTCACTGTTCTCGTCGGCGATAGCAGTGCCCGGGAGAACGTTGCGCGGCTGGCTGCCAGTCTGGGCTATACCGTCGGTCTGGAGGCTGCCGAAGGGGGTTTTGCCCTGGAACTCCATCCCGGGGAGAAACCGGCCGCAGCATCGGGATTGGCGGTGCAGGGAAAGACAGTCGCCCTCATCTCCTCCGAGGTCATGGGGCGCGGCAGCGACGAGCTGGGACGACTTCTGCTGAAGAACTTCCTTTTCACCCTGACCGAACTGGAGAGCGTCCCGGATGTTCTGTTCTTCGTTAATGCCGGGGTAAAGCTCACCACCGCCGACTCTGAGGCCCTCGAAGCCCTGGAAAAGCTCGCCTGCATGGGGGCGGACATAGCTTCCTGCGGACTCTGCCTCGATTTTTTTCACCTTAAGGAGAAGCTGGCAGTCGGCCGGGTCACCAACATGCTCGACATTGCCGACACCCTCCAAAAGGCAGGACGGATCATCCCGCTTTGATCCCCTGTCGCAAAATGACATCAATGCTTGAAAGTTTACGGGAGTAGTTCGTAGCTTGGTGGCGCGCCCGGTCTTCAAAACCGGTGAGGGGCGTATCCCGTCCCTGGTGGGTTCGATTCCCATCTACTCCCGCCATATTTCCCATCCTTTGGCGGCCTGCCCATGAACGACATCAACACACTTCTGCGCCGACTCCCCGCCGTCGACCGACTCCTCAACGAGCCGGCTCTGCGCGACCTCGTCAGCCATATTCCGCATCTCCTGCTGGTCGAAGCGGCGCAGCAGACCATCTCTGAAGTGCGCCGGCAGGTCCTGGCCGGAGAATCTCCCGAACTCTCCCCTGCAATTATCGCCGACCGCGCCGCAACTCTGGCGCAAAAGAAGACCGAACCCGCCCTGCGGCCGGTTCTCAATGCCACCGGCACCCTGCTGCACACCAACCTCGGCCGGGCTCCCCTCGCCCCGGCAGCGCTGGCGGCAGTCACGGCGGTGGCCCGCGGCTACTCCAATCTTGAATTCGACCTGGTCAGCGGTGAACGCGGCCACCGTTACAGCCACATCGAAGAGTTGCTGATCCGTCTGACCGGCGCCGAAGCGGCGACCGTCGTCAATAATAACGCCGGTGCAGTCCTCCTCGCCCTGACCGCCCTGGCCAAAGGGAAAGAAGCCATCGTTTCGCGCGGCGAGATGATCGAGATCGGCGGCGCCTTCCGTGTCCCCGACGTCATGGCCGCCGGCGGCGTCCTGCTGCGCGAAGTCGGGACCACCAACAAGACCCACCTGCGCGACTATCGCGAAGCCATCAATGCCGCCACCGGACTCCTGCTTAAGATCCACACCAGCAACTACCGCATCGTCGGCTTTACCGCCGCTGTCAGTGCCGCAGAGATGGTCGATCTCGGCCGTGAGCACGGTCTGGCGGTGATGGAAGATCTCGGCAGCGGCATGCTCCTTGACCTTTCCCCCTTCGGCCTCCCACGCGAGCCGACTGTCGCCGAAGCAGTGGCAGCGGGGATTGATGTTGTCACCTTCAGCGGTGACAAGCTCCTCGGCGGCCCCCAGGCCGGCCTCATCGTCGGCCGCCGCGCCGCCATCGAAAAGATCCGCAAACACCCCATGGCCCGCGCCCTGCGCAGCGACAAGTTGACCCTGGCGGCGCTCGAAGCCACCCTGCGACTTTACCTTGACCCGCAGCGGGCTTTGGCGGAGATCCCGGTACTGCGCATGCTGGCGGTCTCCCCCGTTGAACTCAAGACACGCAGTCGTCGCCTCGCCCGTCGCTTGACCGCCGCCGTGGCTAAGGCTGCTCGCATCGAAGTCGTTGTTGAGACCTCGACCGTCGGCGGCGGTGCGCTTCCCCTGACGCAGCTCCCCGGCTTTGCTCTGGCGGTTGCGCCGCACAACCTCTCCGTCGATGCCCTGGCCGCCCGCCTGCGCAGCGGCCGGCTGCCGCTGGTTTGCCGCATTCAGGAGGGGCGACTGCTCCTCAATCTCCGTACAATCGCTCATCACGAAGAGAACGATCTGGTGCAGGCCGTAACCGCGGCCCTCTGCGGGGGTAATTGATGAATTCCCCCTTCTTGGCGACAAGATGAGCACGACTCCCCGTCACTTCATTATCGGCACCGCCGGTCACGTCGACCACGGCAAGACCGCCCTGATTCAGGCGCTGACCGGTCAGGAAACCGACCGGCTCAAAGAAGAAAAAGAGCGCGGCATCTCCATCGAGCTCGGTTTTGCTTCCTTCCGTCTGCCGAACGGCGATTTAGCCGGCATTGTCGACGTCCCTGGCCATGAGCGTTTCATCCACAACATGCTCGCCGGCGTCGGCGGTATCGACCTGGTGCTGCTGGTGGTCGACGTCATGGAGGGCTCAATGCCGCAGACCCGTGAGCACTTGCAGATTTTGCAGCTGCTTGATGTGCCGCGCGGTATCATCGTCCTGACGAAATGCGACCTGGCCGACGAGGAGTGGATCGATCTGGTCGAGGAAGAGATCCGCGAAGAGGTGGCGGAAACCTTTCTCAAGGACGCCCCTTTCTGCCGCGTCTCCTCCCTCAGCGGCGCCGGTATCCCTGAACTGGTGAAGACCATCCGCGAGGTGCTGAAGAGCAGTACCCCCAAGGATGCTGACGGACCGTTGCGTCTCCCCATCGACCGCCACTTCAGCGTGGCCGGCTTCGGGACGGTTGTGACCGGTACCCTCCTCACCGGCCGGATCAAGGTCGGCGACACGGTGGAGGTCCTCCCCCCCGGCGAGCGCGTCCGGGTGCGCGAGGTGCAGGTCCACGGCAAGAAGATGGAGGGAGCAGCGGCCGGGCAGCGCGTCGCCCTCAACCTGGTCGGCCTCGATCGCCAGCGGCTGCAGCGCGGCGCCGTCGTCGGCACCCCGGGGATCTTTGAACAGAGCGAGCGCCTCGACGTTCGCCTCACCCTCCTCCCCTCGGCGCCGCGGCCCCTCAAATTTCGCGATCCGATCCATTTTTACCTCGGCACGGCCCGGGTGGTCGGAGTGGTGGCGCTCCTTGACCGCGACCTGCTCGAGCCCGGTCAGAGCGCCATTGTCCAGATCCACCTCGATCGCCCTCTGGTCGCCCACCGTCTCGACCGTTTCATTGTCCGTTCCTATTCGCCGATGACCACCATCGGCGGCGGTGTCGTTATCGACCCGAATCCCGTCAAGCACCGCCGCTTCCGCGATGAGGTCATGCTCGCCCTCTCTGAACTCGAATCGGGGGAGAAGTCGTTTCTGCTGCAAAAGCTCCTTGAACAGGGCTGTGCCCGGCTGAAGGATCTCGAACTCATCTCCGGCATGGGCCAGGAGCGGATCGTTACACACCTGGAGAAACTGGAGAGCGAAGGGAAGGTGGCCCGACTCGCTGACCAGTGGGCGGTCGTCGAAGCGATGCGCACCTGGCGCCTCAAAATGATCGAGGAGACCGACCGTTTCCACGCCGCCAGCCCGCTCCTTCCCGGCATTCCCCACGCGACACTGAAGAGCGTTCTGCCGCCGGCCCTGGCGGCGAAGACTTTCGACCAGTTGCTGGCCGATGCTCTGGCTGCCGGCGATATTGTCCAGCAGGGAGAGTTACTGGCCCGTCCCGGCTTCGCCCCGACCCTTTCGGCTAACGAGCAGCGAACGGTCGAGCGGATTGAAGCGGCTTATCGCGAGGAGGGGGTGCAAGCAAAGAACAAGCAGGAGATGCTCGAGCGTCTCGGCTTCGACCCGGCCCAGACCGAACCGCTTCTCGCCTACCTTTTCAGTACCGGCCGCCTGGTGCGGCTCAACGACGAGAGTTTTTTCCACATCGATACCTATCAGCAGACTTTGGCAAAGCTCCGGCACCACTTTGCTTCCCACCAGACCCTGACCATGGCCGAGTTCCGTGATCAGATCAACAGTGCCCGCAAACAGGTGCAGAGCTTCCTGGAACACTGCGATGCCCTCAAATACACCATGCGCCGCGGCGATGTCCGGGTCGCATGGAAACTGCCGGAAGGGCCGTGACGCGTGACGCGTAACACGGGCGAGATCCGTCCCAAGATTTTACTATTCATCACGAAAGGAGGTACCCCATGGTCGAAAAACCGATCCGCTTGACCAGTTACTCCCGCTCCAGCGGTTGAGCCGCCAAACTGGCTCCCGGGCCGCTGGCGCAGGTGCTGCGCCAACTTCCGACATTTGAGGATGAAAACCTCCTCTCCGCTGCCATCCCCTTTGCTGATGCCGGGGTTTATCGCCTCGACAGCCAACTGGCTTTGGTGCAGTCCGTCGACTTCTTCACGCCGATCGTCGATGATCCCCTCAGCTACGGCCGTATCGCCGCTGCCAACGCCCTCTCCGATATCTACGCCATGGGTGCTCGGCCGCTGACCGCCCTCTCTCTGGTCGGTTTTCCGGCCTGTCTTGACCGCAGCATCCTCGTCGAGATCCTGCGGGGCGGGGTTGAAAAGGTCAAAGAAGCCGGTGCCGTCATCGTCGGCGGCCACACCGTTGACGACGAAGAGCCCAAGGTCGGCCTGGCAGTGACCGGCCTGGTCGATCCGGCAAAGATGGTGAGTACCGTCGGCGCCCGGCCCGGCGATGCCCTGGTTCTGACCAAACCCCTCGGTACCGGCATCCTCGCCACCGCCCTCAAGGGGGAGGTTCTCGTTGAAGCCGAGATCCGCGCCGCCATTATCGGCATGGAGACCCTGAACCGGGCCGCCTGTGAGGCGATGCTCGAAGTCGGTGTGCACGCCTGCACCGATATCACCGGTTTCAGCTTGATGGGGCATGCCCTCGAACTCGCCGTAGCGAGCGACGTTCTGCTGGAGATCGATGCTGCCGCCCTCCCTGTCTACCCCCGGGCCCGGGAGATGGCGGCAATGGGGCTGGTGCCGGTCGGCAGCTACAACAACCGTGACTATTATCTGTCGCAGGTGCTGGAAGGCCAAAGCCTGCCGGCAGACGTCCTCGACATCCTCGCCGACCCGCAGACCTCCGGCGGACTACTGATGGCGGTAGGGGCGGAAGAGCTTACCGCCCTGTTGGCTGCGCTGACAGCAAGAGGGGCGAAGGGCTGGGTGGTCGGGCGGGTTCATGCTGCGCCCAAAGGACGGTTGCGAGTGGTGCAGGGGAAGGGGTAACAGAGCGCCAACACTTTAAACCTGCAGATGGTTTCAGTGGGGACGAGCTGACTTTTCTCCAGCCATGCTGACCGGATATCTGGCCTTGAGCTCTTCCATCAGCTTGCGTTGAAGATCGGCGCGCTTTTTTATTTGCAGCTCGGCAGCAATCTTGAGCTTGACCTCTGCAAGGGTGATCTGGCTCTCTTCTTTCACTTCAGTGAGTTTCAGGATGTGGTAACCCGAGACATTCCGGATGGGACCGGTAATCTCGCCGGGCTGAAGGCTGAGCAAAGCCTTTTCCAGCTCTTTGTCCTTCATCTGCCCCTGGTGAAAATAGCCGGTGTCGCCACCGACATAGCGGGTATTGTGATCGGAATGGTAATAGGCCAGGTTATAAAAATTTCCGCCGGCGCGGGCAGTGGCCACCAATTCCTCAGCGAGTTGACGTTTTGCTTCCTGCTCTTCAACGGTCAGAGTTGGATCGACCTTGAGGTAGATAGTATTGGCGCGGAAGCTCTTGGGGCGTAAATAGCGGCCGTGATTCTCCTTGTAAAACTGGCTGATTTCCTGGTCGGAGACCCTGGACGGTTCGTTCAGAAAGAGTTGTTCGACTTTCGTTGCCATGAGCTGACGATAGACCGCAGCCCGCAGGGAGGCGAGGGGGACGCCGCGCAAGGCGTCTTGCAATTCTTTGTCATTTTTGAATCTTTTGCGGATCTTATCCATTTCCGTTTCGATGCTGGCGTTGTCGATCGCTACTTTTTCGTGAAAACCGTGCGCGACCAGATAAGCCCGTTCGATCAATACCTGTAGCGCCTCCGCCCGCACCGCCTCAAGTCGTTCCGTCCGCACCGCCTCAAGTCGTTCCGTCCGCACATGCGCAGGAAAGCCGCCTTTCAGCAACAACAGTTGTTGAGATTTCTGGTCGAGTTCGAACTGGGTGACAGGGATGCTGCCGACGCTGGCGACGACGGTCTCCGTGGCCAGCGCAGTGCCCGTCCACTGTAGCAGGCCAACGAGGAGGAACGCTGCCAGTCCAGGCAAATGACGATGGTTCATAGGGTTGATCTCCTGAACGTCAAAAGTGAAGGGGGACACAAAACGTGGCTATCCTGTCAACATTTGGTAACTTAAAACTCTATCTAAAAAGGCCGATAGCGTCAATTGCAAGTGCTCCCTGCAAGCCTCTTCTTTCCCGTTGATTTTCCTTGACTGTGCTCTTCACCCTTGCTGCGCTTATCTGTTAATGCTATAAAAATTTCTTTTTACCCCTATCCTTGTTGCAAACAGGAGTGCAAACGATGAAAGGTATTTTACTGCGCTGGCTCATTTTGACGCTTGCCATTCTGGCTGCCGCGTATGTCCTTAAAGGGATCGATGTCACCGGTTTTGTCCCCGCCCTGGCTGCAGCGGCGATTCTTGGAGTCCTGAATGCTTTTGTCCGGCCTCTTCTCCTCCTTCTGACGCTCCCCCTGAATATTTTAAGTCTTGGACTTTTTACATTTGTCATCAACGGGTTTTTACTTAAAATTGCCTCTCTCATCATTGAGGGTTTTACGGTGCAAGGTTTTTGGGCCGCGCTCTTCGGTTCCCTCTTTATCTCTTTGGTCAGTGCTCTCCTTAACCTGTTCGTGCGGGAAGACGGAAAAGTCGGAGTGGTCCAGCTGCGCCGTAACCGTGATGGCAATTGGGAATAACCGCTGTTCACTGCCTGTTTTGCAACCCCTCTGCAAGGAAAAATCGTGAGAAAAAATCGTCTTCGTCGTCCTCCCCGTCCCTTCAATGGTATGCGCTATCTGCGTTTTTTATTATTAATTGCTGTGATTGCCGGCTTCTACGGCTATCTGCGTGATCTCAAGGCGCCAGGCATTGAAGTTTCCCCCGCGCAAGGGATGCTCTCTGCCCAGCGGCCGCTGACGATCAAGCTCAGTGATTCCGGGAGTGGCTTGAAGTCATTGCGAATTATCGCCCGGCAAGACGGTAGCGAGACGGTTTTAATGGAAAAGGAGTTTTCCGGCGAGAAGAGCAGTGAAATTCAACTGGATCTGGCAAAAACCGGGTTGATCGACGGCAGTGTTGAGTTCGCTTTCGAAGTGCGCGATCATTCCCTCTTCCCCTTCGGCAACGGTAATCGCGCGCAGCAGAGTTTGACCTTGATTCTGGACCGGCAGCCGCCGCAGATCGAACTGCTCAGCGACACCACGCCGATCTGGCAGGGAGGGGCGGCTACGATTGTCTACAAGGTCTCGGAGGAGACGTCCCGCAGCGGCGTTCAGGCCGACGGTCTTTTCTTTGCCGGCTATCGTCAGAGTAACGGGAAATATCTGTGTGTCGTTCCCTTTCCTGTGGCAGTCAACCCGGCAGCTTATGCGCCGAAGCTGGTAGCCGTCGATCTCGCCGGCAATGAAACGCGGATCAGTTCGGGCCTGCGTCTCCTTTCCCGCAAATTTCCGCAGGCACGAATCAACGTTTCCGACGCCTTCATTGCCAGCAAGACCGAAGAGTTTCAGGGGTTGGTGCCCGGGGGGAGCGGCATTGATCTCTTTTTGAAAGTTAACCGTGATATCCGCGCTGAAAACCGCAAAACCCTGCTTGAGCTCGCAGCCAAGAGTAGCGCGACTCCCCTTTGGAGTGCACCGATGCTGCGCATGCCGCGCGCCATGACCACCGGTGCTTACGCCGAAGCCCGGGATTACTATTACAATGGACAGGTTGTCGATCACCAGACCCACCTTGGCACGGACCTCGCTTCGGTAGCGCAGGCGCCGATCCTCGCCGCTAACCCCGGGAAAGTCCTCTTTGCCGGGTATTTCGGCCTGTACGGTGGCTGCGTCATCCTTGATCACGGACTTGGCGTCCAAACCCTTTACGGTCATATGAGCAGTATCAGCGCTCAGGTGGGGCAGAGTGTGTCCCGGGGCGAAGAGATCGGACGCAGCGGCAATACCGGGATGTCCGGCGGCGATCATCTTCACTTTGAAGTGCTGGTCGGCGGGGTGCCGGTGCGACCGGAAGACTGGATGGAGGAGAAGTGGATGGCAACCTACATCCTTGATCCGATGCAGAAATAGGGAGAATAGTGTGAAAGCCCCTGAGCCCGCTGGATGATCAAGGGCGGGCCGGGACAGATACATGTACTAAAGTTTGGATAAGACGTTAAACCTTCCCGCAATTCTTTGGCTTTTCTGTCTAATCCCTTCCGTTGAAAGAAATGGTCTTTGGGTCCATTGCGCCTTTCACTTTGTAAATTATAGTCGTCTACAGGATGTTTTGTGCAGACATAAATAATTCAACAAAACGTGGGAGGTTGAAATGGAAGGGACAAGTTGGCTGAAGATTTTGTCGAGTTTTTCGCTGGTTTCTCTCCTCCTTGCCGGTTGTGGCGGTGGCGGCAGTAATGGCGACGGCGGTACGAATGCCGCGCCAATCACGACCCCGGAGCAAGCCCAGCAGGCTGCAGCCTCTTTCTTGCTGGTGAGAAGTGATGGGCTCAGTAATCTGATCCCTTCTCCGGCGGGAGTGGGGAGTTCTGCGAAGATTTTTACCTTCCGGATTGCCAGCGAAAATTTTCCTGATACAGAGAGTTCCCTTGTCATCCAGACGTTTCTCGCCAAGGCGGTGCCAGCAGCGACGGTGCAAAAGTCTGCGCTGACGGTAACGAATTGTGCTGATTTTGGGACAATAACCGAAGATTATGTCGAGAAACCTGACGGTGGCGGTTTCAAAAGCACAACGACCTATGATGACTGCCGGGAAGGTAATATTCTCATAAACGGAACTTATTCCCTGGAAGAGATTTATAATGGCGCCACTTCACAATTTATCGTCATTGAAGGGAATGGCGATCAAGATATCAATGATGAAACCGATCTTGTTATCCAGGTGCTTGATAGCGGCGGGATTGTCGTCGCAACCTCGAAGGCTTCCGGCACCGACTCCTGGACCGAAACCGTGGTCACGGATACTCCAGCATTATTTGCCAGCAATCAATCCTCATCGTTCAAGGGAATGTTCACATATAATGATGCCGCGGATGCCTTTAGCATTACTGCCAATATGTCCGACACCGGAACAAGTATAAACACGCTGAGCAGTGGCGTTGTAGTTCATACGGAAGAGGAGTTTGTCTCGAACGGGACGATGGCTTTTTCAGGGACCTTCTCCGGTGAAAGTGTTGGTCTGAGCCTTACCGCCAACAATTTGAAAACGAGAGACATTTATGACTTAACAGCGAGCGGGGAAATCGGGGTGTGGGAAGCCAGTGGTTCCTTTGCAACGGTTATGACTCCAGAGAGCTGCCTGGATGGTTCCTACACAATTAAAACGATTGAACCGATTGAATATACCTTTGATTATAATAGTGGTGCGGAGACGACAGCCGCAGGAGAAATTGAGCTGAATGGTGCGGCGCGAATTCTCCTGTCCAACAATGGGGCAGACAATATCTTGACAATTTATCTTGGCACCAATCCAACGCCAGTCTTTACCGGGACAGAAGAAGCGTTGGCGGCCGCAACCCTGGAAGCTTGTCCGATTTTCGGGCTTGCCGGTGGGTTTTAACTGGATGCTGTGAAAAGTTGATCAGCGCCCCCTAAGTGTACCCTTCGTCAGGATCAAGGAGGTCGGTATAGGCCGGCCTCCTCCAGCGTAGCTCCAAAAACGAACCCTGCCCGCCATTTCCCCCGCCGAAACAGGACTGTCAATCTATAATCTTTCACCCTTTTGCTAATAGTTGCATTTTGCCGGTCTGCCATGTAATCTTGCCAATTATTTCACCCCTTACCCAGATAGCTAATGATGCTGAATTTTCCTCTGCGACATTTCCCGCTTCTCCTTCTTGCCGCTCTGGCGCTGCTGGGGTTGACCCTCGGGCATCTTGGTGCGTCGCTGGTCGGGATGCGTTTAGCCCGTGCGCCCGCGGTGGTAGCACCGGTTGCAGTCGGCACAACGGCGGGGGCAATCCGTCCGGCGACGGCTCTCCTTGATTACGAGATTATCGTGCAGCGCAGTCTCTTTGCCCCGCACCTCGCCGGGCAATACAGTCTCGCGAACAAACAGGAGAGCAGTTCCAGCGTCGCCGCCCAGCCGCGCAGCAACATTCTTCTCCTTGGCACGATTGCCGGGGGGAATCGACCGATCGCCCTGATCCGTATTGGTAATGAAAACAGCATTCTTCGTCTCGATGATACTCTCGCCGACGGCAGTAAAGTCGTTGCCATCGCCCGCCAACTCCTCAAACTCCGTTACCCGGATGGCTCGGAACAGATCATCCTGCCGCCGGAAATCCCGGGAGAAGAGGGAGGGGCGAGTGTACCGTCGGCAACCAGTCCGGCGATTCGCGGCACCAGTGATAACAGTTTTGCCCTTTCCCGCGCCGAGGTCGAGAAGGCACGCTCCAATCTCGGTGAACTGATGAAGCAGGCGCGCATGGAGCCGCACGTTGTCAACGGCAAGACCGATGGCTTCGAGGTGAAGATGCTCCGGCCGAACACGATCTTTACCTCTCTTGGCTTGCAAAAGGGAGACATTATTAAAGAAGTCAATGGACTGGCTCTCGACAGTCCGGAAAAAGCGTTACAGATCTTTCAGCAGTTACGCGAAGCGCAGCATATTGTCGTTGCTGTTGTGCGCAACAATGCGCCGCTGAGTCTTGAATATAATCTCGATTAGGAGGCCTACCGGTGCAGAGACGACCGTTCATCCTGGCGACACTTGCCCTGTTTTTCGCCTTAACCTTTGCCCCGCTTTGTTCCTTGGCAGAAGCGCAGTCCCCCGTTTCCTCGACCAGAAAAACGGCCAGCGTCACCCTTGACTTCAAAGACGTCGAACTGACCGATCTGATTCAGACGATCAGCGAGATGACGGGCAAAAACTTTGTTTATGATGATACCGTCAAGGGGAAGGTGACAATCATTTCGCCGCGAGGGATGTCTCTTGATGAAGCGTATCAGGTCTTCCTCTCCGTCCTCAGCGTTAAGGGCTTTACCGTTGTCCCGGCCGGCAAGATGAACAAGGTGGTCCGTACCCAGGAAGCGAAAGAGAATACGGTGCCGACCGGCAGCGACGCGGCGTCGAGCGGTGCCGAGCAGATCGTGACCCGTCTCGTGCCGGTGCAAAATATCGATGCGGTGACTTTTGCCACCTCGATCCTCACCCCGCTTATTCCCAAATCCGGAAGTGTCGTCGCTTATGCCCCGACCAATACCCTGATCATCACCGATTCGATGGCGAACATCGAGCGCCTGCTGAAGATTATTACTGAACTCGACGTGCCGGGGACGAGCAGCAATCTCGATGTGATCTTTCTCGAAAACGCTGCCGCCGAAGAGATCGCCCAGATCAGCACCCAGGTCCTGGCCCAGGC
>DIKR01000103.1:0-3547 GCA_002424625.1 Desulfuromonadaceae bacterium UBA5613
TGGAAGCGACTTCCTTGACCAGCTGTGCGCCCATGTTCTCGAACTTGTCTTCGAGTTCGATCTCTTTGGCGACGGTGACGCCGTCCTTGGTGATCAGCGGTGCGCCGTAGGACTTTTCGATGACGACGTTGCGTCCCTTCGGTCCGAGGGTGACTTTAACGGCGTCGGCAAGAGCGTTGACACCGACGAGGATTTTAGCGCGGGCGTCCTGCCCGAATTTAATTTCTTTAGCAGCCATCTTGAATCATCTCCTTCTGAAAGTTTTTAGAATTATTTCTCAATCACGGCGAGGAGTTCATCTTCGCGCATCATCAGATACTCTTTGCCGTCGAGTTTGATCTCGGTGCCGGAGTACTTGCCGAAAAGAACCTGGTCGCCGACTTTAACGTCGAGGGGGAGAAGCTTGCCTTCTTCGGTCTTCTTGCCATGGCCGGCGGCGATGATGATCCCCTTCTGTGGCTTCTCTTTCGCTGAATCGGGGATGAAAAGTCCCCCGGCGGTTTTAGTCTCTTCTTCAACTCTTTCGACGATTACCCGGTCGTGCAGCGGTCTGATGTTCATTTTTTTCTCCTTCCGTTCACAAAAAAAGGTTTATTTCGGGCACATTGCCCTTGTGAGTACAGATTTTAGCACTCGATTTATTTGAGTGCCAAGACGCGATAAATATAGCTACGATCTCGCAGATGTCAAGGGGAATTTCTTTTTTTTCATCGAGGAAGGATGGACCGAGGGGCTATTTCTAGCAAATCAGAGTGGCGTCATGGTGCGGCGAAGGGGCGGGGAGGTCTGCGGCAAAAGAAAGAAAAAAGCCTTTTCAGGCCCAGCCCCGTTTCGCCATCTCTTCCCGGTGGTAGCGGGCATAAAGCAGCTGCCAATCGTGGCTGCCGATAATCTTCTTCTGCTTGTTGAGTTTGTCGCGAATCAGGCTATCGACTTCCTCTTCGGCGCGGACGATGTTGCTCAGGGCGTTTTTAAGGGAAGTGAGGGCGCGGCCAGCGTCGTCGGCTTCGATGAGGTCGCCCCGCCACAGGTCATTGAAGACCTGGTGTGCGAGATGAGAGATGCGATCCTCTGACCACCTCATAGCGGGATTCCTTTCTCTTTGGCGAGTTTGTTGCGGACCATCAGCAGCATTTTCTGGCGGTCGATGCCGGGCGGCGCAGCGCGGAGATGTTCGTTGAGCAGGACGTTGGCCTGGCGGTCAAGATCCTCGATCACCGCCTCCTCGCGCAGCAGCACCTGGGTTATCCGTGCCCGCAAGGGAATTTCGCCGGTTTTGAGCGTTGCGCCGCCCTCTTCCTTGAGAGCTTTAAGCATGCGCGCCGCAATGCGGGATAATTGTTCCTCTTTAGGGTGTCGCGACATGGGGAGCGCCTTTTTTGAGGATAAAAACTGTCGGCATGCTAGCCGCACTGGCGGCGATTGTCAAACGGGGGAAGCGTTGCCCATCTTCTGCCCTCTTGCTGCTGTTTTTTTAGGCAGGCAAGATGAAGGGCAATCACATTATTACCTCAGGCGAAGATGCTATCATTCCGATATTGCACGAATTAGCATCTTTGGCACACCCCGTGCTTTAGGAGATGTCAAGAGCAGGCGACACGAGGTGGTGTCGCATTTGACCCGGCAACGAAGCCCGCAGGAGAGAGATCTCCCTCGGGCTTTTTCTGTTTTTATCCTTTTCCAATGCGACTCCAGGGCGGAGTCGCCGGGCAATGAAGCCCCATCCGGATTGTCCGGGTGGGGCTTCCTCATTTTCAAGAGCAAAAGAAAGAACAATTAACCAGAAAGTATGGAGGACGTCATGGCTGAAAAGAAACTTCGTCAGATTGCAATTTACGGTAAAGGCGGCATCGGCAAATCGACCACCACCCAGAATACCGTCGCCGGTCTTGCCTTCCTTGGCAAGAAGGTGATGATCGTCGGTTGTGACCCCAAGGCCGACTCCACCCGACTCATTCTCCACGCCAAGGCGCAGAACACCGTCATGGATCTGGTGCGCGAAAAAGGGACGGTGGAGGATCTCGAACTCTCCGATGTCCTCAAGGTCGGATACGGCAATATCGCTTGTGTCGAGTCCGGTGGACCCGAGCCCGGCGTCGGTTGTGCCGGACGCGGCGTCATCACCGCCATCAACTTCCTGGAGGAAGAGGGCGCCTACACCGAAGATCTCGATTTTGTTTTCTATGACGTCCTCGGCGACGTCGTCTGCGGCGGTTTCGCCATGCCGATCCGCGAAGGCAAGGCCGAAGAGATCTACATCGTCTGCTCCGGCGAGATGATGGCGATGTACGCCGCCAACAACATCGCCAAGGGGATTCTCAAGTACGCCTCCAGTGGCAAGGTCCGTCTTGCCGGTCTGATCTGCAACGCCCGCAAGACCGACAAGGAGTTCGAGCTGGTCAGTGCCCTGGCCGATAAACTCGGGACCCAGATGATCCACTTTGTTCCCCGCGACAATCAGGTGCAGCGCGCCGAGATGCGCCGCATGACGGTCATCGAATACTCCCCGGAGCATCCGCAGGCCCAGGAGTATCGCACCCTCGCCGAGAAGATTCTCAATAACAAGATGCTCGTCGTCCCGACGCCGCTGGAGATGGAAGAGCTCGAAGATCTGCTCATGGAGTTCGGGATCATGGAAGCCGAAGATGAAGCGGTCGTCGGCAAGGCGGAGAACGCGGCGTAACCCAGGATCGTGTGTAGGGGCAGACCTGTGTGTCTGCCTTGGTCAAGGGCGAACACATAGGTTCGCCCCTACGGAACCAACCTTTCAGGAGTCAGCCCATGACTGAAAAAATAAGAAAAGTCCCCGGCATCACCAAAGAGTCGACGACGGAGATGATCGAAAAAGTTCTCGACGCCTACCCTGAGAAGGCCCGCAAGAAGCGGGCTCCGCATCTGGGCGCCAACGATCCGGCCTCCGGCAAGAGCTGCGTCAAGTCTAACAAGAAGACCGTCCCCGGTGTTATGTCCGCCCGCGGCTGTGCCTACGCTGGCGCCAAAGGGGTGGTGTGGGGGCCGATCCGCGATATGGTGCACGTCTCGCACGGCCCGGTCGGCTGCGGCTGGTACAGCTGGGGCACCCGGCGCAATCTGATGACCGGCATCAACGGCGTCACCCAGTTCGGCATGCAGTTCACCTCCGATTTTCAGGAAAAGGATATCGTCTACGGCGGCGACAAGAAGCTCAAGACCCTCCTGACTGAGGCGCACGAGCTCTTTCCTCTCGCCAAAGGAATTTCCGTCCTCTCGGAGTGCCCGGTCGGACTGATCGGCGACGACATCAACTCGGTGGCCAAGACGATGGCCAAGGAGCTCGATCTGCCGATTATTCCTTGTAACTGCGAGGGCTTCCGCGGCGTCTCCCAGTCCCTCGGCCACCACATCAGTAATGACACGATTCGCGACTACATCATCGAGACCCGCGAGTTCGCCGAAGCTTCGACCCCTTACGACATCGCCCTGATCGGCGATTACAACATCGGCGGCGACGTCTGGAGCGCCAAGGCCCTCCTCGAAGAGATTGGCCTCAACGTCAAGTCGGTCTGGA
>DIKR01000103.1:3671-3794 GCA_002424625.1 Desulfuromonadaceae bacterium UBA5613
TCTTCGGCCCGACCAAGATCCGCGAAAGTCTGCGTGCCATCGGCCAGCGTTTCGATGCATCGATTCAGGAGAAGGTTGAAGCGGTCATTGCCAAGTATGAGCCGATCATGCAGGCGATCATCG
>DIKR01000139.1:0-181 GCA_002424625.1 Desulfuromonadaceae bacterium UBA5613
TGTTCATGCAGTCCTTCTGCCACACCGCCGCTTATCCGAAGCCGGCCGACGTCAAGATGCACAAGACCCTGCCGAGCTTCATCATCGAGCGCGGCGGCGTCCCCCTCAAGCCGGGCGATGGCGTCATCCACTCCTGGCTCAACCGTCTCCTCCTCCCCGACACCGTCGGCACCGGCGGCGA
>DIKR01000139.1:225-434 GCA_002424625.1 Desulfuromonadaceae bacterium UBA5613
GCCTTCGCCGGCGCCATGGGCTTCATGCCCCTGGATATGCCCGAGTCGGTCCTGGTTCGCTTTAAAGGGAAGCTCAATCCCGGCATCACCCTGCGCGACGTTGTCAATGCCATCCCTTACTGGGCGATCAAGCAGGGGAAACTCACTGTCCCCAAGAAGAACAAGATCAACATCTTTAACGGCCGCATTCTCGAAATGGAAGGTCTCCC
>DIKR01000139.1:522-2435 GCA_002424625.1 Desulfuromonadaceae bacterium UBA5613
TACCTGCGTTCCAACGTCGCCCTGATGAAGCAGATGATCAAGGACGGCTATCAGGATGCCCAGACCCTGCAGAACCGCATCGATGCGGTCAATGCCTGGCTGGCCAAGCCCGAGCTTCTCGAAGCTGACAAAAATGCTGAGTACGCAGAAGTTATCGAGATCGATCTTTCCGAGATCACCGAGCCGATTCTCGCTTGCCCGAACGATCCGGACGATGTCAAGCTCCTCTCCGAAGTCGCCGGTACGCCGATTCAGGATGTCTTCCTCGGCTCCTGCATGACCAACATCGGCCACTTCCGTGCTGCCGCCGAGATCTGGCGCGGTCTCAAGTTCAATCCCGATGTCCGCACCTGGATCTGCCCGCCGACCCGTATGGATCAGGCGAAACTTAAGGATGAAGCGTACTTCTCGGTTTACAGTGCCTTTGGCGCCCGCATCGAGATCGCCGGCTGCTCGCTGTGCATGGGCAATCAGGCCCGCGTCCCGGCCGGGGTGAATATGTTCTCGACCTCGACCCGTAACTTCGACGATCGTATCGGTGATGGCGCCAAGGTATTCCTCGGTTCCGCCGAACTCGGCGCTGTGGCGGCGACTATGGGCAAGCTTCCGACTGTGGCCGAGTTTATGGCTGCTTACAAAGAGAAGATCGAGCCGAAGAAAGAGACGATCTACAAATATCTCCAGTTCGACGAGATGCCGGAATACAAGTAAATTGTGTGATGGAAAGGCTTGAGGCTGAAAGGCTGATGGCATGAAACAAAACCCCCCGTTTCGGCTCGTCCGTGCGGGGGTTTTTTGCTTTGCACAATGATTTAATTTCAGTAAAATACTTTAATTCGATAGGTTGGTGTTGATGCCAAGAGAAAGGGAAAGGATGCAGTCGCTATGAATAAGATAAGTATGGACAGAACAACTCTCGCCTACGACGACAACGGCAGCGGCCAGCCGCTCCTTCTGATTCACGGCTTTCCCCTCAACCGGACAATGTGGCGGCCGCAGGTCGCGGCTCTGACCAAGGCCGGCTACCGGGTCATTACCCCTGATCTGCGCGGCTTCGGAGAGAGCAGGATGACTGCCGCTGCAGTGAATATGAGCAGTTATGCCGATGATATCATCGCGCTCATGGATCAACTTGATCTCCCGCAGGCGGTGGTCGGCGGCATGTCGATGGGTGGTTATGTCCTTTTGAACCTTCTGGAGCGTTACCCTGAACGGGTCAGCGCCGCGATCTTCATCGTCACCCGGGCCGGGGCGGATGATGAGGCGGGGAAGGCCAAGCGCACCGCTCTTGCTGCCGCGACTGATGCCGAGGGGATGAAGCCGCTGCTGGAAGTTTTCCGTAATATCCTCTTTGCCCCGGACACCTTGGCGGCTCATCCCGAACTGGTCACAGAGGTCTCCGGCTGGATCTCGGCCACTGATCCGCGCGGTGCTGCGGCCGGTCTGATCGCCATGCGTGAGCGGAAGGATTATCTCCCTGGGCTCGGCGCCATTCGTCAACCGGCACTGGTGATCGGCGCGGAGCAGGATCAGACGATTCCGAGTGAGCAATCACGTTTACTCGCAGCCGGAATTGCGGATGCTAGACTTTCTGTTTTGCCGGGAGGCGGGCATCTGGTAAATCTGGAGCAACCGGACGAGTTCAATGCGGTGCTAAAGGAGTTTCTGGCCGGGAATAAAACAATTGGGAAAACCGCCCCTTGATGCTATCTTGTCATCCCTTGCAGCTTGTTTTTAATCCTGCTCACCCTACCTTATGGAAGTACTATGAGAAAAACCTTTAAAACGACCCACCCCAAGATCAAAGTTCCCAGGCTCTTTGAAGCCATCAAGCATGAAGTGAAAAAATATATCCAAAGAGAACGGCGAAAGCCTCTCCCCCCTGGCGTCGATTTTTGGGATTTTGACTGCCG
>DIKR01000139.1:2457-32730 GCA_002424625.1 Desulfuromonadaceae bacterium UBA5613
AAGTCCATTTCAGAGGCCGAAGCACAACAGCTCGAATCTTTTTATCTGGAAATTCTTGTCAAACCGGGGTATCGCAGTAAGAAACCCAAGGAATAGCGCTGTCACAATCGCTGTAGACTCAAAAGAGGGCAGGCTATAAGTAGCCTGCCCTCTTTTTACTTCCCGGTAGACCTCAAAGCGGTCATCCCGTTGAAGGTCAATTCCTGTCGCGTTCTCGGTCTTTTTCCGGTTCTTTTCGTTCACCTTTTTTCTGACTTTTTTCTCTGTTCTGCTCTCGCCGTATTAATTCCTGATCCTGCGACCTTGGTCTCTGTCGCTCACGCTCGCGTTCATGTACCGCTGCTGGCTGCTGCTGGAGCTTACGCACTGCCGAACCAGACCAGGCCGGGGATCTGGGCGGCGACGAGGTACGTCTGTGATCCGGACCGACCTGCTGTTGCTTTTCACGCCGATCGTCTTGCGGTCTTTGGCTTCCTGGTGGTGATTCTTGCCCTCTTATGCGCGGTGCCGGAGCAGGCGTTCTTTGTTCCATCTGTGGTTGAATGCGCTCGCGGATCAAGGTGTCACGGGATTGGTAACGGTAAAGCTGCTGACGCAGGTTCTTCTGTTGCTCTCCCCGCGGATAGCGATCTCCCGAATAGCGCCGTTGGTAATCAGGTCGCGGCGCGGGCGCTGGTACCGAGCGGCGATCCCAACGATCCCAGCCGCGGCGCCGTTGCTCCCATTCATACCCCCAGTGACGATCCCAGCGCGGTGGCGCGTTCGCTGGCCAGCCATAAAAGTACCTAGGTGGACTCCGATAGTAGCGGACCGGAATACGGAGGATGAAGACCGGCACAAATTCCGGTTCAACCAGCCACCAGGGGCCGTTGTACCAGTCGCTTGTGTACCAGTAATCATCCTGATAAACCCAGTACATGCCGTCGTAAAAGAAATAGTTGGCATTTAGCTGCGGCGCGTAATAGACGGGGTAGCTTGGCACCGGCACGAGTTCCGGGTACACCGGCAGGTTGATCCCGATGCTGACGTGAGGGGAGCTGAAACCGATACTCACCTGGGCGGGAGCGGAAGTCGCCAGGCACAATACCATGCCCAGCACAATGAACCCGTAGCGTATTTTCTGCATGTTGTCCTCCCTGGAAATTCTAGATGATGAGCTTATTGTAAAGTCAGGCTTTCGTTTTACGCCCTTATTCTTTTGATAAAAACATACCACAGAATTTAAAACGGGCAATCGGACTCGGCTCCCGGACTTGCGTCCGCGCTAACAACTGCTAAGCTTTTGCATGCCAGCACGGCACATGACATCCAGGATAAAGGAGGTACATCATGAAAGGCAATGCCCAGATCATCGATTCTCTCAATGCGCGTCTCGCCGAGGAACTGACCGCCATTAATCAGTACATGGTCCATTCCGAGATGTGCGACAACTGGAATTACGAAAAGCTGCACAAGATCATCGAAAAGCGTGCCATCGACGAGATGAAACACGCCGAGAAGCTGATCGCCCGCATCCTCTTTCTCGATGGCCGGCCGATCGTCAGCAACCTTAACAAGATCACCATCGGCGCCGAGGTGGAAAAGATGCACCTGAACGACCATGCTGCCGAGGCCGATGCGATCAAGAATTACAACGAGAGTATCCGGTTGGCGGTGGAGGTCGGAGATAACGGCACGCGTGAGCTTCTCGAAAGCATTTTGCACGAGGAGGAGGAACACATCGATCTCCTCGAAGCCCAGCTTGACCAGATCAAACAGATGGGGATCCAGAACTATCTGGTGGAACAAATCGACTGAATGGTCAGCGTGCGTTTGAAACAAGGGGATTCGCCATGAAAGCGCGCAATCTCACCCGCAAAATCCTCGAAGCGCATCTGGCCGAGGGGACACTCGTTGCCGGCGAAGAGATCGGCATTCGCATCGATCACACCTTGTTGCAGGACGCCACCGGCACCATGGCGATGCTGGAATTCGAGGCCCTCGGGCTGCCCAGTGTCAAGGCGGCACTTGCGGCCCAGTATGTCGACCACAATCTGCTGCAGACCGATAACAAGAACGCCGATGACCACAAGTACCTGCAGACCGCTTGTGCCCGTTACGGCATTTACTTTTCCCGTCCCGGCAACGGCGTCTCGCATCAGGTACACATGGAGCGTTTCGGTCGTCCCGGTGCGACCCTCCTCGGCGCCGACAGTCACAGCACCGGCGCCGCCGGTGTGTCGATGCTCGGCATCGGTGCCGGCGGTCTCGATGTCGCCCTGGCAATGGCCGGCTATCCTTATTACTTCCCCTGTCCCAGAGTCCTTGGCGTTCATCTCACCGGCCAACTCCCTGATTGGGTCAGCGCCAAGGATGTCATCCTCGAAATGCTGCGGCGCTACGACGTTAAGGGCGGCGTGGGCAAGATCATTGAGTATTATGGCCCCGGCGTGGTCAGCCTTTCGGCCAGCGATCGTGAAACGATCGGCAATATGGGGACGGAACTCGGGGCGACGACGACGGTCTTCCCCTCTGACGTCCGCACCCGTCAATATCTGATCGCGCAGGGGCGGGGCGAGGTCTGGATCGAACTCGCCGCCGATCCCGGCGCTGACTATGACGAGCACACCGAAATCGATCTGGCGACGGTCGAACCGTTGATCGCCTGTCCCTCCTCGCCGGGGAATGTCAAACGAGTGGCGGAAGTGGCCGGAATTAAGGTCGATCAGACCATCACCGGTTCCAGCGTCAACTCCTCTTACCGCGATCTGCTGACGGTGGCGCGCATCGTTAAGGGGCGGCACGCCCATCCTGACGTCTCCTTCCATATTAATCCCGGCAGTCGTCAGGTACTGGAGAATGTCGCCGAAGCCGGTGGCGTCCTTGATCTCCTCCTTGCTGGTGCCCGCATTCATCAAAGCGGCTGTCTCGGCTGTATCGGCATGGGGCAGGCGCCCGGTACAGGCCAGGTCTCGCTGCGCACCTTTCCGCGCAATTTCCCCGGCCGTTCCGGGACCAAGAACGATCAGGTCTATCTCTGTTCGCCGGAGACCGCCGCTGCTGCCACCCTCAAGGGGGTGATTACCGATCCGCGCGAACTCGGCCAGGAGATGGAATATCCGCGCATTGTCGATCCCGAGCACTATCTGGTCGACGAATCCTCGATCATCTTCCCTTCTGCCGAGCTGGCTGTGACTGAAGTGGTGCGCGGCCCCAATATCAAGCCCCTTCCGGAATTTGCGGCGTTGCCGGACGAGTTGCGCGCCACGGTGGCGATCGTCGTCGGCGACAATATCTCCACCGACACCATCATGCCCGCCGGCAACAAGGTCCTGCCGTTGCGCTCGAATATTGCCGCCATCAGCGAATTTGTCTTTTACCAGCTCAATCCCGACTTTCACCAGCAGTGCCGGGCGCATGGAACGGGAGTGGTGATTGCCGGGGAGAATTACGGCCAAGGATCGAGTCGCGAGCACGCTGCTCTGGCACCGCGCTACCTCGGCATTTGCGCCAAGATCGCCAAGAGTTTCGCCCGCATCCACCACGCCAATCTCTGTAATTTCGGCATCCTCCCATTGACTTTCGCCAACCCCGCCGACTATGGGCGTTGCCGGGTCGGCAGTCAGCTGACCTTTTCTGCTTTACGGCAACAGCTCGCCAGCGGGGCGCGGGAGATCACGGTGACTGTCGATGGGGCGGAGATCCTCACCCTCCTCGACGTTTCCCCGCGGCAGCGCCAGGACCTGCTCGCCGGCGGCACTCTTAATCAGGTGCGGCAGCAGATGAATAAATCAGGAGTCGGCATGGAGAGGCCTCAGCATTCGGGAAAACGGGCAGAGTAGTCGCTGAACTGACGCAGCGCTGCTTCTTCGAGGCGGATACGCTGGCGTAATAGCAGCAGGTTGAGGGGGAAACAAACAAGGAAGGTTAGCGGGGCGCGCAACAGAAGGGGAAGGAGAAGAAATTCCAGGGTGACAATCAGGTAGTTGGGGTGGCGCAGCCAGCGATAAGGACCGCGCTTTTGCACCGGGGCATCAGGGACGAGGAGGATGCGGGTGTTCCATTGCTTGCCCAATGAGATGATGCACCAGTAGCGCCCCCCTTGCAGGAGGATGAGCAGACCGAGGGTGACGAAGGTCAACGTATTAGCGGGGATGTCCCAAGGGTAAGATTCCAGGGCGAGAGCAAAGAGAAAGAAGGCATGAAGAGCAACGATGGGCGGGTAGGTCTCCGGATAGAACTCCCGTCCACCGCGAGCCAGCAAAGCGCGGGTGTGACGCTGCGCCACTGCGAGCTCGAAGCAGCGTTCGCCGAGCAGTACCAGGAAGATCCAACCGATCGCCACCTACTCCACCTGTAACAGCAGCAGTTCGGCCGAGAAGCCGGGGCCGAAGGCCGAGAGTAATCCGTAACCCGGCGTCTGTCCGTCACGACTCGCCATCCAGGCTTCCAACACCAGCAGGACCGAGACCGATGAGACGTTGCCGTGATTTCTTAGCGCCGTTTCCGTCAACGCTAACTCGTCGCCACGCAATTCCAACACCTCGCGGTAGACATCGATGATCCGTGCGCCGCCGGGGTGGGTGATGAAGTGCCGCACCTCAGAGCGGTTGATTCCTTGTCCAGCGAAAAAATTATCGATCAGTGGCCGTAACTCCTGCCGGATCAGCGTCGGCAGCCGGGGTGAAAGGACCAGCTGCATCTCCTGCCCGACAAAATCCCATCCCATGATCCGATAACTCTCGGGAAAGAGCTGCGAACGGCTCGCCAGCACCCGTGGTCCCGCCATTGGGGTGCGATCTCCGGCGACCAGCGCTGCAGCAGCGCCGTCGGCGAAGAGTGCAGTGGCAACGAGATTCTTCTTGCTGACATCCGCAGCCATGAAGGTGAGGCTGCAACATTCGAGGGCGATCAGCAGGACGCGGTGCGCCGGGTAGGCGCGGCAGTAATCGACAGCCCGAGCCAGACCGGCAGCGCCGCCGGCGCAACCCAGTCCCCAGAGGGGGAGGCGGGTCGTGGTCGGATGCAGTCCCAGACGGTTGATGAGGTGGGCGTCGAGGGTCGGAGTGGCGTGTCCGGTCGATGAGACGACGATAATCTGGTTGATCTCCGCTGGCGCACAGCCGGCCTTTTGCAAGCAGCGCCCGGCCGCCTGGACCATGAGTTCGAGCCCCTGTTCCTGATAGATCCGGGTTCGTTCCGCTGGCGGGTGCGGTAGCAAATACCAGTGAAGGGGCATCATGAACTGGCGGGTATCGATACGGGCGTTATCAAAAATGGAAAGTAGTTTTTCCAGATTTTCGACCTGATTGGCAAAGATCCCCCGTACCAAATCCCGGACAACAGATTGCGGAGCAATGTGCGAGGGCAAGGCATGGCTGACAGTGATGATCTTCGGCATGATGGCCCTTGTTGTTAGGGAACGAATGATATCCAAAATTCTACCCGGGATGGTTCATTCGTCAATCATCATTCTGCCGCAGCAACTTTACAATTCATTCAAACCATTTAAACTTTCACAAGCTGGAGATCAGGCGCAAAGGCAGGGACAAGCAATGGCTGTAGGCAATCTCATCGGTTACTTCGCAACCCAACAAGAAGCCAGGAAAGCTCTGCGGATCTTGACGCGGCAAGGCTTTCTCCGCACTGTTCTTGTGCATAAAGATCGGGACGGCAACGTCCATACAACAGACCCCTTCCTTTGGCGGCGTGTCCTCGCAGTCCCTCTGCTTGCCGCTCTCTTTGGCGGGATTACCGGCCTGGCTGCCCGGCTTCTGTTCTGGCCGCAGTCTCTTCCTGCCTGGAACCATCCGCCATTTTTGGCGTTGCTCTTGGTCGGTGCCGCCAGCGGCGTCCTGGTGGCACTCCTCTGGTTGCGACGTGGCCAATATGGTGTCGAGCCTGGAATCATGCGGGCTCATGCCCGCTGGCTCGTCACCGGGGAATCCGTCCTGATCCTCCAGTCCCCGGTCGATTCTTTGTCGCGGGCGGTGACGTTGTTACGGGAAATCAGCGATCTCCCGCCGGCGCTCTTCGTCATGCACCCCAAGCGCGAACGGCGGACCGAGGCGCGCAGCCCCGAGGTTAAGCTCTCCCCGGCGCAGATTCTGGAGCATGCCCAGCGCCATGCCCGGGAGCAACAGGTCGATCCTCATCCGCAGCGTGGCACCGAACTGCTCAAGCGACTCAAGCTGTCCCGGCAATGGGCGCGGCAGATTTGTGAGGATCTCACGGCGGCGAGTCAGCTGGAACAGAATGCAACGCCGGCGGCCGACTGGATTCTCGATAACGACTACATTCTCGAGGGGAATACCCGCGATGTTCTGCTGAACCTGCCGAAGCGTTTTTACCAGCAGCTGCCGGTTCTGGCCTCAGATCCCTATCGGGGATTGCCCTGTATCTATGGCCTGGCCAAAGATCTCGTTTCCCATACGGAACTGCGTCTCGAACGGGAGAATGTCCTGGCGTATATCGAGGCCTACCAATCAGTGCGCACGCTGACGACCGGAGAACTCTGGGCCATTCCGCAGATGCTGCGCATTGCCCTGATCGAAAGCATTCAGAATATGGCCGTCACCGCGCTGACCAATCTGCGCGAGCGGCAGTTGGCGGATTTCTGGGCGAACCGGCTGATCGCTGCCAATCGCCGCGATTCCAACCAGCTCTTTGCCATCCTGACGGAACTGGCGAAAGCAGAGCCGAATCCCAGCCCTTATTTCGCGACGCAACTGGTCGGTCTGCTCTACGACGAAGCTGCGGCCCTGGCGCCGGTCAAGACCTGGCTGGAGCGTACGCTCAAAACCATTCTCCACGACCTCATCCTTCGTGAGCAGAACCGGCAGACCAGTGAACAGTTGTCCTGCGGCAATGCCTTTACCAGCCTGCGACAGCTCGCCCTCCTCGACTGGCGGGAAATCTTCGAACAGCTCAGTCGGGTGGAGCAGATTTTGCGCCGCGACCCGTCCGGGATCTATGCGCAGACGGATTTTGCCACGCGGGATAGCTGCCGTCGAGCGATTGAAGAACTTGCCCAGGCTTCCAATCAGACAGAACAACAGGTCGCGGAACGTGCTATCGGCTTGGCGACAGAGGCCGGATTAGAAGTCAGCGACGATGAACGGCGCCGCCACGTCGGTACCTGGCTAATCGGGGCAGGGCGGGCGGAGCTGGCGCAGCGGTTGGTTTGCCGCGAAACCCTTCGTTTTCGCGTGCTGGAATGGGTTAATTATCACCATGCGATCGTCTACGCCTTTGCTCTCGGCGGCAGTGCTGCGTTCATTCTCTGCCTGATCGCCGTGAGCGCACCCGCCGGGTTATCCCTCACCCTGCGCCTTGGGCTCGGACTGCTCCTGCTGATTCCGGTTAGTCAGCTGGCGTTCGAGGGGGTCAATTATCTGATCATGCGCCTTCTCCCGCCGCGTCCGCTCCCGAAGATGGATTTCCAGCATACCGGGATTCCTGATGCTTTTCGCACCTTGGTGGTGGTGCCGATGATGCTGGTCGATGCGGAGACGATTAACGCCGAGGTGGAGAGATTGGAAATCCGCTATCTAGCTAACAAAGAAGACAATCTCCTCTTCAGCCTCTTTTCGGATTACACCGATGCTGCCACGCCTTCCCGTGAAGATGACAGCCCCCTCCTCGCAACCGTCTGCGCCGGCATTAACGCTCTCAATCTGCGCCATGGCGGTCAACGCTTTTTCCTGTTCCATCGGGAACGGACCTGGTGTGATTCGGAACAGAAATTCATCGGCTGGGAGCGTAAGCGCGGCAAACTCGAAGAATTAAATTGTCTGATTGACGGTACACGGCCGGAAAGCGCCCCGACCATCGTTCATGTTGGCGATCCGGAGCAGCTGGCGAATATTCGTTTCATTATCACCCTGGATTGTGACACCCAGTTGCCGCATGCGACGGGTCGCCGGCTGGTCGAGACCCTGGCGCACCCTCTCAATCAGCCCCGTTTCGATGCGGACGGCAAGATCCTGGCCGGCACCTACACGATTATCCAGCCGCGGGTGAGTCCGAGCCTGCCGAGTACGACCGCCTCGAACTTCAGTCGTCTCTTCGCCGAAGCTGTCGGCATCGATCCCTACACCCAGGTCGTCTCCGATGTTTATCAGGACCTGACCAGTGAAGGCTCCTACCATGGCAAAGGGATCTACGATGTCCGCGCCTTCAGCCGTGTGCTTTCGGGTCGTTTTCCCGAAGAGTGGGTCTTGAGTCATGACCTGATCGAAGGGGCGCACGTCCGGGTGGGACTCGCCAGCGATATCGAGCTCTACGATGAATTCCCTTCGGGCTACCAGAGTTACAGCAGCCGGGCGCATCGCTGGATGCGTGGTGACTGGCAGATTGCCGAGTGGATCTTCCCGCGGGTTCCCTTGGCGGGGGGCGGGCGCGGGCCGAATCCCCTCTCCCTCTTTGACCGCGGCAAGATTTTCGACAACCTGCGTCGCAGCCTCCTGCCGGCAGCAAACCTGGCGCTGTTGACAAGTTCCTGGTTCATCTCGCCGCAGATCGGCGGGATGGCCACTCTGGTGGTCGGCATTCAACTCTTCTTCTCTCCGTTAGCGCAGCTCTTCACCACCCTCACCACCCGCAAGGGGCTAAAATATTTTACCCTGGAGAAGGTCCAGCATGAACTGCTCCGGGCGAGCGCTGCTGTCGCGCTGCTGCCGCATCAGACTGTGGTGTCCCTGGATGCCATTGCCCGGGCCTGTTACCGCCGTTTGATTTCCCGGCGCAACCTGCTGGAGTGGACGACCCAAAAAAATATTGCCAACGGCCCCCTCCGGCCATCGCGTTTTGGTGCCACCCTGGCCCTGGGGAGTATCTTCAGCGCCACAGTAGCTGCGGCGCTATGGCGCTTTATGCCGGCCAGCCTTTGGTTGGCTTCCTTCTGGCTCGTACTATGGTTCTTCTCCCCGCTTCTCGTTGAGAGTCTGAACCAACGACCTGCTGCGGAGCAACCGTGCCAACTGCCGGCCAAGGACCGCCGCTTTCTCCGGATGGTCGCCCGCCGGACCTGGCGTTATTTTTCTTCCTTTGTCAACGCCGACACCTCATGGTTGCCTCCAGATAACTATCAGGTGGCCCATCAAGACCGTCTGGCGATGCGCACCAGTCCGACCAACATCGGTCTCTGGATGACCAGCGTTTTGGGTGCCCATGACGCCGGCTATCTGTCCCTGAATCAGGTCGTCGACAGACTGACCTATACCATGGAGACCATTGGTCGCCTGGAGCGCTATAAAGGGCACCTGCTGAACTGGTACGATATCGAGACCCTGGCTCCCCTGGAGCCCCGCTACGTCTCTGCCGTTGACAGCGGCAATCTGCTTGGCGCCCTCTGGGCACTGCAACAGGGTCTGGAGGAAATACAGCATGCTCCCCTCCTTGATGGTCGGGACTTTGCCGGCCTGGTCGATAGCGGAGAAATGCTGAAACAGGATATTTCTGCAAAAGAAAATCGTCAGCAACTCGACCACCTTCTCGCGGAGTGGAACGCCCCCGCCGCAGCTATTATCGACCTCCTTCGCCAGCAACGGCGTATGCAGGAAAAGGTCAACGCGGTTGTTGCTGCCGCGGGGAGTACGCCGTGGGCTGGAGAACTCGAACAACAGGCTGCGGCCTGGATACAAAATAGCGACAGCTATCTCACCTGGATGGAAATCCTTGCCGAAAAGAGCGAGGCGGAGCTTTCCCCCCTCGGCCCGGAAGCTCTGCATGCTATCCGTCTCGACCTGTCACAGGCTCCATCCCTTGTCGCCCTTGCGCAGGGTCAGATAAGTTCGATCCCGCTCCTCAAGGCCCTGCGCGAAGAGTCTGCACCGGCCAGCGCCCCTCTCACCCCCTGGCTCGACCGGCTCATCGTTGCCTTCTCCACGGCGCAATGGCTGGCTGGGGAGACTCTGGGCAGGATGGAGGCGTTGTTGACCAACGCTCGCGAACTTTCCGCTGCGCTGGATATGCGCTTCCTTTATGACCAGGAACGCAAACTCTTCGCCATTGGTTTCAATGTTTCCACCAACGTTCTGGATAGTTCCTGTTACGATCTTTTGGCCAGCGAGGCGCGTTTCGGCAGTTTCGTCGCCATTGCCCGCGGTGATATCCCTCTTGAACACTGGTTTTCCATGGGACGGCCCTACGGTGCGATTGGCCGGGAGAGGGTGCTGCTCAGTTGGTCCGGAACCATGTTCGAATATCTGATGCCCCTCCTTTTTCAGCATTCCTACAGCAACTCCCTTCTCGACAAGGCCGCCCGCGAAGCGGTGACGGTCCAGGTCGCCTACGGTCGGATGCGACGGGTCCCCTGGGGTATATCCGAGTCCGCCTATGGCAATATGGACCTGAACAAGACCTATCAATACAAGGCCTTCGGCGTTCCGGCCCTCGGCTTGAAGCGCGGTCTGGAGGAGCAGCTGGTGATCGCTCCCTACGCCACCCTGCTGGCACTGAATGTCGCGCCGAAGGAGACGGTGCAGAATCTCAAACATCTGGCGAGTCTGGGACTGCTCGGTGATTACGGATATTACGAAGCGATGGATTTCAGCCGGCAACTGCAGCGCCAGGGGAAACGCGGAGTCATCATCGAGGCCTATATGGCCCACCACCAGGGGATGGCGTTTTTGGCTTTGACCAACTTCCTGCAGGGCAACCCCTTCCCGCGTCGTTTTCATAGCGATCCCCGGGTGCGGGCCTTTGAGTCTTTGCTGCAAGAACGCATTCCGACCCTGCCGACGCTGCAGCTGACCTCGACGCGTCAGAACAAGTCCGCTGAGTTGGGCGGAGAGCTGGTGGCGCCGGCGGAAAGCACCTTTACCACCCCCCATACCACTATTCCGCATAGCCTGCTCCTTAGTAACGGTCGCTACGGCTTGATGGTCACCAACAGTGGCGCTGGCTACAGTCAGTGGCGGGGGCAGGAACTCACCCGCTGGCGTTCGGATCAGACCTGTGATGCCATGGGAACTTTCTGCTACATCCAGGAGATTGATACGGATCGTCTCTGGGCCAGTACCTATCAACCGGTCGGCGGCAAGCCAGAAAGGTATTCAGTCAACTTTGCGCTGGAGCGGGGTATCTTCCGCCGCAAAGACTATGGTCTGCACACCGAAACCGAGGTGGTCGTCTCCCCGGAAGATGACGCGGAGATCCGGCGGATTACCCTGATCAACCGGACGGACCTTCCTCGCCGTCTCAACCTCACCAGTTACGTTGAACTCTCCATGGCGCCCCATAACGCCGACCGTCAGCATCCGGCTTTTAACAAGCTCTTCATCCAGACCGAAGCCCTCCCCGAGCAGCAAGCACTTCTCGCTTATCGCCGCGCCCGCAGCGACAAAGAGGTGCCACTGTTCGTGGCACACCGTTTGACCTTTGAGCACAGCGGCGATGCCTGCCCGCAGGCAGAAGACTGGCAATTTGAAACCGATCGGCGGCGTTTTATCGGCCGCGGTCGGACCCTGGCCAATCCCATGGGCGCCATGCAGCGTCTCGGCAACAGCCAGGGATTTGTCCTCGATCCGATGCTCGGTCTGCGACACAGTTTTGTTCTGGAACCGGGCCAACGCTTCCAGTTCTCGCTGGTCCTGGCCGCCGGTGACAGCCGCGAGCAGGTGGTGCTGCTGATGGATAAATACTGCGACCCGCATGCGATCAGTCGGGCGATGGATTTTGCCTGGGTCTCAGCGCAGCAGGAATTGCAGATCATGCATATCCAGCCGGACGAAGCGCGGCGTTTTCAGCAACTGGCAAGTCACCTCCTCTTTCCCAACCCCTTGCTGCGGGCGACTAGTGAGCGTCTTGCGGAAAATTACAAGGGTCAGGCGGGATTGTGGCCCTACGGCATCTCCGGTGATCTGCCGATTGCCCTGGTCACTATCGGTGAAGTGCGGGATCTCAGCCTGGCCCGGCAGATGCTCCAGGCCTACTCCTATTGGCGGACCCACGGCTTGTCGATCGACCTGGTGATCCTCAACGAAGAAGCCGGCAGCTATGAGCGACCTCTTCAGGAACGCCTGGAACGTTTGATTCAGACCCATGCCCTCTTTAACGGCACGAACCAACCCGGGCAAATCTTCCTGCGCAATGCCGCTTTGATCCCGGAGGAAGATCTCAAGCTCCTCAAATTCGCCGCCCGGGTGGTACTGGTGTCGGCCCGCGGCACCTTGGCCCAGCAATTGGGCGCGCCGAAGGAGGTTTCGCAACTCCAGGAAAAGCTGACGCAAAAACGTCCTATCCGCGAACCCTCGGCGCCGCTCCCCTTCATGGAGCTGAATTATTTCAACAGTCTTGGCGGTTTCACTCTGGACGGGCGGGAATACGCCATCTACCTCGGCCCCAACACCCACACCCCGGCCCCCTGGGTCAATGTCATCGCCAACCCGACCTTCGGGACTATGGTCAGCGAAAGCGGCTCCGGTTTCACCTGGTTTGGCAACAGTCAGCGCAATCGTCTTACCAGCTGGTCGAATGACCCTGTCCTCGATCCGCCCTCGGAAGCGCTTTATATTCGTGACGAAGAGAGCGGCCTTGTCTGGTCGCCGACCGCCGCGCCCATCCGGGAAGAGTCCGCTTATCGGGCCCGGCACGGGGCAGGCTATACGGTCTTCGAACACAACAGTAACGGCATCGAGCAGGAGTTAACCGTCTTTGTCCCGGTCGATGATAAGGGCGGAGCGCCGATCAAACTGCAACGCCTGCGCCTCACTAATGCCTCGTCGCGGCGGCGCCGGCTCTCGATCACCTATTATGTGGAATTGATTCTTGGCGAAAATCACGAAACCTCCCAGATGCATGTCATGACCAACTGGGATGAGGAAGCCCAGGCCTTGCTGGCACTGAATCGCTATCATCCCGAGTACCCGGAGCGGGTCACTTTCGTGTCCATCACCCCTCCGGCCGACTCCTACGGCGCCGACCGCACTGCTTTCATTGGCCGCAACCGCACCTTGGCCAACCCGGAAGGGATGGAAAAGACCCGGCTATCGCAACGCAGCGGGGCAGGAATCGACCCGTGCGCAGCCCTCCGCGTCGTCCTGGAATTGGCGCCGGGCGAGCGCCGTGAGATCACCTCTCAGCTCGGTCAGGCCGATTCGGTGGTCGGCGCCCGGCACCTGCTGCGCATCTATCAGCAGGATCTGGCTTTTGAGGAGACGCTGCAAACAAGCAAGGCGTGGTGGGATGGGCTCCTCGGCACGATTGAAGTCCGCACTCCGGAACTCGCCGCCGACCTGCTGATCAACCGCTGGCTGCAATACCAGTCCTTAAGCTGCCGCATCTGGGGCCGCTCGGCATTTTACCAATCGGGCGGTGCCTTCGGTTATCGCGACCAGTTGCAGGATGTCATGGCCTTCCTGTATGCCAAACCGGAACTGGCGCGCGAGCAGATCCTCCTCGCCGCCAGTCGGCAGTTCCGGGAAGGGGATGTGCAGCATTGGTGGCATCCCCCGAGCGGCGCCGGGATTCGCTCCCGGATCACCGATGACCTGCTCTGGCTGCCCTATGTGGTCGCGCAGTATGTGCGAGTCACCGGCGATAGCGACATCCTCCAGATGGAGATCCCCTTCCTCAGCGCCCCGCTGCTGGCTGACAATGAACACGAGGTCTTTATCGTCCCCGAGATTGCCCTGGAACGAGCCACCCTCTTTGAGCACTGCCGGCGCGCCGTCAGCCGAGGTTTGACCATTGGACCGCATGGACTGCCCCTGATCGGGACCGGGGATTGGAACGACGGCATGAATCTGGTCGGTGCGGAAGGGAAGGGGGAGAGTGTCTGGCTCGCCTGGTTCCTGGCGGATCTGTTGCAGGGGATGGTCGAAATGTCCGAGTTGCTGCAGCAACCGGGGCTGGGACGAACCTACCAGCAGGAAAGGAAAGACTTGATACAGCGGATCGAGCTCGCCGCCTGGGACGGGGAGTGGTATCTGCGCGGCACCTTCGATGACGGCAGCCCCCTCGGCTCCGTTGCCAGCAAGGAGGCAAAGATCGATTCTCTGCCGCAGTCGTGGGCGTGGCTCTCCGGCGCCGCCGACCCGACGCGGGCGGAGATTGCTCTGGAGTCGGCCTGGCAGCATCTCGTCCTCCAGAAGGAAGGGCTGGTCCTCCTCTTTGAGCCGCCTTTCGATAAATCGGAACCGTCACCGGGCTACATCAAGGGTTACCCCCCCGGTGTGCGCGAGAACGGCGGCCAGTACACTCATGCCGCCCTGTGGATGGCCATGGCCATGGCCCGCAAAGGGGATGGGACGCGGGCAGTGCAGCTGCTGCGTATGCTCAATCCCGTCGAACATGCTCGCGACGCGGATGCAGCCTGGCTCTACGGGGTTGAACCTTATGTGGTGGCGGCCGATGTCTATCGCTTGCCTGACCGGGTCGGGCAGGGGGGGTGGTCCTGGTATACCGGTTCAGCCGCCTGGATGTACCGGGTCTGGGTCGAAGAGGTACTCGGTTTGCAGGTGCGCAGCGGACAGCTGCGGATCAACCCGGTCATCCCCGCCACCTGGCCGGGCTTCAGCCTCAACTACCGGCATGGCGAAACGATCTACGCAATTGAGGTCGAGAATCCGGACGGCTGTGAGCGCGGTGTCGCCTGGGTGGAGATGGATGGCCAGCGCGTCGCCGGCGGCGCCATCACCCTGGAGCGGAGTTTGGTGAAACATCAAGTTGTCGTCCGCATGGGGAATCCGGAGTGACTCAGCAGCGCTGGAAGACAGTCTTACTGATTGTCGCCGGCATTATCCTGCTGCTGGCAGCTTTCAATGCCTTTGTCCTCCCTGCTATCGTCAAAAGCCAGGTCATACAGAGGGTGGAGGCAGCGACGGGACGAACGCTGGAAATCGGCGGGATGTCTTTCAACCCTTTTACCTTGACGGTGATGATAGAGGATTTTCGCTTCTCCGAACGCGGTGGCGGTGAGACCTTTGCCGCCTTCAGCCGTGCCCGGATCGTTATGAGCCATTTATCCCTGTATAAGCGGACGTTGATCGTCGCATCGGCGCGGATCACCTCTCCCTATTTTCGTATTGTCAGGATCGGGACGAACAATTACAACTTCTCCGATCTTCGCAAGTGGCTCCCTCTTCATCCCCGTTTATCCGTTAATAACCTGACGATGACCAACGGCTCAGTCGACTTCCTTGATCAAGGACTCCTTGCCCCACAGCGGCAGGAACTGCGCAAGATCGAACTGGCCATCCCCTTCATCACCACCATGGCGTATTATTCCGACCGTTTTATCGTTCCTCACCTGAGCGCCGAGCTGAACGGCATGCCGCTGCAGGTGGAGGGATCGCTTCGGCCCTTCCCGCGCGCTGCCGAGGCCTCTCTCACCATAAGGGTGCAGAATCTCTCCCTTCCCGATTACCTCCCCTACCTGCCGACAACCTTTCCGCTTCAAATACAAGAAGGTAAGTTGTCAGGGCAGTTGGTGGTGACCTACCGGACGGCGCAGCAGGAGGAGCCGGAACTGACATTGGGTGGCAGCGTGATCCTTGCCGACATGAAGGTCTCCGACCGGAGCGGAGCCCCTTTTCTCGCGGTGACGCGGGCTGCCGCAGACATCAATCACGCTCGTTTCCTGACGCGGGAATTTGATCTCTCCTCATTTATCGTTGAGGGACTGGAGCTCTTCCTGACGCGCGATAGCAAGGGGGTCTGGAGTCACAGCCGGCTCGCCGGTGAGCCAACCCCCGACGCTTCCTCGCGCCGGAAAGCTCTGATCAGGGTGGCGGAGTCGCGGCTCAGAAATGGCCGCTTCCACTTTGTCGACAACGTTCCTCCCGGTGGCTTTACCACCGATCTGGAAGGGATCGCTCTCGATATGCGCGATTATTCAACCTCACCGGGAAAGCGGGCGAGTTATACCCTCTCCTTTGTCACCTTGCGCGGAGAGAAGGGGCATCTGCAGGGGGAATTTTCACCCCGTCCCTGGGCGACGGCAACGGCGTTCGAGCTGGATGAAGTGGCGCTAGCGGCGTATTCCCCCTACTTTGCTGCGTTCCTCCCCGCCAAGGTCAAGGGCCGGTGTGATGTTGCCGGCAATTTTGCGTTCAGTGGACCGGAGGGGACCCGGCTGGAGATGGCTGATCTTACCATCCGTGATGGCGGGCTTCAGTTCCGTCGCGACCGTCGGGGGGCGATCCTGCCGCTGACGTGGGATCTCCTTCAGCTTGGTCAGCTAAAGTGGAGCTTCACTCCCTTTGCCCTCGATATCGGACAGATGACGCTTTCGCGATTCTACTCGGAAATTATCGTGGCACCCGATGGCAGCCTCAACCTTGCGCAGTTCTCCCCGGCGGGAAAAGGACAAAAGCGAGCGCCGGAAGGGAACGGGGGAATGATCCGCATCGCTGCCGTCACCCTGGAGGACGGCACCCTGCTCTTCAGTGATCAGCATGTGCCGGGGGGGTACAGCACGACCCTTTACAACCTCGGCGGCCGAATCAATGGGCTCTCCTCCGAGGCGAACCGCTTGGCGGATGTCGATCTGCACGGCAGCCTGGAAAAACGCTCGCCACTGACGATTATCGGGCAGATCAACCCGCTGCGCGGTGATCTCTTCGTCGATCTCAAGGGGAGCTTCACCGCGATCGAACTTGCCCCCCTGACCCCCTATGCAGTGACTTACCTCGGCTATGCGATCGACCAGGGGCAACTGTTTCTCAATTCCGACTACCGGATTAAGGAGCGCAAGCTTGATGTGGAGAACAAGCTGCGCATCAAGGAGTTCGACTTTGGTCAGCGCCGCGAAAGTGAAAAAGAGATTTCCCCGACCGTCCGGCTCGCCGTCGCACTCCTCAAGGATCGGCAAGGGGAGATTCATCTCGACCTGCCGGTGACTGGACGGACCGATGACCCGCACTTCAGTGTCAGGAACCTGACGCTCGAGCTTTTGCGGAATCTCCTGACAACGGCGGAAGAAGCCCCACTCGCTCTGCTCCCGACCCTTTCCGGCACACAGGAGGATTGGAGCAGCGTCGGCTTTGCTCCCGGCTCCAGCGAACTTTCCCTTGGCGAGCAGGAAAAATTGCTGAAACTGGCGACGGCACTCAATGATCGACCGGCGCTGAAGATCAGGGTGGTCGGTTTTGCGGACAGGGTCGATGACGATGCCGACCTGGCTGAAGCCCGGGCGGCTGGAGTCAGGGCCTTTCTCGTTGAGCAGGGGGAAATGGATGGAGCGCGGCTTTTCCTTGAAAGCGGGGATCTTGAACGGGCACCGGGGAACCGGGTCGTGTTGGAAGTGGTGGTCGATAATTAATTCTTTAGTTTTTGCTTTCCCTCTGCGTTCTCTGCGGGCTCTGCGAGAAACTAAGTTTTAGGCTTTGTCTCTCGCCCGTTCGCTTTGCTCACTAGAGAACACAGAGGACGCAGAGAAAACCTTAAAAACGGCAAGATTGTTTCGACGTAAGGGTGAAGCGGATTCACCTTTAGCCCGTGCCCCGTATTTCTTCAAAACATTTTTCAATGGCAGCGAAGAGTGTTGGTAACATGATCGGTTTCAACAAATAGGCACAGAAACCAATTTCGCTGAATTTATCAAAATAGACTTTGTCGCTGTAAGCGGTCATCACGATCAGGTGGGCATCAGTCTGTATCGCTTTAATCTCGGCGGCCATTTCGATGCCGTCCATCACCGGCATGTTGATGTCGGTGAGAACAATATCCGGCCGATGTTCTTTGAAGAGATCCACACCTGTTTGACCGTTCTCGACACGGTAAATGGTAACTTCGCGATATTTTCTCTGAATGACCGTGGCAAGCATTTCGTTCATCACCCTGTCATCTTCGACAATCAACAGGGAGGGAGCGCTTCCCGGACTCGATAAGGATTCCATTTCAGACCTCTATCCTGAGTTCGACACCATCGCCGGTGTTGCGGGCACTGAGACGCCCTCCCATATTTTTCTCGATGATGGTCTTCGACAGGAACAGACCGACACCGGTCCCCTTCCCGAGGTCCTTGGTGGTGAAGTAGGGCTCGAAAATCTTGCCAAGAATATCCGTTTTAATGCCGCCGGCATTATCGGTTATGGTCACCACGCTCCGGTCGTTTTCGTTCCATGCGCGCACGGCTATCCGCGCATTCTCCTTTCTCGACTCCAGCAAGGCATCCCGAGCATTCATCAGGATATTGAGAAGCACCTGGGCATATTCATGGGGATAGCCGTTGATCTGCGGATCGTCGCTGCTGCTGATGTCAATGGCAATGTGCTTGTTCTTGAAACTTTCCTTTATCAGGGAAATCGTTTTGACGATGACCTGATCCACCTTGAAGAGGGCCTTTTCCTTATCCGGCGTCGAAAAATTGCTGAAATCATCGATGGTCTGCGACAGATGTAGAAGGATTTCCATGACCTTGCCGATATTGCTATCAAGGAGTTCCTGGCTGAACTCGCCACTTTCATAGGACAGCCCCAGGTCCTGAACGATGAGTCCCAGAACGTTAAAGGGCTGGCGCCACTGGTGGGCGATGTTGCCGAGCATCTCACCCATGGCCGCCATCCGGCTCTGCTGAATCACCATCCGGTCCTTTTCCCGCAGATCTTCCATGGCCCGCTGGAGTGCGGTCGTTTCCACCGCCAATTCGTGATAGGTCTTTTGCAGTTCCTTGTTCTGCGTCTCCAGTTTTGTGCGGCTTTCTTCCAGATCCGCCGTCCGCTCCGCGATCCGTTGTTCCAACTCGTTGTTCAGTCTCTGCAGCGCTTCTTCCGCCAGCTTGCGTTCGGTTATGTTACGGGCAACTGCAACCCCGTACAATTCCTTGCGAAAGGTGACCAGGCGGATGTTGATCTCAACCGGCAGCTCCCCCCCGGAACATTTGAACATCCGGGTAGTTATGGCATCTCGGTCCCACTCTTGTTCACGCTCTGCGGCAAGAATTTCTCTGGCCCAGGCCAGCGCATCCTCAGGAAAAAAACGCTCCAAGGGAAGGGCCAGGACCTCCTGGCGGGAACAACCGAGTTGGCGACAGGCCGATTCATTGACGTCGATGAAGCTGCCGGTAGGGACATGAATCAGGAAGATGCAGTCGTTGCTCTGATCGAGCAGCGCCCGGAACCGCTCCAGTTGATCGAGCTTCTGCTGGAGTTCGGGATAATAGGTCTTGCGCAGGGAGCGTTCGCCAAGGCCGATGATCTTTTCCCGCTGGCTTTCCCAGTTCTCCTCTATGTCAGAGGGCTTTTTCATAGATCGCCTCGATATCCTTAGATCGCGGCTGGCGGGGATTGGTGAAAATGCAGGGGTCGTGCATCGCTTTTTCGGCGAGTGTGGGAATGATACCCCTGTCAACCCCCAACTGGCCCAAGGTATAGGTTAGTTTCGCCTGTTTGTTCAAATGATTAATCGCGGCTACCAGAGCGGATAGTGCATCCCTAGACGCCATGCCGTCCATATCCAGCCCCATCGCCTTGCCTATTTCCCGGTATCGGTCCGGGGCTGCAGGAAAATTGAACTCGATGACGTAAGGGAGAAGGATGGCGTTGCACTCGCCGTGGGGTGCGTTCAGCAGACCACCCAAGCTGTGTGCCATGGCATGGACCGCTCCCAGGCTGGCATTGGAAAACGCCAGTCCCGCATCCAGACAGGCTAGTAGCATCTCCCCGCGGAGGACGATATTGTCCAGTTCGACCATGGTCGGCAGCATGTTAGATGTAATGAGACGTATCGCCTGCAAAGCAAACAGATCAGTGATCGGTGAATGGGCCGTGGAAACGTATGCTTCGATTGCGTGGCATAAGGCGTCCATCCCGGTCCACGCCGTGAGCTCGGCGGGCATTGAGGTCGTGGTTACTGGATCGATCAGGGCGATATCCGGAACGATCATTTTGCTGATAATGGCAAACTTCACCCGACGCTGGACGTCGGAGATAATGGCAAACTGGGAAACATCCGCAGCGGAGCCGGCGGTGGTGGGGATGCAGATCAGGGGGGGAATGGGGAGCTCCACCTTGTCTACCCCCTCGAACGCGATGATATCCCGTTTATTGGCGCACACTATGCCGATCCCTTTGGCGCAGTCCATAGGGCTTCCTCCGCCGACGGCAACAAGGGCGTTGCATCCCTCCCGCTGATAGAGTTCGGCCCCCTTCATGACCTCATCCGCCCTGGGATTGCTGGTGATCGAAGAAAAGACGGCACATTCCACCCCCTCCTCCCTCAGGCAGGCGATCACATCGTCCGTCCACCCCGCTGCCATTACCCTTGGGTCGGATACGACCAGAACCTTGCGAGCCCCGAAGTTTTTGGCATAGCGGCCGGTCAGTTTACGGGCATCGATACCAAAAATAAATTCGGGAGCAACGAATTTCCTCAATGCAAACTCTGTGGGTTCTTTCATACTGACTTACCTATGGCTGAATATAAAAGGTCGTAGAAGAAGCTCAGTTCGTCGCAAGAGTGAAGGAGAAGGTCGCACCTTTATCAAGGTTACCTTCGGCCCACACCCTGCCGCCATGCCGCCTGATGATCCGTTCCACCGTTGCCAGACCGATGCCGAAACCTTTGCTTGTTTCAGCACCCGGCAGGCGCTGAAAGGGTACAAAGAGCTTGTCCGCGTCTGCTTTGTCAAAACCGGCGCCATTGTCCCTGACGAAATAAGTCGTCACCCCGTCGATCTCCCTGACGCCGAATTCAATCACCGTCTGCTCTTGTTTGACGGTGTACTTCCAGGCGTTGCCGAGGAGGTTGTCCAGGACTACCCGCAGCAGGTTGGCATCACCATTTGCTTCAATCCCGTCGGCGATGTGGAAATCAATTTGGCGTTCAGGCTCGTTCTGTTGCAGCACGGCAACCACTTCCTGCGCCAGGGCACACAGATCGACTTTTTCCCGGTGGGGTTCGACGTGGCCCATGCGCGAGAAGGTGAGCAGAGCATCAATGAGCTGATTCATGTGCATGGTGCTGTTATAGATATTCCGGACATAACCCTTGCATTCGTCATTGAGTTGGTCGGCGCAAAATATTTCAATTCCCTGGCAGGAGAGGCTGAGAGTGTTCAGGGGATTGCGCAGGTCGTGGGCCACCGTGTAATTGAAAGCCTCCAGTTCGCGATTGGCGTCTTCCAGTTCGGCGGCCCGCATCACCAGGGTCATGTTCAGTCTCGCGATCTCCTCCTCCGCCTGTTTGCCTTCGGTGATATCCTGACACACCACCAGGAGGTTGAGGCCGCCATTCCGGTCATACACCGCCTGCGCTATTTCATCCACCCAGAGTATTCCCCCGTCTTTACGAATCTTGCGAAACTGCCAGCGATGCACTTGATTGGGGTTCTGCAGACATTTCCGCAACTGCTCAATTAACGTCGGGTGATCCTCTGCAAGGAACAGCTTCAGCACTGACTGACCTTCCAGTTCGTTTATCGTGTAACCCAGTTGACTGGCGCAAGCGGGATTGACCGAGAGCATCATCAAGTCGCCATCGAGGGTCACGATCATGGTCGGATTATCGCGAAAGAGCGCGCGATAGCGTTCTTCGCTATAGCGCAGGATATTTTCGGCTTCTTTCAGCTTCGACTCATGCTGTTTAGAGGTGTCGAGAAGCCGGCTGTTTTCAAGGGCCAGGGTAATGGAGATTTGCAGTTTGCGGACGAATTCAACCTGCCGCTCATTGAACGGGACAGGGCTGGAATGATAATGAAAGGTGAGGTCGCCGATCACCTCGCCTCTCACGATCAAGGGGAAATCAAGGAGAGAGCGGATGCCAAATATTTCGACAAATTTCTGATCTATCTCCGGGTTATTAAGTACATCCTGTACCACTAGCGACCTTTTGGTCCCGGCCGTAATGGCGGTATGAATCACTTCGGTGTTGCTGAAGGTCTGTCCGGAGAGTGACATAGGAAGCTTATATTCAGAGCGAACCATCCACCTGTCGCCTTCTTTTGAAAAAATCACCGCAGATTCTGCACCGATGACATCGGTGGAGAGTTGCAGCATTTTATTCATGATGACAGCGTAATCCTGCGTAGAGTAAAGGACATTATCTATCTCGTTAAGAGCATCACCGAGTCTTTTCGATTCTTCCAAGTCCTGGTACAGGCGGGCGTTCTGCAGGGCAATAGCCACACCTATCGACATTCTTCCCGCATAATCTGTTTCAGCGTCGGTAAAGGAGATGGCCCGTGAATGGTAACCGAACAACAGCGTGCCGGTTACCACGTCCTTCTCCAGCAGGGGGAGGACCAGAACCGACTTGATCCCCAAAGATGCCATCATCCCGGAATTTGTTCTGTCATCATGAAGAGCATCATCAATGGCGACAGGTTTTCTCGTGGTCATGGCCAGGGCCGCATGCGGGAGTTCTTCGTCGGTGAATGCTTGTCCGATGAGGTCGTCCGGCAAGTTGTTGACATATTGAATCACCCAGTTGTCACCCTCCCGCATGGCAATTTGCGCCGAATCGCAGTCTAATGCCTGGCGTGACTTCTCCACAACCTTGTGCAGTATCTCATCGACGTCATGACTTGAGTTGATGATCATCATGATGTTGTTGAGGTCCGTACAGAGTTGATGAGCCCTTATCGTATAATTGCAATGGGGGGGGACTTGCTCATTCATTACAGTCTCCTTGGGGCAACTTCTTTAGCAGTCAGGCGCAACGTCGTGAATTTCGGTGCTGACAGGTCTGGCGTCTTCGACTATCCAGCCATCATTCATCCACAAGAATAGCAAGGGCAGCCGTAAAGTAAAGTCGGCATCAGGGGCCGTCTTCAGGCGTTGTGGATACTTCATCTGTCGTGGTAGCGGCTATTCATAGAAAAGGGGCAAACCATAAATAGTCTGCCCCCTTTGTTCTCTGGCTGACAGTCTTTCGGTTGATTCAATCTGCTCAGTTTCCGAGGCTCGCTGCCAGTTTATCGAAGGATTCGTTCCAGCCGGCTTCGCACAGGGTGCGCATCTCCCCGGCCGGGAGGCCATCATGACGCAGGGTGAGAAGGGTCTTTCCTCCCTGTTCCTCGAACGTCACCGTGATCAGCAGGGACAGCGGCCAGTCGCCGCTCATGTTGTAGTGCGTTGCCGGCACGACATTTCCTTTTTCGTCCGCAAAGCTGTCGGTGCAGACGAGCCGGACCGGCGCGACGATTTCGCGGTAGGTGCCGGTGCTCCAGAAGTCCTGCCCCTCAGGGGAGCGCATGCAGTTAAGATAGGTCCCACCCACGCGCAGATCGATCTTGCAGACCGGCGCGGTGAAGCCCTTCGGCCCCCACCAGCGTTTGACATCCTCAGGATCGGTCCAGGCCTTCCAGACCCTCTCGCGCGGTGCCCCGAAACTGCGGGCGATGACGAGTGGTTGCGCCGCCGCCATGGCGGCCCGGGAGCCTTCCTCGATTTCCTGTATGGTCGGATCCTTGACATGGGTGGCCAGTGTCCAGGTGTAACCGAAGGGATCTTTCACGGTGCCGATGCGATCTCCCCAGAACATCTCCGCCACTGGCGTGGCGGCGACGGCACCGGCGGTAAGCGCAACCGCGTAGGTATCGTCGACATCCTCCACGTACAGGTAAAAAGAGATCGGCGAAGCACCAAGGGACTCCGCGCTCTGACAGGACTCTTGCGGACTTTCCTCCCCGAGCATGAGCAGCGAGGTGCCGATCTTGATCTCGGCGTGCATCACGCCAACGCCCTCAGGACCCGGCATGAGAAACCGTTCCTCCGCCCCGAAGGCCTTTTTGTAGAAATCGATAGCCTTGCGGGCATCCTTGAAAACACACATGGGGGTAATGCTTTGATATCCTTCCGGCATAGGTTTGGTCATGATAATCCTCACTTGTTTTTTTTGATAACGTCCGCCCCCTGAATGAGGGCGAGCCGTACGATTCCGCCCACGGGAATCACGATTTTCCCCTATTAAAAGGATACTTAGCACAAGGCTGTTGATTGTCAATGACGGCCGGAGCGGCCCGTTCGGGATTAAGGAGGGATGGAGGCGCACCCGTTGTGGCCGGAAGGGGAGACGGAAGGGAAAAATAATACCTGAAAATATATTTGACGGTTGCGGCCGGGGCGAGCAGCGGCTGCTACTCCATGCCCGGTTTTTGCGAGGAGATGTGCAGAAGCCCTTAGTTTGAACAAAAGTAATCCCGGCTGACGCAAGCAAAAAAGCCCGCCGGGAAATCCCGGCAGGCTTTTTTGCTTGCGTTACGTCTTTACCGGATCAGGATGGATGATGCGGGATCGCTTCCAGCGTTGTCTTTAATTCTGCGGTCGCTTCTTCGAGTCCGGCGATGAGCGTTTCCAGCTCCACCAGTTCGCTGTCAACACTCATTGTCTGAGCGAATTCCTTTATCGCCGCGATCTTGAGTGCGATCAGATCGTTCAAGCGCGTTGTTTCGATTTGGGACATAATCGTCTCCTCCCTTTACTGTGGCGGTGTCCCGTTCGTAACGGGTGCAAACGAAACGGTCGTGTAAAGAGGATACCGCGGATAAACGATTTTTCAAGGACAAGGGCAAATCAGATTTGCCGGGGCGGCGGAGAAACTTTCTGCGCAGCGGTACTGGAAGCAGGAATGAGCGGTGGGTTACTGAAATAATAGGTCATCGCCCGACGCGCGTAGTCGCTGGCGCGGATGCCGATAAACTTCTCGTGTCCAACCATGACCGCCACCACCAGCTCTTTTTGGCCGTGGCGCTCCTTGGCAAAGCCGACAAACCAATCGTAGCGTACATCGTGGGTGGCGTTGTCGAGCGATCCGGTCTTGCCGCCGATCTGCAGGGGTGCCAGGATTTTGTCGGTCTTGTGCTTGCGGAAGACTTTGCGGGCAGTGCCTGAGGTGATGGTCGTCTCCATCATTTGCCCCAGCGCTGTGGCAGCGCGGGCGGTCATGATCTGTCGCGACTCACCTCTTTCCGGTCGCTCGTAGAGGAAGTTTCCCTGGTCATCGACAATGCTCTCGACGATGCTCGGCGTTATCATCCGTCCGCCATTGAGGACCGCTGTGGCCATGGCCGCGCCGTGCAAGGGGGAGAGGGTGGTTCCGCGGTTGAAGCCGCTGGCGACTTCTGCCCAGTTGTACGGTTTGTCGCTGATCTCAAATTGGCTGGGGGGGACGGTGACTTCAAAGTCGAGGCTCTGGTTGAAGCCGAAGTTGTTGGCGGCTTCCTCCAGGAGCGGTTTGCGCAGCCGCAGTTCACCGAGCTTGCCAAAGACCGGATTAATCGAGTCGGCAAAGGCTTCGCTCAGTGGAATCGTCGTCGTGTAGCGATCGACCTTGTCGGTCAGTTGCCGTTTGTACAAAGTGTGCTTGGAACCGTTGTAATGCATCGGTGAGTTGGCGGAATAGCCGTAGTGGTCCATGGCTGTTGCTGCGGTAACGATTTTGAAGATGCTGGCGGCCGGGAATTGACTGCGCAGGCAGGGGTTGCCAAAGGTATCAGTACGGTCGAAACCGGCCAGGGCCAGTACCCGGCCGCTCTCTCCTTCCATGACGACAATGCCGACATGACGTGAGTTGACGCGATCGATGGTGTCGAGGAGGTAGTTCTGCAGGCCGGGATCGAGCGTTGTCTCGATATGCAGAGTACTGTCACCCGTCGACAGGGAGAGATCTTTCTTGGTCAGGTGACTGAAGGCCCGTTCGTCGAGGAGTTCCCGGATCTCTTCCTTGTTGAGGCGGACGACAGGCGGTGTCATAATTTTTTCCGCCAGGGGCTGGAACTCCTGAGCGGTGCTGCGAATCATACTGAAAAGGCCAAAGACAACGATGAGTGTGAGAAGGCCGACGATGACACGCAGAGGAAGGCGCCGTTGCGGACGTGGTTCTCTGGCGTATTTTTTGGTCATGCCGCGCTGGTAGTCCCGCCAGTTGCTGTGCTTGTGATGATGGTGACGGTGTGAAGGCGGTTTTTTTGAAAAAGGCATAAGAAACCTGGCGGAGATCGATGGTGTCAGATAAAAGCAACTTTTTGCAGCTAAGTGATACGGCATCCGGCGGCGGCTGTCAAATATTGAAAGCTGTTTTTAGACGAAAATTCTTTGAGGATGAGTCATCTCAGAAATTTGCCGCCAGCTGTTCAAATTCCGCCGGGGGGAGCGGTGCACTGATCACGTATCCCTGGAGGTGATCGCAGCCGCATTGCTGGATCGCTGCCCATTGTTCCTTTGTCTCGACCCCGTTGGCCACGACTTCGATTTTCAGATTGTGGGACATGGCAATAACAGCATTGACCACTGCCAGATCGTCGGGTTGGGTTAACATGTTATTGATAAAACTTTTATCGATCTTAAGACGATGCGTCGGCAACTTTTTAATCCAGTGCAGAGATGATGAGCCGCAGCCGAAGTTGTCGATGGCGATGGTCACGCCCATGTCAGTGAGCGAGCGCATGCTGCGCAGTGAAAAGTCGGTATCCGCCATGATGGTCTGCTCGGTCACATCAAACTCCAGTTGCTGCGGCTTCAAACCCGTCTCGTTCAGGATCATCGCCGTCCTTTCGACAAGATTTGCCTGATGGAACTGACGATTCGAGAGATTCACCGAGACACTGAGAGGATAGCCTTTTTCATTCCAGATCCGCGTCTGATGGCAGGCATTGCGGAGAACCCACTCGCCGATGGGGACGATGGTGCCGCTTTCTTCGGCAGTGGCAAGGAATTGAGCCGGGGCAAGAAGCCCCTGTTCCGGATGCCGCCAGCGCAGAAGGGCTTCTGTACCGATAATGATCCGCTTATGACTGCAGACCAAAGGCTGGAAGAGGAGCTCCAGTTCTTTCTTGTCGACGGCCTGACGCAAAAACCTCTCCATCTTCTGGCGTTTCATGGTCCGGGCGTTAATCTCGGCATTATAGAACTGATAGGCGTTCTTCCCGGAGCCCTTGGCGTCGTACATGGCGATATCAGCTTTTTTTATCAATTCTTCACTATGCCCACCATCGTCAGGAAACATGCAGACGCCGATGCTGGTGGAGGCGTCGACAGCAACATTATCCAGCATGAACGGTTTTTCAAAGACGTTGAGGATCTTTTGCAGCACGATTCCCACATCATCGCTATGGCTGAGATCCGGCATCAGCACCGTGAACTCGTCCCCGCCGAGGCGGGCGACGGTGTCAGATTCGCGAATACAGGCTCTGAGTCGATGGGCGACTTCCTGCAAAAGGAGATCGCCGCAACTGTGTCCCATAGTGTCGTTGATCTGTTTGAAGCCATTGAGGTCGAGAAAGAGCAGGGCCAGCCGGGTATCGTTACGCCGCGCCTGGGCTAGTTCCCGTTCGAGAAAATCCATAAAGAGCTGCCGGTTTGGCAAATCGGTGAGAGTGTCGTGGTGGGCCTGGTGCTGGATGATCTTTTCCATCTGTCGACGTTCGGTGACATCGCGGGCAATGACTGAATTGCCGAGTATTTTCCCATCTGCGCCGAGTATCGGTGAGGTGGTCAGCGACACATAGATCTGGCCGCCATCCTTTCTCAGCCGTGTGGTTTCAAAATGACGAAGTTCTTCGCCTCTCAGGATCGCTCGCAGTATGTGGGATCTTTCACCGTAACGCTCTGGCGGCATGAGGGTGAAGATCGGACGTCCGATGATTTCCTGGGCAGCAAAACCGAAAATTTTCTCCGCCCCCCGGTTCCAGCTGGTAATGATATCGTGGATAGATACGCTGAAAATAGCATCGTTTGACGACTCAACTATTTGCGCCAGTCGGGCTCGTTCTTCGTCCAGTTGCCGGTGTTCGGTGACATCATGAGCTGTACCGATGACCGACAGCACTTTGCCTTCGTTATCAAGAATCACTTCTCCCTGACCGTGGATGGTACGGATGGAACCATCCGGACGGACGATCCGGCAGTCGTGACTGACAAGCGGTTGACCCTTCCTTAAAGCTCTTTGTACAACTTTTTTTACAACTTCCCGATCTTCCGGATGAACCCGCTCCATAAATTCTTTGTAGGATGGCGGGGTTGACAGCGGCTCCAGACCTAAAATCCGATAAAGTTCATCCGACCAGTAGGTTTTTCCACTGACAAAATCCCATTCCCAGCTGCCGAGATGCGTTATCTTTTGTGCTCTTGCGAGTTGTTGTTCGCGTTTGCGGATCTGCTCTTCCTGCTCGCTAACAATGCGTTTCAGCCTGACGTCTTCCAGAGCTTTGTCGATGGCGGTAAAGAGGTCGGCATTTTTAACGGGCTTCATTACATAATGACGGATGCCGACCTCGATGGCACTGACGAGAAAATAAGGATTATGTTGTACCGACAAGGCGATAATGACCGCCTCTGCATCAAGGATTTTGATCTCCCTGGTCATCTGCAGACCATCCATGACCGGCATACTCAAGTCGGTTAAGACGATATCCGGTCGTTGCTCCCTGAACAGCTCAACTCCCTGAGCGCCGTTCTCTACGACAAACAGTTTTAAATTTGGATATTTATCGGCAATAATTCTACTGAGCAAGCTGCGAGTTGAGGCCTCGTCCTCCACATAAAGGAGCTTGTAACTGCGCACAACGCTCTTTAAAGGTTGCAGATTATAATGCCGACCACGGTGTGTGCTTCTCTTCGGCCGATGGTGTGCGACTCGTCCCTCTTTTTTAACGGTAAACATCGTCTCACCCCGGACAGCGATAGAAGTAGTTGCCAACGCACAAAAATATTTTGTTATCTGACTGTACAGCTAACGAAAAGAAATTCTATCACCCGAATGATTATTTGTTGCCGCCGAATGGTTAAATACTATCTGGTGAAGCATTGTTGAGAAAAAGGAGTCAAGTTGAACGAAATTGTCAGCCCTGAGATCGATGGGGCCGCCGGTTTTTTTAGACAGAATACTTTTATTCTGCGCTTCCATCCCCAGGCGACTATTGGAGAATCGTCGAGGAGTCGATTGACGACAAGGTTAAATTCTTCTTGCCGGGATGGGCCAGCCCCGATTTAACCCGCGGTAAACACACAGGCAAAATACTCCTAAGTTTAGATAAGACTTTAAAACTTTCCTTTAGTCCTCCTGCCTTTCCTGTCTAATCCCTTCTGTTGAAAGAAATGGTCTTAGGGTTCATTGCACCTTCCTTTTTCTAAACTATAGATAAGTGTGATGAATAAATCGTCAAGCCAAGAACGGCTGCACGTGTGTCCAGCATGCTGCTGCAAGTCACTGATCAATGGAGAAAAACATGAACGCCATTCTATTACACCTTGGTCTGGAGTCTTGTTGAGTATGGCTACAGTGAGCGCCCGTCCTTCCATCCGGGAGGTCACTTTACTTGGCCCCGATGCTTTGCCTGCATCCTCCCCGGTTGCGGGAGACGCGTCGCTGACGCCAACAGAGAGCGAACTGCGGCGCGAAGCGATACGCAGAACGCTGGCGCATCACGCCGGGAAGACAGCCGATGCGAACGCGATCGCCACAGCCACTCTCCACACCTGGAGCCTGATCGCCACGCGACTCGCACCGGTGATTGGCGTGCGCGGCGTCGATGTCCTCTTCCGGCGTGCGCTGCACCTGACACAGAGTGCCTTCCCGTCGTTCATGATTGTCGGCGGGGAGGAGAAGGAAAGCGCTGCCCTGCTCGCCAGGATCAAGACAAGTCTGGCGGAGTGCAAACCGGTGGTTGCCGCCGAGGCGAGCTATACCCTGCTGGTGACTTTTACTGAATTGTTGACACCCTTGATCGGAGAATCCCTGGTCGCACGTCTCTTTGATCCAGTCTGGGTTCCATTGTCACCAGCGTCTAAACAGGAGCCATCATTATGAGCGATAAAGTGACCATCCAGCGATTCGCCACCGGAGTGCCGGGACTCGATGCGATCCTGGGCGGCGGCCTCCCGGAATTTTCCTTCAATTTGATTACCGGCCCTCCCGGCTGCGGCAAGACAACTCTGGCGCACCAGGTCATGTTCGCTCTGGCGACGAAAAAGAAGCCGGCCCTTTTCTTCACCGTGCTCGGCGAAACGCCATTGAAGATCCTGCGTTATCAGCAGCAGTTCTCCTTCTTCGACCTCGACAAGATCAATGACACGATTCGTTTTGTCAATCTGAGCGAGGACGTCGCGACCGGCAATTTAGAGCTAGTGCTGGCGCACATCAACGACGAGGTCGAGTCCTTCTCGCCGGCGCTGGTCTTCATCGATTCTTTTCGTTCGATCATCGAGGAAGTGTCACAGCCCGCCGCAGGGACAATGAGCCTGCGATTCTTCATTCAGCAGCTCGGGATACATCTGAGCGGCTCGCAGACCACCTCTTTCCTGCTTGGAGAATTTTCGTCCGAGAGCGGCTCGCATCCGATCCTGACGGTGGCCGACGGCTTGCTGTCGATGGAGCAAAGCGTCCAGCGCAATTCCATGGTGCGCAAGATTC
>DIKR01000139.1:32808-50997 GCA_002424625.1 Desulfuromonadaceae bacterium UBA5613
CTGGGCGATAGCGGGGAGGAGCCGCGCACCGCCAAGGCGCTACGGAGCAAAAAGCGGCTGACTATGGGGGTGCCGCGGCTCGATGAAATGCTCGGTGGCGGCTTGCCGGCGGGCTATTCCCTGCTGGTGGCGGGACCCTCCGGGTCAGGAAAGACCATCCTCGCCACCGCCTTTTTAACCGAAGGCGTGCGCTGCGGTGAGCCGGGCATCATTGTCGCCTTTGAACAGATGCCGAGCCAATCCTGGGTTCGCACCCTCGACGATATGGTCCGTGCTGGACAGATCGGTTTGATCAACAGTCGCTCTCCGGATCTGTCGATCGACGAAATTGTGCAGCAACTGTGCAACCTCATACTGAAGATGAAAGCCACCCGGGTGGTGATCGACTCCCTTTCCGGCTTCGAACTGGCGGTGGCGCCGACTTTTCGCGAGGACTTTCGCGAATCGCTCTTTCGCATGTTTGCTGTGCTGGCGGGTTTGGGCGTGACGGTGCTGATGACCTCGGAACTCGAAGACCGATATATCGATCTGCGCTTCAGTCCCTACGGGGCAGCCTTTCTTACAGATGCCATCATTGTCCAGCGCTACATCGAAGTGGAAAGCTGCTTGCAGCGGGTCATGGCGGTGGTCAAAGTGCGTGCCAGCACCCACAGCAACGAGATCAGGCGCTATGAGATCACTGCGGATGGAATTGTCATCGGTGACCAGGTACTCAACTACGAGGGGATCCTCGGCGGGCAGCCGACACTGAAGAAGACGACCGTCAAGGTTAAGGAAGGCAAGCCGTGATCAACAAAAAGAAGACCACGCAGCGAAAAAAAACGACTGAACCGCCGCTGACGACCAAAGAGAAGCTGCCACTGGCCCCAACAACCGCAAAGAACCTCGCCAAACGCGAGATCGAGGTCATTGCCGACGAAGAGGCTGTTCTTGGTCGTGAAGAGGAAACCGACCTGCGGGAAGAGGTCGTTGATTTGCGGGAAGAGGTCGTCGACAAGCGCGAGAAGGTTCTGCGCACGGAAAAGAAGACCTCGAAGGCCAGGATTGCGCTGAGTGAGCAGCTGCGCGATGCCAATGAACAGCTTATCCTCGCTACGGTCCACGCCCAGATCATGACCGAGGCCGCCGAACAGACCGTCGCTATCATGACCCATATGGCCGAGCACGACTTTCTCACCGGTTTGCCAAACCGGGCGCTGCTCACCGACCGTTTGGCGCAAGCGATAGCGCTGGCGCAGCGGCACAGTAAAAAGGTGGCCTTGATGTATCTGGATGTCGACAACTTCAAGCACATCAACGATTCCCTTGGGCATGCCATCGGCGACCTGCTGCTGCAGTCAGTCGCACAGCGGCTGCTCACCTGCGTCCGCCTTTCGGATACCGTCAGCCGTCAGGGGGGTGATGAATTTGTCGTTATGTTGCCCGAAGCCGAGGATGCACAGGATGCTGCTCTCACCGCCAAAAAGTTGATCGCCGCCGTTGCCAAGCCCCATCACGTCGCGGAGCACCAGCTCCACGTCACCCTGAGCATTGGCATCAGCCTTTATCCCGACGACGGTAAGGATGTGGAAACGGTGCTTCGAAACGCCGATATCGCCATGTATCAAGCCAAAAAAAGCGGGCGTAACAACTACAAGCTGTTTACAGCGGAGATGAATGTCCGGGCGGTCGCGCGGCAAAGCATCGAACAGGCACTGCATCGCGCCCTCAAGGAGAGCGAGTTCGTGCTGCATTATCAGCCGAAGGTCAATCTCGAGACCGGCGCGATAACCGGTGCCGAGGCCCTGATCCGCTGGCAGCGTAGCGCTCATCGGCTCGTCCCCCCGACGCAGTTTGTGAGCATTGCTGAAGATTGCGGCCTGATTCAGTCGATCGGCAGGTGGGTGCTGCGCGAAGCCTGCCGTCAGACTCAGGTCTGGCTGCAAGCCGGCCTCGACCTCGGACAGATCGCGGTCAACGTCTCGCCGGTAGAGTTCCATGGCAAGGATTTTCTCGTTGGCATCCGTAAAATCCTCGACGATACCGGCCTCGACCCGCACCGACTTGAATTGGAGTTAACCGAAAGCGGCATGATGCAGGACATGGAACAGACAACAGCAATCCTGCACGCCCTCAAGGAACTCGGTATACAGATAGCCGTCGACGACTTTGGTACCGGTTATTCGAGTCTGAGCTATCTGCACCGTTTCCCCATCGACACGCTCAAGATCGACCGATCGTTCGTCCAGGACCGTGATGGCGAGCCCATCGTCAGTGCGGTTATTGCTATGGGGACGAGCCTCAATCAGCGCATCGTTGCTGAGGGGATCGAAACGAAAAAACAGCTCGCATTTCTGCAATCCCAACACTGTGCTGAGGGACAAGGTTTTTACTTCGGTCGCCCCGTGGCTGCCGAAGAATTCGCCACCATGCTGGTATCCGGTCGGCATTAGCCGGCAGCAAAGCAACTTAACGTTCATAACAGAAAAGGAGAACATCATGAAATCGAGCATCAAGGACAAGGCGGAAGGGACGTTGCACGAAGCCAAGGGCAAAGTTAAAGAGGTCGTCGGTAAAGTAACCGATAATCCAAAATTGCAAGCCGAAGGCACCGCTGAAAAGCATGCGGGTAAAGCGCAGAAAAAGGTCGGCGATATCAAGAAGGCTGTGGGGAAGTAAATAAACAGGGAAAGGAAAATGTCTCATGAAAACAGTGCGTTTTATTACGCTAATGGCGGCAGTGGTCTTTCTGCTGGCGCTCAGCGTTCCGGTGTCCGCTTCTGCAGATATGATGGAAATGGGCGACATGGACAAAATGGGTGATATGGGCATGTGCATCGCCCATGCAGAAAAGATCGGGCTGACCGATGACCAGATCATGAAAATGAAGACCCGGCATAGCGACATGCAAAAAAACCATGCCCGCTACAAAGCGGACAAGAAGATTGCCGAGATCGAACTCATGGATATCATGGATGTGAAAGATTTTGATCTGGAGAAGGCCCGCTCGGCAGTGAAAAAAATTGCCGAGATAAAAACCGCTCATAAGCTGGAAATGCTCAAATCCATGAAAGAAATGCGGACGATGTTGACGGAAGAACAATTTAAAGAAATGAAGAAGATGATGCTCATGAAGATGGGTGAAAAAGAACCAATGAAGATGAAGATGAAGATGGATAAACCCTAACCAATTAAAGGAGAACAGGTATGAAAGCAATCCATGCAATAGCTCTTATGGTGGTAGCGGTGTTTTTGCTGGTGTTCAGCGTTCCGGTGCAGGCCGCGAACATGGACAACGCCATCGAGACTTCAGTCAAACAGTCGTATGTGTTCAAGACCTATCTCGAGGACGATGATATCAAGGTCAAATCCAAGGACGGCGTTGTCACCTTGACCGGGACGGTTGCTGAACAATCTCACAAGACAATGGCCGAGGATACCGCGGCAGGATTGCCCGATGTCAAGCGGGTGGATAACCAGCTGGAAGTGAAAGCGGATCGTCCTGCCGAGAAGTCGGATGCCTGGCTGGTGACGAAAATAAAAACCACGCTCCTCTTCCATCGCAGCGTTAGCGCCAAGACCGAAGTTGACGTCAATAACGGCATCGTCACTTTGCGCGGCGATGCGGAGAATCAGGCCCAAAAAGATTTAACAACTGAATATGTCAGGGATATCGAAGGGGTGAAAGACGTTAAAAATGAGATGACCGTGGTAAGGGGTGAGAAAGAGAAGAGAACGACTGGCGACAAAGAGAAGAGAACAACCGGCAAAGAGACGAGAACAACAGGAGACAAGATTGATGACTCTTCCATCACTAGCCAAGTCAAGATGTCGTTGCTTTATCACCGCTCGACCAGTGGCCTCAAAACCAAGGTCGAGACCAAGGATGGCGTTGTTACGTTGACTGGCAAGGCCAAAAACGCCGCTGAAAAGGACCTGGCGACCAAATTCGCCAAAGACGTCAACGGTGTGAGGTCGGTAGAGAATTTGATGACCATCGAGTAATTCCGGTTCCAAGCCAATGAGGCATTATTCCCCCTGTCGGCAGTAATGACGGCAGGGGGAATGCCGTCACCAGAAAGGGAGGATCATATGTTGTGGACAATAGCGGTCATACTCATAGTTCTGTGGTTGCTGGGGTTGGTGAGCAGTTACACGATGGGCGGTTTTATTCATGTCCTCCTGGTGATTGCAATCATTGTTTTTCTTGTCGGGATTATTCAGGGACGCAAATGATCCTGAAGGTGACCTTACTCACCACGGAGATAGATCATGAGCAAAGAGATGACAAAGGATTACTCTGAAAAAAACACTCAGGATAAGGCTTCGGCTCCCAGCGGCGACTCGAATCTGGCTGCTGGGGGCGAGCTGCACCAGATGGCTGGAGGAGAGCACCCCGCGCTCACCACCAACCAGGGCGTTGCGCTGTCCGATAATCAAAATTCGCTCAGGGCCAATCCGCGCGGCCCGACGCTTCTGGAGGATTTCATCCTCCGTGAAAAAATTACCCATTTCGATCACGAGCGAATTCCCGAGCGGATCGTGCATGCCCGCGCGACGGGTGTGCATGGATTCTTTGAGCTAACCACCTCGTTACAGCAATATACCACCGCCAGGATCCTCACCGAGGTAGGGGAGAAGACGCCCCTGTTTACGCGGATATCGACCGTCGCCGGCGGAGCGGGTTCGGTCGACACCCCGCGTGATGTTCGTGGCTTTGCCGTCAAGTTTTACACCAAAGAAGGCAACTGGGATCTGGTCGGCAACAATGTCCCGGTCTTTTTTATTCAGGATGCCATCAAATTCCCCGACCTCGTCCATGCCGTAAAAATGGAACCCGACCGTGGCTTTCCACAATCGGCGACGGCGCACGACACCTTCTGGGATTACATTTCACTTACGCCCGAATCGATGCATATGGTGATGTGGATCATGTCTGATCGCACCTTGCCACGTTCCTTGCGGATGATCGAAGGCTTTGGTGTCCATAGTTTTCGGCTGATAAACGCCGCCGGTGAATCGACCTTCGTCAAGTTCCACTGGCGTCCCAAACTCGGCTTGCAGTCCACCATCTGGGATGAGACGGTCAAAATTTCAGGCGCCGATCAAGACTTCCACCGTCGCGACATGTTCGACGCCATTGCCGCCGGCAGTTTCCCCGAGTGGGAATTCGCGGTACAGCTCTTCACCCAGGAGGAAGCGGACAGCTTCCCCTTCGATCATCTCGACGCGACCAAGCTGATTCCTGAAGAACTGGTGCCTTTGAAGGTGATCGGCCGCATGGTTCTGGATCGCTGGCCGGACAACTTCTTCGCCGAAACCGAACAGGTGGCTTATTGTCCCGCCAATATCGTGCCCGGCATCGATTTCTCCAATGATCCGCTGCTGCAAGGCCGTTTGTTCTCTTATCTCGACACGCAGCTGTCGCGTCTCGGATCACCCAATTTTCATCAGATCCCGATCAACGCGCCCAAGTGCCCCTTCGGCAATCATCAACGTGACGGACATATGCAGATGGCGATACCGGTGGGCCGTGTGAACTATGAGCCCAACACCTTGTCGGAAGACTCGCCACGCGAAACGCCTGCCAAGGGCTTTCACAGTGCTGCGGTCACAGAAACCGGCGAGAAAGGCCGCATCCGTGCCGAGAGCTTCGCCGACCACTACAGCCAGGCGCGGCAGTTTTATCGCAGCCAGACTGTCTACGAACAGGCACACCTCGCTTCGGCGCTGGTCTTCGAGCTTTCCAAGGTCGAACATCTGCACGTGCGGGAGGCGATGGTCGGTCACCTGCGCCATATCGAAGAAGATCTCGCCAAGCGGGTCGCCAAAGGCCTTGCGTTGGACAAAATGCCCGTTGCTCCGCTGGCTGCAGCGCCCGTGCAGGAGATGAAGCCCTCACCGGCACTGCAGATCATCGGCAAGATGAAGAACACCCTCATGGGGCGTGCGGTCGGCATTCTGATCGCGGATGGTTCTGACGGCGCCGTCATTAAAAACATTAAAAAGGCCGCACTCGATGCCGGTGCTTCCGTCAAGATCGTCGCCCCCAAAGTGGGGGGAGCGAAGCTTGCCGATGGCTCAATGCTGGCGGCGGACGGCCAACTGGCCGGTACCCCTTCGGTGCTCTTCGACGCTGTCGCCGTGATCCTCTCCGACGAAGGCGCACAGGCGCTGGCGGGGGAAAGCGCCGCCATCGATTTCGTGCGTGATGCTTTCGGGCATCTCAAGGCGATCGCCGTTGATAAGGGCGGTCGTGTGCTGTTGAAAACAGCGAATGTTGGACAAGATGCGGGCGTCGTCGATGCCAACGACAAAGAGGCCTTCATCACCGTGGCCAAGACCCGCCAATGGGACCGGGAAAAGTCTGTACGGACATTGGCTTAACGAACTCAATCGCTGAAGAGATTCAGCGCGAAGGTACGGAATCGAGGTGTGTATGGTCAACAAGATGGTGTTTTTTATGGTGCTCTTCGTATCAGCGACATTCCTTGTCAACCACCCGGGTGTCTCTTGGGCACAACCTGCTGATAATACGGAAATCAACAAAAGAGACATGTCCCGGGAAAAAATCACGGCGGATCAACAAAGCCAGACAAAAGAGGATCGCGAGATCACGCAAAAGATCCGCCAGGCGGTTATCGATGACAAATCACTTTCAACCTACGCTCACAATGTGAAGATCATTACGGTGGACGGCATGGTGACATTGAAGGGTCCGGTCAGATCCGCGGATGAAAAAAGAATGATCGAAGAGAAAGCGGGCCAAATAGCCGGCATGGATAAAATCAAGAGCGAGATTGAGATCGCGCCGCAAAAAGAAGACAACTAAACAAGGAGGCCAGGTTATGGCTAAAAACATTGCAGTTTACGGAATCTATCCGAACCGCGTGATGGTTGAAAAGGCGGTCGAAGAATTAAAAGCGGCAGGCTACCGGCATACGGACATTTCGGTGCTCTTCCCGGCAGGTGATGAAACCAAGGAGTTCGCGGTCGAGAAAGAGACCAAGGCACCGGAAGGGGCAGCAACAGGAGCCGGGACCGGTGCGGTGGTCGGCGGCGCTTTAGGGTGGCTGGTGGGTATTGGCACATTAGCCATTCCGGGTCTTGGACCCTTCATCGCGGCCGGTCCGATCATGGCTGCCCTTGCCGGCGCCGGCGCCGGCGGTTTGGTCGGCGGCATAGCCGGAGCGCTGATTGGCATGGGTATTCCCGAGTATGAAGCCAACCGTTATGAAGGGCGTATCAAGAAAGGGGGAATTCTCCTTTCTGTCCACGCCGACGATAGAGAATGGAAAAATAAAGGCAAGGACATACTCGAACGAACCGGGGCGGAAGATATCGGTTCTAAAGGAGAATCCAGCGGAGACCACGACAAGGGCGACAAGCCTTATTAAGGGATCCAGCGACTCCAAACCAGGGCAAAGTTTAAGCACTCGAATGTGTCGGATATGAACAGGAATCCTTATGTCACTCATCTTTGAACGCATTCACACCGATGGAATTGCCGAACTTTCCTATCTGATCGGCGATGATTCCGAAGGCGTCGCCGCAGTCTTCGATCCCCGTGCGGACATTGACTGCTACCTGCAGCTCGCGCGCGAGAAGCAGGTAGCGATCACGCACATTTTTGAAACACATATCCATGCTGATTTCGTCAGTGGCGCGCGGGAACTTTGTGCTCGGGCCGGTTCAGCGAAAATATTCCTCAGTCATGAAGGGGATGCGCGATACAGCTTTGACCACGAAAAGATCGCTGATGGAGACAGCTTCCAGTTTGGTTCAGTCCTGGTCACCGTCCGGCACGCGCCCGGTCACACACCGGAACTGGTTGCTTATCTTCTGGCGGAGGTGCACCACCCGGACGCGCCTTGGGGCGTGCTCACCGGCGACTCACTGTTCGTCAGTTCCGCCGGGCGCCCCGACCTTCTCGGTAATGGCCAGGAGAAAAAACTGGCCGAACAACTGTTCCACACCCTGCGCGATTTTTACCTGAAGCTCGCCGATGGCGTCATTATTTACCCGGCGCATGGTCACGGCTCGCCTTGCGGCGCGAACATCGGTGACCGGCTCAGCAGCACGATCGGATATGAACGGTCCTTCAATGCGTTCCTCCAACTTGACGATATGACAAGTTTCACCGCTTACGCTCTTTCCACCGCACCCCCTGAACCTGTTTATTATCCGCGGATGAAAAAACTCAACACCCAAGGCCCGGTAGTCCTTGGCAACCTGCCGCCGGTACGCGGACTTCCCCCGACATTCTTTCAGCAAGCACTCGAAGATGACGAGAACGTCCTCATCGATACCCGCACCTTGCTCGCCTTTGGCGGCGGTCATATCAAAGGCGCGCTGAACATTGGCGGCGAACCGATGCTCTCTATCTGGGCGGGTTGGCTGCTTGATCCCGATAAATCCATTCTTCTGGTTGTCGAGTCCGACGAAAAGCTCAACGAAATAATCCGCTTGTTTCTCCGCACCGGTTACACCAGGTTCGTCGGCTACCTCGTCGGTGGAATGGCCGCGTGGGACAGCGCCGGACTGCCGCTGGAATCGGTGGGACAAATGACCGTTCACGAAATCAGAAGCGCCGGGGAAAAATTGCAGCTTCTCGACGTACGCGCACCGGACGAATGGAAAGACGGGCACATCCCCAATGCCCGCCATATCTTCCTGGGCGAATTGCGTCAACAGCTCGGCAAGCTCGACAAGACCAAGCCGACAGCGGTCTATTGCGACAGCGGCTATCGCGCCAGCATTGCGACCAGCATTTTGAAGCAAGAAGGGTTTGGCTGCGTTTACAACGTCCCGGGAAGCTGGCAAGCCTGGGAGAGAGCCAAATTCCCGGTGAAAAAAGAGATCGGGGATATGGGGTGACAATGAACTCGCGTGCGAATACGCACCCCCTTGGGGGAGCGATTTTGAAGTGTGCTTATCTCATGGGGACGCTCGTTCTCATACTCCTATGCGCTGCGGCCGATGCCGGAGCGAGTGTGGATGCGCGCGATTATCCGGGAGCTGCCTGGTCGCCCTATTTTGTTGGTGTGGCAATTGGTGTGCTCGCCTGGCTGACATTTTACTTTTCTGATGAACGCATCGGCGCGTCATCATTTTACGCCCAACTCGCGGGCTTTCTCGGCAAAGTTGTCACGCCGCGCCACACGGAGTCACTCGCTTATTTTAAAGACAAACCGCCGCGCGTTAGCTGGGAATTTGTCTTTGTCATCGCGGTCATCATCGGCGGCGCGATCGGCGCGCTGACCGGCGGTGAGTTTGCCAATGAATGGCTTTCGCCGATGTGGGTCGCACGCTTTGGCGACAGCATAGCATTGCGGGCGATGATCGCATTTCCCGGCGGCCTGCTGATGGCGTTTGGCGCCCGCCTCGCCGGAGGTTGTACCAGCGGTCACGGAATCAGCGGAACGCTTCAGCTCAACCTGGGTTCATGGATCTCCGTGATCTGTTTCTTCATAGGTGGCATCGTCGTGGCCATCCCGCTCTTCAAATGGTGAGGAGATTATGATTGATCCGGGCAAATCCGTTCAACAATCGGCGAAAAAGCCCGAGCCTGTGGCCGCGCTCCCCAAATTGATCACCGGCGCGCTCTTTGGTTTGGTCTTTGGTTTCCTTCTGCAGAAAGGCGGCGTGGGAAAATACAACGTGCTCATCGGTCAACTTCTCCTTCAGGACTGGACCGTTGTCAAGATCATGCTCACCGCAATTGTGGTCGGCATGCTCGGCATATTCCCGTTACACCACTTCGCCAAGGTGAACCTGCATATTGAGCCGACCAGGGTCGGTGCCAACATCATCGGAGGGCTTATCTTCGGCGCTGGTTTTGGTTTGCTGGGCTATTGCCCCGGAACTGCTGCCGTTGCCCTGGGTCAGGGAAGCTGGGACGCGCTCTTCGGTATGGCCGGACTTATCGCCGGCTCATGGATTTTTGCCGAACTTTCAGGATGGACGAAACGAACGATCGAGACATGGGGCGACCTCGGCAAAGTGCTCCTCCCCGATCTGCTGCCAGTACCGCGTGGCGTGTTTGTGGTCGGCTTTGCATTGGCCCTCACCGTCATCCTGATGCTGTTACAACAATTCACGACTCGATGATCACAACCGGGCCGCATTCGCAAAAGGAGGTGAACAATTCGCAGGAAGCGGGCCAAGGGCGCACGGAATAGATCTCATTAATACCTTGAGGAGGTGAACATGGGAACAGACAACCTGGAAGTTGTTAATAGGGAAGGAGCCGCGGCAGGGTTTCAAGGTTCGGGTAAGTCAACCGGCTTCGAGAAGATAAAAAACATGATTGCTGACAAGCTGCATAGTGCGGCCGAGGGCCTGGGCGAAAAGGGGGTAGTTCAGGACGAGGAATGCGGAACGGCAAAATATCGAAAGCAGGCATCCGAGTGGTTAGACCATTCAGCCGAGTCCGTTCGGAAATTCGATTATAAAGAGGCCGATGCCAGTATCCGGGAATACGTCAAGCAGCGGCCCGGGCGAAGCCTCTTTATAGCAGGAGCCGTCGGCCTGATGATCGGAGCTATTTTGCGACGCAGGTAAGGAGGCGATTTTCCCCATGAACAACAAAGTGGTAAAGCACGACCCCACTACCGAACGCGAATCCTTCAGTGAACTTTTGGGCCAACTTGCCAAAAACACCGCCGCGGTCGTGCACGATGAAATTCAGCTCGTGATCCAGGGAATTCGCGAAAAGGTGAGGACGGTTAGGAGCGCAACCTTAATCGCCGTGATTGGAGTGGTCATCTGTTTTACCGGATTCCTGTCTCTTTGCGCTGCATTGATCATCGGGCTCACAGCTTATATGACCCCCGCCATGGCAGCGCTTTTTACTGGAGCGGCGCTGACTTTCATCGGTGTTGTCATTGTCTTCATCGGCTACAGGCGATTGAAAAAGTAGGTCCGGATCACTCACAGACAAAAGGAGGAGAAGGAATGGATGAAAGAGAGCGCAGTACCGAAGATATCCGTCAGGATATCGCCAGAGAAGAGGAAAACCTTTCGAGAACGGCGCAAAAAATTGGTGATCGCATCAAAGAAAAACTCGATTGGGGTGAATATGTCAAGGACTCACCCTACCTGGCGCTAGGAATTGCCGCCGGCGTCGGTTTTTTCGCGGCAAGGGCATTACAACCCCGTAGGACGCCCATGGAGCGAATCATCGGTTCTCTTGCCGAGGAAGTTCGCGGCTCCCTCGACGGTTTGCATGTTGGAGCCGCCGCGCCGAGCCTGGCACAGATGACTCTGCTGGGAATCGGAACGAAGCTCGCCGTCGACTGGATCAAAAATGCAAAAGCGAGCGGGCCAAACGATAGCGTCAGTCCTTTGTCGCCGGCAGAACGTGATTCGTATTAACTCGAAAACTAGTATTTTAACACCTAACATCAAGACTTTAGGAGATTATCATGGAGAACGAAACTAACTACGACGCGTTTAAACAGCAAACAGTAACAGATTCCGGCAGCGCAACGGCGGCAACGCAGACCCTGCTGAATAAAGGCAGCGAGGCTTATGCGAAAGCTGAGCAGGCGGTCGGTGAAGCGTATGAGAAATCAACGCAGAAGGTTAAGGAAACCTATGAAAAGGCCAAGACTTATGGCACCGAACATCCCGGGACGACAATTCTTGTCGCTTTAGGGATCGGAGTCGGAATCGGGCTGCTCCTGGGTGCGAACTCTTCTCACCGCTCCCGTACCGGCCGGATCGCCAGGCCGGTCATCAACGCGATTTCTGAAATTGCCAACGAGTATTTCCATTAAAACGGGCACGACCGAAAGGGGAACAGGAAGATGAACGAGTTTTTTCAGATGCTCAAAAAAGATCATGTTGAGCAAAAGGGGATTATAGGACAGCTGACAGAGACGAAAGAAGCGAAGAAGCGTGAAGAGTTGTTCAAAAAGCTGAGAGAAGAGCTGGTCCCTCACATGAAGGCCGAGGAAAGCATCTTCTATCCACCTTTGCTGGCAAAGAAAGAAGCGCGTGAAGATGCTATGGAGGGGGTAGAGGAGCATCATGTCAGCGATCTCGTCCTCAAAGAGCTGGAGACGATGCCGAAGGGCGAGGATCAATGGGGAGCCAAGATGGCCGTCTTCAAGGAACTCGTCGAGCACCATATCAAGGACGAGGAGAGCAAGGTGTTCAAGAGCGCGGCAAAGGCTTTGAACCCCGATGAGCTTCAAACCATCATGAAAAAGTTTGACCAGGAAAAGCAGAAAATAAAAAAGAGCTTGCACTAACCAGGACGTCAGGGGGGAGAAAGCGCCCAGGCAAGGTTTGATCTGGGCATCTTTCTCCTCCCTTTCATCGATGACGAGAAAAGTCGATGGCCGAGAGCCTTGAGAAATACAGAAACAAGCGCCGTTTCAACCAGACGCCGGAGCCGGATGCGGCGGGCAGCGTCAGCGGCAGCGGGCATAGCTTCGTCATCCATGAGCACCATGCCCGGCGTTTGCACTTCGACCTGCGACTGGAAATGAACGGCGTCCTGAAAAGCTGGGCGGTGCCCAAAGGCCCATCCCTCGACCCCCACGACAAGCGTCTCGCCGTGCAGACTGAAGACCATCCTCTCGACTACCTCACCTTCGAGGGGACCATCCCGGAAGGCAACTACGGCGCCGGAGAGGTGGCGGTGTGGGACATCGGCAGCTATGAGATGGTTGATTCGCAGGATTTTGAAGAGGGGATCAGCAAGGGAAAACTCAGTTTCAAGTTAAAAGGCAACCGGCTGTGCGGGGAGTTTCACCTGGTGCGTACCGGTCAGACCAAGGACTCCTGGCTGCTGATGAAAAGGCAGGACGAATGTGCGAATGCCGGATGGAGGATTGAGACCATCCTCGATACAGAGCCCGGCATTGCCGAAGTGGCCAACGTGGTAGTGGATGGTGCCCGAAAACAGACGGTTAAGGTGGACATCGGCGAGATCGCCCCTTTCCCCGCCAAGATTGAACCGATGCTGGCCACACCCGTCGACGCGCCCTTCGATGACCCTCGCTGGCTCTTTGAGGTCAAATGGGACGGCTACCGCAGCCTTTGCTACGTGGAGGGCGAGCACATCCGTTTCCTTTCCCGAAATCACCTCGATCTCGGGGAGAAGTTACCTGACCTGGTGGCGGCGCGCGCCGAGATAGCGGCGCAGACGGCCGTCATCGACGGCGAGATCCTCGCCTTGAATCCGGAAGGAAAGCCGGACTTCCAGCTCCTCCAGAACGCCGCCGGTTTTCGTCCCGGCCCGCATCGCCCGGAGAAGCCTGTTCTCATCTTTTATGCCTTCGATCTCCTTTACTGCAATGGTCGCGACCTCAGTAACGAGCCCTTGCTGCATCGCAAACAGTTGCTGGCGCAGCTCATCAACGGTCAGGGCCGGATCCGCTTCAGCGACCATGTGGAGGGCAAGGGAAAACTCCTTTTCGAGCAGGTCCGCGAGCAGGGGATGGAAGGAATCATCGCCAAGGACGGCCAGAGCAAATACGAGCAGCGCCGCAGCAAACGCTGGCTGAAGATCAAGTTGGCGCAGACGATCGATGCGGTTATTGGCGGCTATACCGCCGGACGCGGCAGCCGTTCGCATTTCGGCGCCTTGATCCTTGGTCTCTACGACGGGAGCACACTGCAATATCTCGGCAACGTCGGTGGCGGCTTCAGCGAGAATGGCCTGCAACAGCTGCACGCGCGGATGCAGGCGCTGCGGACGGACACCTCCCCCTTCGCGACAGATCCGAAGACCGAGGAGAAAGCGCAGTGGCTGCGTCCGGAACTGGTCTGCGAAGTGCGCTTCACGGAGATGACCGTTGATGGCAAACTCCGCCATCCAATCTTTCTGCGGATGAGAGACGACAAGGATCCCCGGACCTGCACGTTGACCGGCCATGAACCGCTGCTGGTGGAAAAGGCGGCCCCTTCTCTCAAAGTTGTGCGCTCCGCAGGCGGCGGGCAGACATCTGCTCCCGCCGAGGAGTTCTTTGCCACAGAGCCGCTGCACGGCAACCATTCGGTGGTCGTGGACGGCCATGACCTCGCCCTTACCAATCTGGAGAAAGTTTACTGGCCCGACGACGGTCTGACCAAGGGCGACTTCCTGCGCTACAGCTACCAGATCGCCGACGTTCTTCTCCCGCACCTCAAAGACCGGCCCCTTATTCTCAAGCGCTACCCCGACGGGATCAACGGTGAGGCCTTCTATCAACACCATGTCGAGGACGCTCCGTCCTTCGTCGAGACCTGGACATCGCCGCCTAACGACAAAGGCGAGCGGGTGACTTACGCCCTGTGCAACAACAAGGCTTCCCTGGTGTACCTCGCCAATCTCGGCGCCGTGCAGATCAGTCCCTGGCACTCCCGACATATGACCAGTTCCTACCCGGACTGGGTCGTCCTCGATCTCGATCCTTCTGCCGACGCCGCCTACAAGGCAATCTGCCGACTGGCGCTGCTGATCCGCGACATTCTCCAAGGCCTGGGAGTGCAATCTTATGCGAAAACCTCCGGCAGCCGCGGCATCCACGTCTATATCCCCTTGGAACCGGTGTATGCCCACGAACAGGTGACCGCCTTCGCCGAGGTTGTCGCCCGGATCGCGCAGGCGCAGAGTCCGCAGGACAGCACTGTTGAGCGGATGACCAAAAAACGCCCGGCCAGATCCGTCTACATTGATTATCTCCAGAACGGCTTGGGCAAGACGCTGGTCGGCGTCTATACGGCTAGAGCCCGGGCGGGGGCGACCGTCTCGGCACCACTGTCGTGGGAGGAGGTTGAGCGCTGCGTGCCCCTGACGGAGTTTACCATCAAGACGATGATCAAACGGATCGACGAAGTCGGTGACCTTTTTCGTCCGGTGCTGACCGTGAAGCAGGGCTTGCATCATGCACTGGAGAAACTACAGGCCGGTTGATGCCCGGTAGGAGTCTGGTTATGAGATCGATGTGGAAAGGGCTCATCAGCTTCGGGCTGGTTAACATTCCGGTGGCGCTTTACCCCGCTGTCGAGGACAAGCAACTGCACTTCAATCAGCTGCACAAGGAGGATGGCGGCCGCATCAGCTACAAGAAGGTTTGCAAGGAGTGTGGCAAGGATCTCGAAGCCGAGGAGATCGTCCGCGGTTACGAATTCGAAAAAAGCCGCTACGTCACCGTCTCCGAGGAGGACCTCGACAAGTTTGCCAGCGTTGCCAGCCGGGCAATAGCGATGCAGGAATTCGTCGATGCGCCGGAGATCGACGCGATTTACCTCGACAAAGCCTATTATCTCGGCCCCGACGAAGCCGGAAAGATGCCTTACGCGCTGCTGCTGGAGGCGCTGAAACGAGCGAAGAAAGTCGGAGTGGCGAAGATGGTGATGCGCGACAAGGAATACCTCGCTGTCATCCGGCCGGTGGATGAGGTGCTGGTGTTAAACACCATGCATTACCCGGATGAGATTCGTAAACCCGAAGGGATCGGTCTGCCTTCTTCCGAGGTGCAACTGGGCGACCGTGAGCTGGAGATGGCTGATCTGCTGGTAAAAAGCATGAGCGGCGAGTTCCGGCCAGCGGAGTTCCAGGACACCTATCGCGAAGAGCTGTTGGCGATGATCCGCACCAAGGCCGAGGGCGCCGAGTATCATCCGGTGGAAACAAAGCTTTTGCCGACCAACGTGATTGACATAGTCGCCCGCCTCAAGGCGAGCATCGACCAGGCGGAAGAACAGAAAAAGGTCAAAACAGCGAGAGGATAAAAGCCATGGACAGTAATTCCGGACAAACCGTATCGATCTGGATGGCAACAGCGGAAGAGTCGCAATCAGCTCCGCTAAGCGAGAATGTGGATGCTGATGTGTGTATTGTCGGTGCCGGGATAGCGGGGATGACAACCGCCTATTTCCTGGCGCGCGCGGGCAAGGCCGTGATTGTCCTTGATGACGGGCGCATCGGCGGAGGGATGACAGAGCGGACGACGGCGCATCTATCCAATGCGATTGACGACCGTTATTTCGAGATCGAGCATCTCCACGGCGAAAAGGGTGCGCTGTTGGCGGCCGAGAGTCACACGGTGGCGATTGATCGCATTGAGGCCATTGTGGCTGCAGAAGGAATTGATTGCGACTTTGAACGCCTTGACGGCTACCTCTTTGTCCCGCCGGGTGACTCTAAAGATCTGCTCGAACGTGAGCTGAAAGCAGCCCATCGCGCCGGACTGCCGAATGTTGAGCAGGTCGGACGGGCGCCCATCGCGGGCTTCGACACCGGTATCTGTCTGCGCTTTCCCGAACAGGCGCAGTTCCATCCCTTGAAGTATCTCGCCGGACTCAAGCGCGCAATTGAACGGGACGGTGGGCGGATCTTCACCGGAACCCATGCCGGGAAAATAGTCGGCGGCGTCAATGCTCGGGTCGAAACCAGCAGTGGCTTCGCAGTGACGGCCGATGCGATTGTCATAGCTACAAATACTCCCATCAACGATATCGTCACCATTCACACCAAGCAGGCTTCTTACACCACTTATGTGATTGGCGCCCGGATTCCCCGCGGTTCGGTGACAAGAGCCCTGTACTGGGATACCGCCGACCCTTATCACTATATCCGGGTGCAGAGTTTTGACGAATACGATCTTCTGCTCGTCGGCGGCGAAGATCACAAATCAGGACAGGCAGACGACGGTGAGCAGCGCTATGCCCATCTGGAAGCGTGGGCAAGGGAGCGGTTCCCGATGATTGAGCGGATAGAAATGCATTGGTCCGGTCAGGTCATGGAGCCGGTTGATGGCCTGGCTTTCATCGGCCGCAACCCCGGAGACAAGCAAAACGTCTACATCATCACCGGTGATTCGGGGATGGGGATGACGCACGGCACCATTGGCGGCATTCTGATCACGGACTTAATTGTCGGGGTCGCATCCCCTTGGGAGTCCCTTTACGATCCTTCGCGAATTACCCTCCGCGCTGCTCTTCGCTATGCCCGGGAGAATATCAATGTGGCCGCGCAGTATGTTGAAGGTTATTTGAGCGGCGGTGAAGTTGACTCGCCCGAAGAGATTGCACCCGGTGCAGGCGCTATCGTTCGTCGCGGGATTGCCAAGGTCGCTGTTTATCGTGATGAAGATGGAACCTTGCATGAACGCTCAGCCCTGTGTCCACACCTCGGGGGGATTGTCGCCTGGAATCATTCGGAGAAGACCTGGGATTGTCCCTGTCACGGTTCAAGATTCGACTGCTATGGCCGGGTCATTACCGGACCGGCGAACAGTGATCTTGAAGATAGGGTCAGGGCTCAACGAGAAGACCGCAAAGATTGATTGGCACGCTCGGCAATTAACTAATAAAGGAGGTGCAGTATGTCGACCGATACGCCCATCTACCTTGCCCTGAATATGTCTAAAGTTGTGAACAATGAAGAAAGTTTCGAGCTGATGCACAAAGTCGGACCACGGGTCTGTATCACCACGGCCACCCATCCGGGATTTGTCGGTTTTATGGCGAATATCCAGACCGGCATTTTGCCTCTTGCCGGTCGATACGGCGGAGGCAGCATTCACATGGAAAAAGAGCTGAACCCTGTCCGCAACTATCAGTACACCATGTGGAAACATTGGAAAGATCATGACGAATTTCATGAACAGCAATTCAACCGGATCTTTGAGCTTTGTACCAGTTGCCTGGAGATGGTGGTAGAAGGGCCTTGGGAGCCGGTTTATGCCGTTGTTAAAGCCAAAATGCCAACGGTGCGATCGATGGGGCAAATCGCCGATCTCGGTAAAGATTTTATAAAGCTGAAAGATTTTGTCCGCTTTGCCACCCCACAGCGCTGTGTTGCCATCGGCGAACATACCGTGGCTCCGGGAAGGGAAAAGGCCTTTGAAAAAGGTGCTATTGAAACGATGGAAGCCTTGTCTGACTCGACCGGTTTTCTCGGGTACATGATTTTGAAACAAATCGGCGTCTGCGCAGTGGGCAGTTTTATGCTCGACCCGGTGTCAACGGCAGAAACCCTGCAGACACTCGGAGCCAACCCGCCGAAAAACCCGAAACCGCTCTTTAAAACTCTCGATGCCATGCCAAGCCCGCCGGAATACCTTATTCACAGTGAGTGGGACGCGACGGAAATGGCTCAGCTCGGTTTTGCAAAAGTTCTGGTGAACCACGACATCCGAAAAATCCACGATGATGGGGTTATGGCCCATCTTATCCGCGGACCCTACATCATGTTTTTTCAACCGATGA
>DIKR01000139.1:51166-51957 GCA_002424625.1 Desulfuromonadaceae bacterium UBA5613
GGCTTAGCTGTCCCGCGTGTGCTCAAATTCAATAGTGATGAGCACCTGTTTGTCGCGCATGTGATTGCCGCGCTGCTGGTGATTTGGGGAGTAAGCATCTTTATTTACGCAATTATTGATTACCGGCGCACCTGCATGAGACTGAGGCAGGAAGGCCCCTCTAAGAATTCGTTGCGTGCCTTGTTGCTTATGACTGCGGTGCTATTGATTATTGCCGCGCTTGTATTCTGGATTGCGCTGCAATGAAAGGAAGTCTAGCCAATGACACTCGCCGGGATGTGATAAACGTCGCAGAAGAGTTTCTTATGCAAACCGAAAGAGAGGTACGTCATGAAAAGAACAATAATACTTTCGTTGCTGATTCTGTGCAGTGTGGCAGTGGCTGATGCCGAGACCTACAAATGGACCGACGACCAGGGAGTGGTCCGTTCCAGCGATGATCCCGCCCAGATCCCTTCCAGATACCGCAGCAAAGCGCTGATGGTGGAGGATCTCCCGATAACGCGCAAGACAGGAGTCACTGCGCCCCGGAACGTGGCATACACGGCAAAAAATTATGCAAAGCTTATCGGTATGGCGGGTTTCAGCGAGGCGATGCTTAAAAACCACTTTACCCTCTATCAGGGGTATGTGACCAACACCAACAAACTCCTCGAAACACTCGAACAGATGCTGAAAGATGGAAAGGCCGCCAATCCGGAATTTGCGGAACTGAAGCGGCGGCTCGGCTGGGAGTTCAACGGCATGCGGCTCCACGAATACTATTTTGAAACGCTGGGGGGAAACGGGAA
>DIKR01000141.1:0-5001 GCA_002424625.1 Desulfuromonadaceae bacterium UBA5613
CATCAACGACGCCCCGGCCCTGGCGGCGGCCGATATCGGCATTGCCATCGGCAGCGGCACCGACGTCGCCAAAGAGACCGGCGACATCGTCCTGGTGCGCGGCGATCTCCTCGACGTCGAGCGGGCGATCCGCCTCGGTCGCGCCACCCTGAGCAAGATCCGTCAAAACCTTTTCTGGGCCTTCTTCTACAATATCGTCGGCATCCCCGTCGCCGCCGGTCTCCTTTATCCGCACTTCGGCCTCATCCTCAAACCGGAATTTGCCGGGCTGGCGATGGCTTTTTCGAGTGTCTCGGTGGTGAGTAACAGTCTGTTGCTGAACCGGATTCGGAAGAAACTGCGGAAATAAAGGCGACCACCCCCAGCCCCTCCTTAACACCATCTTCATCCCGGAGGCGCCCATGTCCCGCACCCTGATTATCGCCGGCTGCCTGCTTCTTGCCCTGGGGGTGCTGCTGCACTTCGTCCCCGGCGCCCTGAGCTGGTTCGGCCGTCTGCCGGGGGATATTCGGATCGAAGGGGAGCGGAGCAAGATCTTCATCCCGATCACCTCGATGCTGATTGTCAGCGTCTTGCTGTCGTTGCTCCTGGCCCTTTTCCGGCGCTGATCGCCAAGCCATGCTGAATTTGAATTCGAGATCCCGTCACTTATGACCAGCGAAGCTACTCCCCAGCCGACTCTTGAAGTGACCTGTGCCAACTGTCAGGCCTGCTGCTGCCGGTTAAAAGTCATGCTTATTACCGAGACCGGCGTCCCCGAGCAATTTATCGAGCGCGACAAGATGGGGGTGGAGAGCATGGCGCAACTGGCTGATGGCTGGTGCGCGGCTCTGGATCGCAAGACCATGAAATGTACGATCTACGAAGTGCGTCCCTGGGTTTGCCGGGAATATGAGGTGGGGGATTACGAGTGTCTCGACGATCGCGCCGCATATCTGTAGTGCCTCTGTTTCTTCTTGCCAAAGCGAATTCATCCTGCACCCGTGGCTGTTCAATCCTCCCCGACATAGATCATCTTTTTGCTCATCCCGCCATCGACAACAAAGTTTTGACCGGTGATGAAACCGGCTTGCGGCGAAGCGAGATAAAGGACGAGAGCGGCGATATCTTCGGCGCAGCCGACCCGGCCGGCGGGATGTTGCTGATGGTCGGCGGCGCTCAGCGTCTGCGCTTGGCGTTGTGAGTGTTTGGCCAAAGCACTGACATCGATCCAGCCCGGCGAGATGCAGTTGACCCGGACGGACGGTCCGAGGCTGAGGGCGAGGGCATGAGTGAGGGCGACCAGTCCTCCCTTGGAGGCGGCGTAGCTCTCGGTGTCGGGCTCGGACATCAGGGCCCGCGTTGAGGCGATATTGATGATGCTCCCCTGCCGGGCGCGCAGCAGCGGCGCCAGGGAGCGACTGCAAAGGAAGGGGCCGCTGAGGTTGACGTCGAGAACCCGCTGCCATTCGGCCGGGGAGAGTTCCTCTAGCGGTTTGCGTACCATGATCGCGGCGTTATTGACCAGAAGGTTCAGGCCGCCCTCCGGGGCCACGGCCGCGCCCAGGGCTGCGACGGCAAACGGGTCGGCGACATCGATGGGAAGGAAGGTCACCGGCCCGAGGCCCGCGAGTTCGCGGCAGGTTTCTTCTCCGGCTTCGCGATCGATCTCGGCAATCGTCACTTTGTAGCCGTCTGTCAGCAGCGCTGCGGCAATCGCCCGGCCGATTCCTTGTCCCGCACCGGTGACAACAGCACTTCGCTTGGCTAAGATTTTCATTGATTTCTCCATGAGTGAGAGTGCGGCCGGGGCCGATAGTCAGTGTAGCAAAGAATAACACGATCGTCTCCAGCAACTCATCTCTGATCGTAAAAGCAACACGGGGTTGACTCCCGGGTCGCAAGTCTGTTATAAAAAACATCGATTAATCAATTCATTAGAGGATTATGAGATGTTTTTTTCTGTTCCCCGCAGCCGCCGCGACTTTTTCAAGATCTCTTTTTTCGCAACGACGCTTGCTCTGCTGCGTCCCCGACTGAGCTGGGGAAGATCTGCCAGCCTGGCATTCTCTGCCCCCCTTTCCCTCCTCAACACTCACACCGGCGAGCGTCTCAAAGTTGCCTACCGTGCCCCCGACGGTGCTTACGATCCGACCGCCCTCAGTGATCTTGACCACTTGCTGCGGTGCCACCACACCAACGAAATTCATCCGATCGACCCCCGTACCCTTGACTATCTCGCCCTTCTCGATCAGCAACTCGGCGGCGGCCACGATATTCACATCATCTCGGCTTATCGCTCTCCCCGCTACAATGCTCTGCTGCAGAGCAAGGGTCGCGGGGTTGCCCACAAAAGTCTCCATCTGCAGGGGCGCGCCCTCGATGTCCGCATCCCGGGTGTGCAACTTGCCCGCCTCAAGGAAGCGGCCCTCCTTCTGGGACGCGGCGGCGTCGGCTACTATCCCCGCTCCGATTTCGTTCATATTGATTCCGGTCCGGTCCGGCGCTGGTAGCATTGGTCTTGCAAAGTTCGGCGGAACGGTTACAATCACCGCATGACCTGCCGCTGGCTCTTCCTGTTTTTTTTAATGCTCACTTCATTGCCGGCCGGCGCAGTCAACGCTGCCGACGACGAGGCCGTGGCATTGTTGCGTGCCTTCTCCGTCACCCGTCACCTCGGCACGACGGCGCTGCATAACAGTTCCTCTCTGGCGCGCTTTTACCAGGAGCGCCAGTTCCAGCTCGCCTGGAGCGATGGCCACCAACTCCTGCCGTCCGCTACGGAACTCCTCGCCGCCCTCCCGGCAGCGGCCGGGGAAGGCCTTGATCCTCGCAGCTACCATCTTTTAGTCCTCACCGATCTTTCCGAGCGGTTTTCCTCCGCTCCGACGCCGCATCTTGCCGCCGAGCTCGACCTCCTGCTCAGCGATGCCTTTATCTCCCTTTCTTCCCATTACCTGAACGGCCGTACCATTCCTGTTCAGGTCGATCCTGAGTGGCATATCCCCCGGGAGCAGGCAGATCCGCTGCGGATGCTCAATCAGGCGCTGACCAGCGGCCGCATCCACGACTCCCTGCAGGCCCTTCTCCCTCCTGATCCTGCCTATGCCGCCCTGCGCCGCGCCTGGCAGGATCTGCAAGGTCTCGCCGCTGTCGGCGGCTGGCCGCGGCTGTCGTTCAAACCGCCGCTGCGCCCCGGCGCCACAGGAGCGGAGGTGACGGAGCTGCGCAAGCGTCTGGTCGCGAGCGGCGATTTATCAGTGGCGGAGGGGAGCGGTGAAAGCTTCGACAGCGGCCTCGAAGATGCGGTGCGGCGCTTTCAGCTCCGGCACGGGCTGAAGATGGACGCCATCGTCGGCCGTCAAACCCTCGCCGCCCTCAATATCCCGGCAGCAGAGCGGGCCCGCCAGCTCGCCGTCAATCTCGAACGCTGGCGCTGGCTGCCGCGCACTTTCGGTGAGCGCCATCTGCGCGTTAATCTCCCCGCCTTCCACCTCGAATTGATCGAGAAGGGCGAGAAAATCCTGGATATGCGCGTTATCGTCGGCCGTCTCGTCCGCCCGACGCCGGCCTTTGTCGGGAGCATGACCTACCTCGTCCTTAACCCCTATTGGGAGGTGCCGCGGAATCTCGCTGTTCTTGATCTCCTCCCCAATATTCTCGCCGATGGCGGCTATCTGGCAAAAAACGGCTTCAAGGTCTTTACCGCCCCCGGCGGGACGCGGCTCAACCCCGCGGCCATCGATTGGCAGCAACTCGGTCACGGGAATTTCCCTTATCATCTCCGCCAGGACCCCGGCCCGAAGAACGCCCTGGGCCGCATCAAGTTTATGTTTCCCAACCGCTACACGATTTACTTGCATGACACCCCGACTCCCCAGCTCTTTGAGCGCGAGGAGCGTTCCTTCAGCTCGGGTTGTATCCGTATCGAAAAGCCCTTTGTTCTGGCGCAGCTTCTGTTGCGCGGCACTCCGCTGGCGGTTCCCGCTGCCTTTGATGCCGCATTGCAGGATGCGGTCAATGCTGTCGTCCTCCTGCCGACCCCGGTCCCGGTCTACCTTCTTTACTTCACCGCCTGGGTCGAGGCTGACGGCACCCTCAATTTCCGCAACGATCTTTACAAACGCGACCACCGTCTCGCCGCCGCTCTGCACTGAGTCCCTGACTAACATTTCCAGTTGCCAAGCCGGCCTTTTGTGTTTGACTATGAGAGAGCTGGCTCCTGGCAGCGAAATCGAGACAAAAGGAGAAAGAGCATGGAATGCGATAGCGTTTTGCACAAGATGCATATGTGCGCCTTGTCCGCGGAGAACGCGGATCTGGCGAAAAGTCTGGCAGAGAACCCCACCGTTGAATGCGAAAATTGCGGGGCAAAGGCCCACGATCCGAAGAATGTCTGCAGTCCGCGGCAACTTCCCGACATCGCCTGGCTGGGGGACGGTGGCGATCAGTGCAAGGGTTGCGGCAGCTGAGCAAGTTGGCAGTGCACGCGAAAGGAGATGGCCATGTACGGCAGAGAGCGGATTTACAAGAAAGTGGAGATCATCGGTGTCTCGTCACAGGGGATCGAGGCGGCCATCGAGACGGCCTTGCGCAAGGCGCAAAGCACGCTGGATAAAATCTCCTGGTTCGAGGTGCAGGATATTCGCGGTCATGTCGGTGAGAACGGCAAGGTCGCTGAATATCAGGTGGTGATCAAGGTCTCCTTTGAGCTAAAGGAGTAGGCGTCAGGGGGATGTGTCACAGAAGCTCACAGAGTTAAGACAGAAATTTTTTGGTTTCGGGCCGGCGGGCATTGCTGCCGGCTTTTTTTATTCTGCGCAGTGCGACAAGACTTAAAGTTGACAACCGGAGCCGTATTTTCAATACTATTTCGCCAGTTACCGTCCGCGGTAAACTTCCGGCTAAAAACAACTTTCGGCAAGGCTGCCAGGGACGCCTGGTGAGTGAGTCAAGGAGAAGTTCATCGATGCTGCGAGCCATAGCTTCTGTCACGTTTTTGTGGGCGCTTGTCCTTGCCGC
>DIKR01000141.1:5054-19489 GCA_002424625.1 Desulfuromonadaceae bacterium UBA5613
GCTTTACCGTGGGTTGGAGCGCAATTTCGTCTTGCAGGCCGAGCGACTGAATGTCCCCATGAGCCGCGAGGATGTCAGTGTCGAGTCAGCGCGTTTCGACCCGGTTGTCGATGCCGTCGTCTCCGCCACCGGGGAAAGAACCCCGACGGCTTCCGATTCCTTCGACGAGGCTTATTCCCGCCGCCGGCTGTACGGGGCGGCAATCGGTCTCAGTAAGGAGTTTCGTAGCGGTCTTGACGCCCGCCTGGCGCTGGAGAATGCCCGGCAGAGCAGCAATGCTGCCTCCTCCGCTCTTGATCCGGAATATCGAACTTTTCTGCTTCTCGATTTTACCCAGCCGTTGCTGCGGGATTTTGGCAGTGCCGTCAACAGCGCTGACCTGCAAGTCGCCGACCAGCGACTGCAACAGGCCCGCTTCGGCTATCTCGATCAGGCCGTGCGCCTCGTCGAAACGATTGAGTTGACCTATTTCGAGCTGGCGCGGGCGCATGAAATCCTGCGCTTGCGGATCGAGTCGCGGGAACTGGCGAGCGAGCTCCTCGACGGCAACCGCCAAAAGTTCGAGGCCGGCATCGTGCCGATTACCGAAGTGCAGGAAGCCGAGACCGCTGGAGCTGCCCGCGATGAGCAGGTGGTCTTCGCCCGCCAGCAGATGGAGATTGCCGCCAACCGACTCAAGAATCTCCTGGAAATCAGTCATGACGACCCCCTCGCCGCCGCGCTGATACGCACCGAGACCCTGCCCGGCACCGAGCAGATCTGGCCGCCGCTGGAGTCGGCTCTGAGCACCGCGCTGCAGGACCGCCCCGACCTCGAACGCCAACGTCTTGAGATCGTCAGTCGCGATATCCGCCTCGCATTTTTTCAGAATCAGAAGCTGCCGCGCCTCGACCTCGAAGCCTCCCTCGGCGTCAATGGCCTTTCCGGTGATCTTCAGAGCCCGGCGAGCGCAAGCGCCCAGGCCAACCGCGGCGATTACTGGCGTTCCGTCGATCAGGCAGCGAGCGGAGACGGTTATGTCTGGTTTGCCGGCTTGCGCTTCGACTACCCCCTGGACAACCGCGCCGCCGCTGCCCGCTACCGGCGGGCCGGCCACGAAAAGAGCCAGGCCCTGTACCGCTTGAAGGGTTTGGAGAGTACGGTGGAGACCGAGGTGCGCAACGCCCTCACCGCTGTTGAACGCGGCTTTGAGCGGGTGCAGGTGGCGGAGCGTTTTCAGCAGCTGGCTGATATTACTCTGAGTCAGGAGATGGAGCGCCTGCGCGAGGGTTTGACCGATACCTTCCGCGTCCTTGATTTTCAGGACAGCGTGATCGAGGCCCGGGTGCGCAAGGCCAATGCCCTGGTCGACTTCAATCAGGGATTAAGCCGTCTTTTCCGCGCCATGGGTGCCAATCTCGAGCGCCGCAATATCGTTCACCCTCTGGAAGACAAGGAGACTCTGCATGTCCGCAACTGATCGTACCCTCCCCTTACTGGCGCTCATTCTCGTATTGCTGCTGGGCGGCTGCGGCGAGAAAAAGAGTGAGGCGCCGCGGCCGGAACCGCCGGCAGTGCCGGTGCTGCTCGGGGAAGTCACGGCCCGCAAGGTGGAGTTGGTTCTCGAGCAGGTCGGCACCCTGACTGCCAGCCACGATGTCACCCTGCGCAGCGAAAGCGAGGGGCGGGTGGTGGAGATTGCTTTCCGTGAGGGGCAGCCGGTCCGCAAAGGGGAGGTGCTGGTGCGCCTTGATGCGGCCAAGGTCCGGGCCAGTATCGTCAACTTCGAAGCCCAGATCACCGAACTCGGCGCCCGGCTGGAGAACAAGCTGCGCACCCTGGAGCGCAACCGGCCGCTGCTGGAGAAAAAACTGATTTCACAGCTGCAGTTCGACAACCTCGAAACCGAGATCGCCGAAGTGCGGGCGCAGATCGCGCAGGCCCGGGCCAATCTCGTCGGCGAGGAGGTGCGGCTGGCTGATACCGTGATCCGTGCCCCCTTCGCCGGCGTGGCCGGTGTCCGCACCCTGTCGCCGGGCGACCACCTCAAGATAGGGGATCCGGTGCTCACGGTGGTCGATCTCGATCCCCTCGAGATCTCCTTTCAGGTGCCGGAGAAGTTCAAGCCCAAATTCTCTCTCGGGCAGATCGTCAACCTGCAGGTGGCGCCTTACCCGGAGCGCACCTTCAGCGGCCGGATTTCTTTTCTTTCCCCACGCGTTGACGAAGCGACCCGCACCTTTCAGATCAAGGCGCAGGTTGACAACGGTGCACAACTGCTCAGCCCTGGTCTCTTCGCCCGGGTGACGGTGATCACCGATGTCTTTGCCGAGGCTGTCACCGTCCCCTGGGAAAGCATCATCCAGACTGAGCAGGAGACCTACCTTTACACCGTGCAGGACAACATTGCCCGCAAGGTGCCGGTGCGCCTCGGCCGGATCACGCCGGAATGGGCTCAACTCCTCGACAGCGAGCTGACGCCGGGGAGCGCGGTGATTCTGGAAGGGAAGTTCGCCAGCCGCGACGGCGGGAGAGTCGCGCCGAAGTCTCCGGTCGCCCCCGGCGGAGCGAAGGAGTAAGCGCGATGTTTCTTCCCGACATTTCGATCAAACGGCCGGTCACCGCCACCATGCTGGTGCTGGCGCTGGTGATCTTCGGACTCATCGGCGTTTCGCGGCTCGGCGTCTCCCTTTATCCGCAGATCGACGATCCGGTGGTGACCGTCTCCACCTTCTGGCAAAACGCCCGCCCTGAAGAGGTCGATAACGAGATCACCGATATCCTTGAAGATGCGGTGAGCGGCGTCAGCGGCATCAAGCACATTGTTTCCGAAAGTCTGGAGGGGCGCTCGCGGATTACCATCACCTTCGAGCTCGGCAAGGATATCGACGTTGCCGCTCAGGAGGTGCGCGACAAGATTTCCGCCCGGCTGCGCCGTCTCCCCGACGATGCCGACATCCCGGTGGTCGACAAGCTCGACATCAACGCCCAGCCGATCATCTGGCTGGCGGTCACCGGCCAGCGCGCCATCGAGGATTTGACCTATTTCGCCGACGTGCAGATCCGGCCGCTGCTGCAGAAGATCGAGGGGGTCGGCGAAGTCAGTGTCGGTGCCGGCCGGGAAAAACAGATCCATGTCCGCTTGATGCGTGAACGCTTGGCTGCCTACCGCATCGGCGTCGATGAGGTCATCGACGCCATCCGCCGTCAGCACATGGAGGTTCCCGGCGGCAAGATCGATTCGCTGGAAAAAGAATTCCTCATCCGCACCGTCGGCGAATTTGAATCCGCCGCCGCGTTCAACGATTTGATCGTCACTCACCGTGACGGCGCGCCGATCCGTCTCGGCCTCCTCGGCTACGTTGAGGCCGGCCGCGACGAGTCCCGCCCCGCCGGCCGCTTTACCCAGGGGGGGGAGACGCTGAAGACCGCCGCCCTGCGCGTTTCGCCGCGCTCGGGAGCCAACGAGGTGGCGATTGCCCGGGAAGTCAAGAAAGCCCTGCCGGAAATCCGCCGCATCCTCCCGGAAGGGATGGACATCCACATCGCCACCGACACCACCCGCTTTATCGAACAGTCGATCTCCGAGATCAAGACCCAGTTGATCTTCGGCGGGATTGCCGCCGCTCTGGTGATCCTCCTCTTTTTGCAGAATATCCGCACCACTCTGATCAGCGCCATCGCCATTCCGACCTCGATCATCGCCACCTTTGCCTGTCTCTACACTCTTGGCTTCACCCTGAACAACATGACCATGCTCGGGCTGGTGCTGGCGGTCGGCCTGGTCATTGACGATGCCATCGTCATGGTCGAGAATATTTATCGCCACCGCTCCGATCTCGGCAAGGGGCCGATGCAGGCCGCTTTTGAAGGTTCGCATGAAATCTCCTTTGCCATCATTGCCACCACTCTGGTCATGGCCGGGGTCTTTCTGCCGGTGGCCTTCATGGGCGGGATGATCGGCCGTTTCTTCTACGAGTTCGCAGTGACCGTCGCTTTTGCTGTCGTCTGTTCGACCTTTGTGGCGATGACCGTCGTCCCCATGCTCTGCTCACGCTTTCTCAACCTCAGTTCCAGTAATTTTCAGGTATTCCGCGTTTTCGACCGGATCATGGCTGCAGCGGCAAATTTTTACCGCTGGAGCATGCGGCGCGTTCTGCAGCAGCGCGCCATCATGATCGTCGTCGCCGCGCTGGCTCTCGGCGGCGGCATCTGGCTTTATACGCTGCTCGGTCAGGAACTCGTCACCCAGGAAGATCAGGGGCGTTTCATGGTGCGCATGCAGACGCCTTTGTCCTACTCCATGGAGAAGACTGACGGCGTCCTGAGGCGCGTGGAGACGCGTCTCAAGGAGATTCCGGAAATCAGTCATTTCTTTTCCTTTACCGGCTTTGGCGGCGCCAACCGCGCCGTCGCCTTCGTCACTTTGGTGCCGCGCAGCGAGCGCAGCCGTTCACAGCAGCAGGTGCAGAGCGAGGTGCGGCAGTTTTTGCGCCAGCTCCCCGACGTCCGCGGCAACGCTACCGCCATCTCTCCTCTCGGTGGCGGGCAGCGGGCCGAAGATGTGCAGCTGGTCATCCAGGGGCCCGATATCGCTGTTCTCGACAGTGTTTCCCGTCAGTTGATGGACAAAATCGAAGACTCCCCGGGCTACTCCGGTGTTTCCCGCGACCTGGAGATCGGCAAACCCGAGGTGCGGGTGCGGATCGATCGCGAAAAAGCCGCCGAAGCCGGAATCAATGTCGAAAATATCGCCGCTACCGTCGGTGCTCTCCTTGGCGGCATTGAAGTCGCCACTTTCAAGGAGGGAGGGAAGAGTTATGAAATACGCTTGCGTCTGCAGGCGGAACAACGCCAGCTCCCCGGTGACGTGCAGCGCATCTTTCTGCGCGGCAATGGCGGCGAGCTCCTGGATGTCAGCGGGTTCGTCACCCTTGAAGAAGGGGTGGGGCCAAGCGTGATCAACCGTCTCGACCGCCAGCGTTCCGCCAGCGTCTTTGCCACCCTAGAAGGGGGGAAACTTCTCGGCACCGCTATCCCCGAGGTGCAGGCGCTGGCCGATGCCATCCTCCCTGAAGGGTATGTGACCAAATTTTCCGGCAGCGCTGAAACTCTTGGCGAAACCGGCAAGTATGTGCTCTTCGCCTTTCTGCTCGCCACCATCCTGACCTACATGGTTCTGGCTGCCCAGTTTGAGAGCTTCACTCAGCCGATGGCGATCATGATGGGGCTGCCACTCTCCTTTATCGGTGCCTTTGGTCTCCTCTTTCTTTTTGGCAATACAATCAACCTTTATTCGATGATCGGTCTGGTGCTGCTCATCGGCCTGGCGGCCAAAAACGGGATCCTCCTGATCGACTATACCAACCAGTTGCGGCATACCGGCATGACCCTCGACGCTGCTCTGGTCGAAGCCGGCGCCACCCGCTTGCGGCCGATCCTGATGACCGCCATCTCCACGATTGCCGGAGTCATCCCCGTTGTCCTTGGCATCGGCGAAGGGAGCGAAAGCCGCCAGCCGATGGCGGTCGCGATCGCCGGGGGTCTTTTCTCTTCGACGCTGCTGACGCTGGCGGTGGTGCCGGTGATCTACAGTTATCTCGATCAGTTCAGTCGCTGGCAGGGGTTTGAGAGGTTCAAGGGCTGGATTCTGGTACGGGAAAAGGGGGATGCTGCGGATAAAGATTCCGATCAGGCGCCATAACGCGCAAGTGGTTGTCTGATGGTAGGGGCGGCCCTTGTGGCCGCCCGATTTGGTCTGCTTTCCCCGGAATTCCGTCAGAATCAAAGTTGACAATATGCGGCGGTGACCAAGGCTCCGAATTATATCCCTTTGGCAAATCAGGCTAACGCCAAGACATTCGCCTACCCTGGTTCTGGGATTCCACCAGGACCCTATGCAGTAACTAACAGTGGCGTGTCAGGGAAGTGACAGATAATGACAAGCAAGGTGGAAATCGGGGGTGGCCTTGCTTTGTCTGCTGGATTTATGTCTGGCCGAGGTCAGTCCAGGCTGTTGGTCCTCTGGGTTGGCATTGCTGACGAGTAGTTTGTCGATGTAGCCGCGCACGCTCCCACTCCTCCCCACTCAATGAAACACCGTCCCCACCCCGAATCCGAAGCCAAAACGGACGCGTGATGCGTCCGGACTCTCTTCCGGTTTCCAGAGATGGAGTTCGTGCGCCGTCAGCAGTGGGTAGAGATAATCGATTTCGTCGAGGCGGGCCTGTACCTGGCCGGCGACCTTGCCCACCAGCGTGACCAAGCGCCCCTGATAAACGGCCGGTTCGCTGAAGGTCGCGACCTGGACAAGGAAGCGTCCGCCAGAGTTGTCGGTGGCGCTGATCCGGCCGCTGCGGTCGGTAGCAAATTGCACCACCTCCAGTTCGCTCCCGGTGCCGGTGTTGCGCACCGCGACGATTGCCCCGCCGAGGAGGAGATAGGTTCCAATATAGCGGTCGGGGTCCTGGCGCAGAGCCGCGAAGGTGATGTCGCGGTCAACCAGATCGAGAGCCGGCTGGCTGATCGGCAGGGTGCAGGCGGTGCAGCCAAGCAGAGCAGTGGCAAGAAGAACGAGCAGACGCATGGCAGGCCTCCTGAAAATTTATCTGGTCAAAATTGTTTTGCACACGGATAAAATCTGATGAACGGATTTGCACGGATTTAAAAACCCGCTGAAACATTGACTCCAGACAAGAGCCCGCTTTATGTGCGGGCTCTTGTCGTGGGCAACCTTCTCCTTTGTGCGCTTATTTCACTGGCGCCATCAGGTGCCGGTAGGGCGTGTCGGACCACATCACGTAAGGAACCGAGGTGTCGGGCTGCGCATCCTTTGGATAGAGGTCGTAAAAGCTCGCATCGGCGCCGACGATCATGACGTGCGGTCCGGTCTTGATCCACTTGTTATCGGCCTCGGGCTTGGTCGCGTAGGGATCGATATTACTGGCATCCGTCCCGCCCGCCAGCATGTACATGAAGCCGATTTTGCCCGGCGTTGGCGGGGTGCGCGCGATCCAGGCATGCACCCATTCCAGCGCGTTCTGATCCATGCACATGGGATCGGGGCCGGGCGTCGCCGGGTTGTCCGGCATGCAGGTGAAATTGTTTTTCCCCTGGCGAAGGGTGCGCATTTTACCGTCCGCTTCCATGGCGATGATGGTGGCGTCTTTCGCAACCTTGTCCGGCGCCGCGGACATAGCGCTGGCGATCAGCTCCTTGTCGGTGAGGGCTTTCTTGCCCGCTGCTTCAACATTCATTGTTAACGAAAAAGAGGCTGCGAGGATGATCAAGCTGCATACAAGCGTTCCTGACTTTTGCATGGTCGTCTCCTTGAAGTTGGTGGTTTTTTGCCTTATGTACTCTTACCGGTGAGCTTTGAAAAATTGTATAACGCCAACGCTTGTTGTCAAGGGAGAAGGGGAGATGTCGCATTCCTCCTTCCCTATTGCCAAGACGATGCTATAAATAAAAGAGGATGGAGTGAAACTCCGGGACGGCAAAGAAGCAGCTTTATGAATCGAAGCGGGTAACTTCTCGCGAACTTTGTCACAAACTACAAGAAGAGGGAGACAAAATGAACTTGAAGACATTATTGGCGATGACCATCTTTACTCTTGTCATCCAAGGGATCGCCGGCGCGGCTATTGACCCCGGGATCGATCAAAACAACGTGGTTACTTCTAATGCCACCATGGAGATTTCTCCCCTCGTCAGTGCCGCTGCCCGCCCGGCAGTCAAGACCCCGCCTGCGAGTGAGGAAAGCGCTTCGGCCAAAAAACCCGACGCTGCTGTGCCCCAGGTCGAACTCTACGTCACCAGTTGGTGCCCCTACTGCAAGCAGGCCGAGAATTTTTTCCGCTCGCAGGGCATCCCCTACACGGCCTACGACATTGAAAAGGACAGCAGTGCTGCCCGGCGCAAAGAGCAGCTCGATAGCAGTAGAGGTGTCCCTTTAGCCATCATCAACGGTCAGATGATCCGCGGCTACTCCGCAGAAGCCTACCGGGAGGCGCTGAAGAAGAAGCCTTGAGCGGGCCATTTCCGCATCCGGGTGGCCGGCGGCGTTGGCTGCTGGTGCGGGAAGGGGAGAAACAATAAAGGCGGCCGATGGGGCCGCCTTTATACTGGTTAATATCCCCCGAAAGACCGCCAGCTCTTTACAGGTTCAAGTGCTCAGTCCTTGGACTTGTCGCTAATTGAGCTTCCCCAGGAGCAAGAGGATGAGGAGAATCAGCAGGATCAATCCGAGTCCCCCGCTGGGATAGTAGCCCCAACTCCTGCTGTGCGGCCAGGCGGGCAGGACGCCGATAAGGATGAGGATTAAGATAATGATCAATATCATTCCCATGACTTTCCCCTTTGCTTGTTAATGGACCATGCCACTGAATTTACATGGTTCTTCGCCTGCCGCTTTTCCGGAAAAACTCTAGCGGAACTGATTTAACTCTCTCTCCAGTGATTCGAGCCGTCGGGAAATTTCTCCTCTTTCCTCATTGGTCAAGGATCTCCCTCCTTCCGACATTCGCAAATAATCACTGCGAATGGAGTCCAGTCTGGTCTGAAATTCACGTCCCTCGGCCGTCGGCAAGCGCCCGCTGGCTCTTTCATCATCAATTTTCTTTTGGAGGGTGATAATTCTGTCTCCACTCCCCGGTTCTACAATTCTTGTGGTCCGAACAAGAGCATGGTCGACATCTTTTTCAAGCGAATTCAGTCTGGTCTGAAGGGTGTCCCATTTTTCTCTGTAGACATCTTTGTTTCTCAACGCCGCATAGTCTGTTTGAATGCTCTGCAGCGTCGTCAGGAACGTCTGGGACTGCTCGGTGCTAAGCGCTCCGGTTTTCAGCCCTTCCCCGATCTTCCCCTGGATGACATTGATCTGGTTTTCTGTATTTCTTTCCTGGTCTGGCCAGGTGTGCATGGTGGCGCAGCCCGAAACTAAGGCTAATCCTAAAATCACCAGTAACGACAACAAAATATTCTGCTTCATCTCACTTCTCCTGTCTTGTTGCTGCGCAAGCATTGAAAATTGCGGGGTTAGTTTACATGAAGTGTAACCAGAGAATAACCGTTGTCAATGGAACAAGTCTCAGGAAGTGGGGAATTCTTTAGCACTGACGCCTCGTTTCGCTGGGTGGCTCTATTGGGTCACAGCATCCTGAAGGATCCCGCCAATCTCTTGTAGTGGTCCCAATGGTTTCTTTTGAATTTCTTCCTCACGGATTAAGGGCTGGCCGCCGGCGGGGTCCCGATAGGAAACGACATCGTCAACAATGGCGATCAGGCCGCGAAATTTCCAGCCGTTTGTATTCGTCACGCGTTTGAAGGTGAGAAAATCCGCCCAAAAATTACCTGTCCGCTTTTTGCCGACAATCGAGGGTTCAATCATATAAGCGGTGCAACGGTCTTTACTGTGGATGCATTCCTGAATACCCGGCGCCAGGCTCTCCACGGCAATGGAGGAATTCGGGATGAAGATGCTGATGACCTCGGTGGTACTCATGATGCGGATATTGGGGACCAGATTGGGATCAAATCCCAATTTTTTCAGCTCGGCCACGGTCGTTACGCCCGGCACTATTTTCATGTAATCCCGTTTCGCGCTTTCATAATCGGTCCAGGGCGAATTGAGAGTTTTCTTGCTGGACGGCAGGAGTTTCGCACAGCTCATGCAGAGAAGAAGGAGAACAAACCCGCCGCTCAGGCGCAGAAAGGTCGCCGGCGTTATGTTCATGACCTGCAGCCATGCAGATCGATGACGATGGCGGAACAGTCATCCTCGGGGGGGTCGGAGACGCCAAAGTCACTGAGGGACTGAAAAAGGAGGCAAAGAAATTCGTGGTGATCGGTGCCGGCGGTGGTGCGCAGCAGTTCTTTCAAGCGTTCGAGACCATAGGGCTCACCGGTGGCATTGGCGGTTTCAGTGACCCCGTCGGTATAAAGGAGGAGGCGATCTCCCCGGGTGAAGTTGTAGGATTGCAGCTGGATCTCCGGCATCTCGAAGAAACCGATGGGGGGACCGGTGGAGTGCAGTTCTTCGACCCTGCCATCGCGAAGGACCAGGGCCGGGACCTGGCCGGCGTTGACGTAGCGCATCGCGAAGGTGCGCGGATCGATGATTCCGTAGAAAAGGGAGGAGGAGAAGTACTGATCAATGGTCTCCGAGCGACGGGAAAACTCGATGAGGAAACGATTGACCTGCTGCACCAGTTCCAGCGGTGCGACGGTGCCGACGGCGACGGGATGGATGAAACCATAGATCAGGGACATGACCACCGAGGCATGCAGACCATGGCCGGTGACATCGCCGATAAAGAGGGTTTGGCATTCATCGGGCATATTGATGATATCGAAGTAGTCGCCGCCGAGTCCGGACGCCATCCGGTTCTTGACACCGCTGCGGCACCAGTTGCAGGTCGGTGAACTTTTGGGCAGCAGGAGCTGTTGTACCTTCTCGGCCAGCTCCATCCCTTCACTGAGAAATTTCCCCCGCACCCGGTTGTTCCCGAGCGTGCTTTGCAGAGTCATTGCACTCCTGGCTAATCCGTCATTGTATGCCATGGCACACCTCGTCACTTGAACTTGCGTTGTCGCTGTTGTTGACCTCTTTACCATCCGGCTGCGCCGATCAGGGGGACGAAGCGGACCGGGCAGAGTTCTTCGCTGTGGTAATCATTTTCACCCTGTCGCCTGACCCGGATCAGCATCTGCAGGGAGGAGGTCGGGCCGATGGGAATCACCAGTCTCCCTCCCGGCGCCAGTTGCTCAAGGAGGGGTTCCGGCAGTTTCGGCGCCCCGGCGGTCACGACGATGGCGTCATAAGGGGCATGTTCCGGCCAGCCGAGGGTGCCGTCTCCTGCATGGACGACAATGTTGCTGTAGCCGAGCTCTGTTAATCGTTCTCGAGCTTTATCGGCCAATCGCCCGAGCCGTTCGACCGTGTAGACCATTGCTGCAATCCGGCTCAGCACCGCGGCGGCGTAGCCGGAACCGGTGCCGATCTCCAGAACCCGGTCGCCGGGAGTCAGCGCCAGCGCTTCGGTCATATAAGCGACGATGTAGGGCTGCGAGATCGTCTGCTCCTCCTCGATTGGCAGCGGGTGATCGGCATAAGCGTGGGCTGCCAGTTCCGGAGCGATAAAAGCCTCCCGCGGCACCTCGTGCATCGCCCGCAGTACCGCCGTATCCTTGATGCCGCGACCGATCAGATCCTCACGGAACATGATGTCGCGCGCTTCTTCCTTTCTCGTACTCCAGGGCACCCGGATCGTCACATGCTCCCCTCTCTTCAGCGTTTGTAGCCGAGTCGGCGCATCAGGGCGTGGCGTTCCTGCCGATCGAAATCAGTCTCTACCCCCTTGGGCGGCGCCCCGTCGATGACACCGAGAATTCCCCACCCCTGAAGAGTTGAGGCGACGATGACCTGCAAGGGGTTGGCGGTGGCACAGTAGATGGTGCAGACCTCGGGGCAGTGCTTGATCTGATTGAGGACGGTGATCGGAAAGGCCTCGCGCAGCAGGATGCAGAAGACATGGCCGGCGCCGATCGCTTTGAGGGCGGTGATGCAGTCCCGGGTCAGGTCGTCGTCATTCCCTTCAGTGCGGATCAGGCAGGGGCCGGAGGCCTCGGTAAAGGCGATGCCGAAGCGGGCCTGCGGTACCGCCGCGACGATGATTTCATAAAGATCTTCCGCGCTCTTGATGAAATGGGTCTGGCCGAGGATGATGTTGCATCCTTCCGGATACTCAATCTTGACGTTATGGATTTCGAGTTGCATAACTCCTCCTTGGCCGGTAACTTTCCGGCCGGCCCGGAATCACATGCCGATGCCGGCAATGGCAGTGCCACAGTCGGGGCAGACCCCGTTGCGGATGCGGTTGGTGCCGATAACAAAGCCGTAGCGTTCGATCAGCAGGACGGCACAGGACGGACACCTGGTGTTCTCGCCCCCTTCGCCGGGGACGTTCCCTTCGTAGACATAGCGCAGACCGGCGGCGCGACCGATCTCCCGCGCCCGGCGCAGTGTGGCGAGCGGGGTGCGGGGTCGGTCAGTCAGTTTGTAAGTGGGGTAGAACTGGCTGACGTGCCAGGGGGTGTCGATCCCGAGGTTGGCGACAATGAAACTCGCGAGTTCCTGCAACTCTTTTTCGTCGTCGTTGAGACCGGGGATGATCAGGGTGGTGAGTTCGAGCCAGATTCCTGATTTGCGATAAGCGATAATCGAATCGAGGACCTCCGTCAGGCGGGCCTGGACAATATCGCGGTAAAAGTTTTCGGAGAAGCCCTTGAGGTCGATATTGGCGGCATCGAGCCAGGGGGCGATCGTCGCCAGCGCCTCCGGAGTGATATAGCCGTTGGTGACAAAAATGTTCTTCAGGCCGGCTTCATGGGCGAGGCGGGCAGTATCGTAGGCAAATTCAAAGAAGATGGTCGGCTCGGTGTAGGTGTAGGCGATGGAGGCACAGCCATGCGCCACGGCCTTTTTCACCACCTCGGCCGGAGTGCGTGCCACTCCCCGGATTGGCGTCTCTTTCTCGACCTGTGAGATCTCGTAGTTCTGACAGTGGCGGCAGCGGAAGTTGCACCCGGCCGTAGCGATGGAGTAGGAGCGGCTCCCCGGCTGGAAATGGAAGAGGGGTTTCTTTTCGATGGGGTCGACGTTCTCGGCGCAGAGTTTACCGTAGACCAGGCTGTAAAGGGTGCCGTCCTGGTTCTCGCGGACCCCGCAGTGGCCGCGGTCGCCGTCGGCAATCAGGCAGCGGAAGCGACAGAGGCCGCAACGCACCCGGTTGTCCTCCAGCTCTTCGTAGAACATCGCCTCCTTCATGATCGCCTCCTGTCAATCTTGATTGCATTTTACTAAAGCTTAACAGTGAAACGGCCATGAGCAATCACTCCAAAGTTGCAAAGACATCGAACTTTATGCGCAAACAGCAACGCCGCATTCAACAAGTGTTGGATGCGGCGTTGCTGCGAGGTTTGGAGCAAGGTTGCGTTTATTTCGTCCGGCTGACGCGGCGGCCGACCTTGATTGCCGGCTTCTCTTCCACGATTTTTTTCTTGCGCGGAGGGGTCGCAGACGGAGCATTGGCTTTCGCCTGCGCCACGCGTTTCTTTGACTTGGTTGGTCCTGTTGTTGTCTTGACCTCCTTGGCTTTCACGCTCCGCCGCACCGCAATCACCGGAAATTCGGCGATCGTCTGGCGCGGGATGGTGTATTTGAGGAGCTTCTCGATGGCAGTGAGCAGGGGTTGCTCTTCGCGACAGACCAGAGAGAGGGCGACCCCGTTCTCGCCGGCGCGGCCGGTGCGGCCGATGCGATGGACATAATCCTCCGGAACCTGGGGGAGATCGTAGTTGACCACATGCGGCAGATGTTCGATATCGAGGCCGCGCGCCGCGACATCGGTCGCCACGAGGACACGAAATTCCCCCTTCTTGAACTCGGCCAGGGTGCGGGTGCGGATCGACTGGCTCTTGTTACTGTGAATGGCAGCAGTCTTGATGCCGTCGAAGAGGAGCTCTTCGGTCAGTTTGTCGGCGCCGTAGCGGGTGCGGACAAAGACCAGGACCTGATTCCATTCCCCTTTGCGGATGAGGTGCGACAGCATCTCCCGTTTGCGGCTGCGCTCTACCGGATAGATCGCCTGGGTGACGGCATCGGCGGTAATCTGGCGTCGCGCGACTTCGATCCGTTTTGGCTTGTCGAGGAGTTCGTCGGCCAACTCCTTGATGCTGGTCGAATAGGTCGCGGAAAAGAGCAGGGTCTGGTGATTTTCCGGCAGATACTCCGCCACTTTGAGGATGGCGTCAATAAAGCCGAGATCGAGCATGCGGTCGGCTTCATCGAGGACAAGAAACTCGACGGTGGAGAGATCGATGGTCTCGCGTTCGGCGTGATCAAGGAGGCGTCCCGGCGTGGCCACGACCATGTCGACGCCGCGCTCCAGGCGTTCGATCTGCGCCTGGATGTTGACCCCGCCGTAGATCATGGTCGAGCGCAGCGACAGGCGCCGTCCGTAAAATTGCAGATCTTCACTGACCTGGGCAGCGAGTTCGCGGGTCGGCACCAAAACCAGAGCGCGGGGCCGCCGGTGTTTATCCTTGGGGAACTCCTTGCCGAGCATCTGCACGATCGGCAGGGCAAAGGCCGCGGTCTTGCCAGTGCCGGTCTGGGCGCCGGCGAGGAGATCGTGGCCGGCAAAGATCACCGGGATCGCCTGCGTCTGGATCGGGGTGGGGGTGGTATAGCCCTGGGTGGCGATGGCGCTGAGGAGTTCGGCGCGCAGGCCGAGAGATTCAAAAGACATGGAACGTAATCCTTAAGTTAAACGATGCGTTGGCAACGGGGCGACTGGATGGCGTCGTCAAGGATAAATTCAGGGCGACAAGACCTCACTGTAACTCTGATAGCGTAACTTTCCAATTTTATTTCGCGCCTTTTCGGTTGAATTTTA
>DIKR01000141.1:19581-27184 GCA_002424625.1 Desulfuromonadaceae bacterium UBA5613
TAGTCAGGAGGGTTTGGTCCGAAGAGGATGATATGGCTTCTTCACCCCTTTCCATGGTAAGGCGCATATGACGGTGGTTTCGGCACACATCAGCGCTCGGGAGATGAGACATCTGCTTTCGTCTCCGCATGTGGCTGCCCAGTTACTCGGGGCGTGCCAGGGGGAAGCCTTTTCTCCACAGGACCTGCAGCAGATCATTTTGCAGGATAGTGTTTTTTGCGCCAAGGTTCTGAACGCTGCTGTCATCACCTGCCCCGACCGGATCGACCCGGGCGCGCCCCTCTCCTCGGCCCTTGCGGGCCTCAGCCTTCCTGTTATCAAAAACCTTGCCATTCAGTCTGCCAAGCATTTGGTGGAAACCAGCTTCACAGCCAGACAAGTTCAGTTTATGCGGGAACTCTGGTTCTATTCGCAGGTCGGAAGTATTTCCGCGCGTTGTCTGGCGGAAGCGATTTCCTGTCCCGACCCGGAAGAAGCGCAGTTGACCGGTCTGCTTCTGAATGTCGGGATGATAACGCTCTTTTCGCAGAATCCGGAAAAGTACCTGGAGGATATCGGCAGTTCCCTCAGCAGCAAGGAGGTCCGGGGGCAGGAGCAGGTCAGCTTTGCCACAGACCATCTGCAGGTTGCCGATGCGCTGATTTCAAGTTGGCAGCTTGAATCATTCATGGCCGATGCCGTCAGTTTTTTGCATCTGGATATTGCCCGCTGTCAGGAAGCGAGTCCCCTGATCCGCATCGCCCGACTGTCTCTGGAAATTTGTCGCAGTCCCTTTGTGCTCAACGAAAAGATTCTGTCGGCCGCGGATCAGCTTTTCGGTTTTAGCAAGAGTGCGACGCAAGATCTTTATACTTTGGCGGGAAAGAGCTATCGCAGCTTGTCACCTTTTAACGGCGATGAGGAAGACGGGCTAAAAGAGATCGCTCGGGTGCAAAAGCGTTTGACTTCGCTGGTCTTTTCCCTTGCCGAGCAGGAAGGGATGAGCACACAGCTTTTCGATGCTGCCGGAGCTGAATCCTTTGTCGAGACCGCCCGCCATCTCTATCTCCATAATACAACGGCGCAGGAAGCGGTTTTCTTTACGGTCGAAGTGAAAAGTTCTAAACTCATCGGGTTGCCGGCTGCTAAACAGGCTCGTCTTGTCGGTGAGTTGACGACATCCTTGAGTTCCGGAAGCCTGCTCACTGCCGCTCTGCGCAGCGATAAAATCCGCCATTCCTTTGACTTTGACAGCTTCAGCCTTTCGCTCTTCGACCGCCAGTTGATCCGTATCTGTAAGGGGCAGGGGGTGCTCTGCCTGCCGTTGCGACTGGGGGGACAACTGCTCGGCGGCGTCGTTCTCGGTCTGGAGAACCCGTCGGAAATCGAAATTTTCAATTCATCCCGGATACAGATGCTCAACGCTGCCGTCGCCAGGGCGCTGGCGTCCTGGCTGGCGAGGCGAGCAACAACGTTCGGGGCACAAACGACCGGCGATGATGCCAACCTGATCCCCAAACTGATCCATGAAGTCAGCAATCCTTTGACAATTATTAATAATTACATGAGTGCGGTCGGCACTTTGTTGACCGGGACAGAGCATGAAGAAATTTTCCCGGCCATCGAAAATGAAATCAAGAGAATCGGAGAAATTCTAAAGTATTACAGCCAGTTGAAAGATGCGCAGCAAGTGCCTGAGTCAGCCGTCGACCTCAATGCACTGCTCTCTTCCGTCGTTGAAAGTCTGAAGCCGACCTTTTTCTCGCCAAAAAGGATCGAAATTCTCACGGATTTCGATCCTTCCCTGCGGCCCGTTAAAACCAGGTCCCTGGTGATCAAACAGATTTTTGTCAATCTGTTGAAGAATGCTGCCGAGGCACTGGATAAAAACGGCAAGATATCATTGGTGACGCGTCTGTATACCACGGCAGATGGCCGGCATTATGTCGATATCAGGGTGCAGGATAACGGCCCGGGGATCGCTGCAGAGGTCAGGGAGAGACTCTTCTCCCCCGTGACCAGCACCAAGGGTGATGGTCACGCCGGTCTCGGTTTAAATATTGTTAAGGGGATGGTTGCAGATATCGGTGCGAAGATCAGTTGTCACAGTTCCGCAGAATTCGGCACCAGTTTTAATCTGGTGATTCCCACGATTGATGAGTGAAGTTTTTCTCTGTTTTAACAATGATGGTGGAATGTAATTTATGAGCGAAATCTCGATGATGGCCTCCAAGGCACAGATAAAACCGAAAATTCTGATTGTCGATGATGATGCGGCGATGCTGTCCAGCCTGCGGCTGCTCCTCAAGGCCAATGGGTATAACATAGAAGTGGCGCAGGGAGGGGCGGAAGCCATCGCCCGGCTGCAGACTTCGGACTACGACCTGATGCTGCTCGATCTGCAGATGCCCGGTGTTTGTGGTCATGAGGTCCTGATGCATATCAAGGATAACAAAGTCGACACCAAGGTGATCGTTGTCAGTGGCGAGACTTCTTTCACCATGGTCAAGGATGCCTTGACCGAAGGGGCTTACGATTTTGTTCGTAAACCGTATGATGCCGGGGAACTCTTGACCACCATTAACAATGGGCTGCAGAGTCGCACCCTCGAACAGCAACACCAGGCCATGGGACGGGCTCTGGAGGAATCGGAAAAACTGCACCGTTACATCGTTAACAACTCACCGGACATTGTTTATGTTCTCGACAACAAGGGGCTTTTCACCTTTATTAACGATCGCATAGAGGTTCTGCTCGGGTATAAACGTGAAAACCTGATAGGAAAGCACTATTCGGTGCTGGTTCATGAGGAAGATCTTGCCGAGGCCAATTATGTTTTTCATGAGCGGCGCACCGGAGCGCGAGCCAGTAAAGATGTTGAGCTGCGCCTGAAGATCAACAGTGAAGTAAAGGAGTCTCGTTACTTTGAGACCCATGTATTGCCGATTGCGCTGCATTCGATGGGGATGTACAACCCTCAGGGGTTGAATGGTGAAAGGGAATTTATCGGGACCTATGGCTGTGCCCGGGATATTACCGATCGCAAGCGTCACGAGGAACTGATTAACTACCAGGCCTACCATGATTTGTTGACGAGCCTGCCGAATCGGGCCCTCTTTGAAGACCGGATCACGCTGGCGATTGCGCATGCCCGTCGCTACAGCGAGAATCTGGCGGTCATGTATCTGGATCTGGATCGATTCAAGCTGGTCAACGATTCTCTGGGTCACGGCATGGGGGACAAGCTGCTCCAGATTGTCGCGGAACGGATTACGCTGTGTCTGCGCGCTTACGACACCCTGGCCCGTTTTGGCGGTGACGAGTTTACCTTGCTCCTGCCGCGGATCAGGACAAAAGAGGATGCCAGTGCGGTGGCCCAGAAGATTCTTGATAACATCAGGGCTCCCATCTTTATCAATAGCCAGGAAATATTCATCAGCGCCAGTATCGGTATTGCTATGTATCCGCATGGTGGCGAAACGATGGAAACTTTGGTGAAGAGCGCCGACATCGCCATGTACCACGTCAAATCAAATGGAAAGGATGGCTTCCGCTTCTTCTCTGACAAGATGAACGATTCCTTTGTCAGCCACCTGACCGTCGAGCGCGACCTGCATCGGGCCCTTGAACAGAAGCAGTTTGAAATCTTCTTCCAACCCAAAGTCAATTCGCTGACCTGTCAGATCGTCGGCATGGAAGCTCTGCTCCGCTGGTTCCACCCGGAAAAAGGGCTGGTGATGCCTGGTGATTTCATCCACCTGGCGGAGCAGACGCGGTTGATTATTCCTATCGGCGACTGGGTGTTTCGCGCCACCTGTGCAGAGATTTGTCGCTGGCGGGAACAGGGACTGCCCAAGATCAAGGTCTCTATTAATATTTCGGCGATTCAGATTGAGCAGGATGATTTTGTCAAGAAGATCATGAGTACTTTGGAGGAGTTCAAGCTCAGCGGAGATTATATCGAAATTGAGATTACTGAGTACGGGCTGATGAAGAACAGTGAAAGCTCCATTCAAAAGCTGCTGCGACTGAGAGACAATGGCCTGACCATTGCGATTGACGATTTCGGAACCGGCTATTCATCCCTGAGTTATCTGCACAAATTGCCGGTCAACACGCTCAAGATTGATCGGTCGTTTGTCAAGGATATCGAGCCGGATACCAGGCAAACCTGTATTGTTGATGCCATCGCTGCCATGGCCACGGGGCTGAAACTGCACATGGTGGCGGAAGGGGTCGAAACGGTTGCGCAGCTGACCTATCTGAAAAATCTTGGCTGTGTTGAGGTCCAGGGCTATTTGTTCGGTAAACCGCAGTCGGCACAGGCGATTATGGAGTTGATGGCACAGCGGCCGGATGGAAAGTTGGAAGCCTGCCTGATCTGTTGACAGTGGCTGTTGTCCATAGCTTTTCGCAGGAACAGCGGAGGGATGATTGCCAATTTCTTTTGTGGTTCAGGAGGTGTTTTGTCCTTTTTCCTTTCTCCCAACCTGGCGGCTATACAGCCGCCGCCGATCACCGAGGTAAAATCGTGGATCGCCGAACGCACCTTCCCTCCGGAAAAACCGCTCATCGACCTTTGTCAGGCAATCCCCGATTATCCGCCGGCTCAGGCGATGATGGAAGCGCTGGCACCGCTGCTGCACGATCCGGCTGTCGCCAAATACTCCCCGGATGAAGGGCTCCCCGCGGTCCGACAGTCTATCGCCAACTGGTATGCACGCCGCTACGGCACCGGACCGCAGGCAACGGAAATCTGTTTGACGGTTGGCGCCAGTCAGGCCTTCTGGCTGGCGATGGTGACCCTTTGCCGGGCCGGGGATGAAGTCATCGTCCCCCTTCCCGCGTACTTCGATCATCCCATGGCCCTGTCCGCTTACGGAGTGGTGCCGTGCTATCTCCCTTATCGCGAAGGCTCGGGTGGTCTCCCGGATCCGGCACAGATTGCCGCGGCGATCACCGCCAAGACCCGGGCAATTCTCCTGGTTTCACCGAGCAACCCGACCGGTGCCATCTTGCCGCCGGCACTGCTGCGCGAGCTCTTTAACCTCGCTCGCCGGCATAATATCGCCCTTCTTCTCGACGAAACCTACAACACCTTTGCCCTGCCTTCCTCCTGCCACGACCTCTTCAGCGCGCCGGAATGGGGTGATCACTTTGTTCAGATCGCCTCCTTCGGCAAGACCTTTGCCCTCACCGGTTACCGCGCCGGGGCACTGGTCGCCAGTGAAGCATTGATCGATGCTGCCCTCAAGGTGCAGGACAGCATGGTCGTTTGTGCACCGCGGTTTACCCAGCACGCCATCGCCTGGGGCTGTGATCATCTCGATGTCTGGGTCGAGGCCAATGCCGAGACCATGCAGCAGCGTCACGATCTCTTCAGGTCGTCCTTTGCCGTCCCCGAAAATCGTTTCCGTCTCAGCGCCAGCGGTGCCTTTTTTGCCTGGGTGCGCCACCCCTTTGCCGGTCAAAGCGGCCGGCAGGTGGCGCGGAGATTGGCGCAGGAAGAGAATCTCATCTGTCTCCCCGGCGAAGCCTTCGGCCCCGGCCTTGACGGGTATCTCCGCCTCGCCTTCGGCAATATCACCGCCGATGCGATCCCGGCGGCGGTGCAGCGTTTTTGTGCGCTGTAGATCAGTCTCTTAAAACTGTCCCCCTCCCTGTCGGGATGGCTGGACCTCTTATCTGATGGGTGACTGCCGATGTCGTTAATCCGCCCGCCGCCGCAAGTGCCTCTCAATCTGACCAGCCGCTTCTTCGCCCGTTTTCGGCGCAGTATCGATGCGAGTTTTTCTTCGGGGAACCGCGTCGTCCTGTTGCGGAGCGGCAGTGAATTCTTTGCCGACCTCTTTGCTGCCATTGAGACAGCGACGACCTCTATCTGTCTGGAATTTTATATCGTCCGTGCCGACCGCACCGGTCATTTGCTCGCGGCGAGTCTGAAGCGGGCAGTGCAGCGCGGGGTGAAGGTCGAGTTCCTTTACGACTACATCGGCAGCTTTGATACTCCCGCGAGTTTCTTTGCCGGCCTCGAACAAAACGGAATTTGCTGCGCCGCTTTCAATCCTCCCCCCTTTCGTAACGGCCTTAGCTGGTTCGATAAACGCGACCACCGCAAAATTGCGATCATCGATTGCCGCCTGGCTTATGCCGGCGGTCTGAATATCGGCGATGAATATGCCGGGGTCGATCCACTGCGGAGTTGGCAGGATATGGGGTTGCGCCTCGAGGGCCCGGCGGCTCTGGAACTCCATCAACTCTTCACGGAGAATTGGCGTGCCGCATCTGAGCTCCTGCCCTTTTCCTGCACCTGTTCGCTGGTTCCCCCTGGCGGTGGTGACGCTGCGGTGGCGATTGTCAGCGGCGGCCCGCATCATAGTCTGTCGCGAATTCGTGACGCTTTTTTATTGGGGATGGCGAGTGCCGGTTCCAGCATCCGCATCGAAACGCCTTACTTCGTCCCGGGTCCGCGCTTTCTTCGCGCCATGTTCCGGGCGGCGCGGCGCGGGATTTTGGTGGAGATTATCCTCCCGGCGCAGAGTGATGTTCTGCTGCTGCGGCTGGTGAATCGGAGCTATTATGCGGCGCTGCTCAAAGGGGGGATTAAAGTCTACGAACGGCAAGGGGGGATTCTCCACGCCAAGGTGATGTTGATCGACAGTTCCTGGGCGGTGATCGGCTCGGCAAATCTCGATCAGCGCAGTTTTCACCGCAATTACGAGGTCAGTGTGATCGTTGCCAGTCAGGAGTTCGGACGTCAGGTGGAGGAGCTCTTTGTGACCGAGCTGTCGGCGTCGCAGCTGATTATACTGTCGGAACATGAGCGGCGCAGCTGGTTGACCCGCTGGCTGGAATGGTTGTTGCTGCCCCTCAACTGGTTTCTGTAGGACCCCCCCCTTCAAGCCCCGTTCCATACAAAAAGGCACCCGCAAGGGGTGCCCCTATCAATAAATATTGCGTTGTAAGAACTTTATTTTTGCAGGTGGGCAAGGACGGCGTCGGCAACCTGGTTGGAGGCGTTGACGCAGTCGTTGAGACCGACGCCGAAGAAGGCGTTGCCGGTCAGGAATAGTCCCGGCGTCAAAGCGGCGCGACCGCGCAGTCCTTCGACGCGGCGGCTGTGGCCGACGGTGTACTGGGGGATGGCCTGGGGGTGGCGGAAGATGCGGACAAAGTCGGGGGCGGCGCTGATCCCCATGATCTCCTGCAGATCGGTGCGGACTTTGCTCAGGACATCGCTGTCGCTGAGGTCAATGGCGCCGGGATTGGTGGCGCCGCCCATCATCGAGCGCAGCAGCACCTTCCCTTGCGGGGCGCGATTCGGGAAGATGCTTGAATCCCAGAGGGTACCGAGGGTGGCGCGTCCCTCTTTTTTGGCAATGAGATAGCCAAAGGCGTCAAGGTTGCGGGAAATCTTTTCCCGCTCATAGCCACAGCAGATGACGTTCATCGGCGCATAAAGGATCTCGCGGAGGATCCGTGCCATCTCGGCATCGAAGTTGTCGGTTATCTTGGCCAGGGCATAAGCGGGGGCGGCAAAGATGACGATTTCGCTGCTGACGCTGCTGCCGTCAACGAGGGTCAATTCGAAGCCGTCGCTTTGACGGCGGATCGCTGTCACGGT
>DIKR01000141.1:27276-28238 GCA_002424625.1 Desulfuromonadaceae bacterium UBA5613
TTGAGCAGGCCGCCGTACTGCTGTTCGAGTTCGCAGATGCGGGGAAAACAGCTCTTGAGACTCATGGTCTCGGGATTGCCGGCAAAGATGCCGGAGACCATCGGGCCGATGAGTTTATCGAGGGCTTCAGGGCCGAGGCGGCGGCGGGCAAAGGAGGCAAGAGTTTCGTCGACGCCATCGCGACGGGGGGGGATCAAGAGCTCGGCGGCGAGGCGCATCTTGCCCGGCCAGCTGATCAACTGCGATTTGAGAAAGCTCGGACCGTTCTCCGGGAGGCTGTGCAGTTGACCGGTGGCATAGATGAAGCGCTTGCGGGCGTTGTCGTCAGAGCGAAGCAGCTTTTCACTGATGCCGAGGTGAGCACAGAGCTCCAGGGTCATCGGTTTACTGTCGAGAAAGCCGTTCGGTCCCCATTCGCAGAGGAAGCCTTCTTCGTGCAGGCTCCAGACCTTGCCGCCGGTGCGTTCTTCTTTTTCAAAGATCGTCACCTGCGCGGCAATGCCCGCGGCTTTGGTCAGTCGTTCAATCGCATGGGCGGCGGAAAGTCCGGAAATCCCCCCGCCAATAATGGCAATCTGTCGCATCGCATGGTCTCCATGGTTTCTTAAAGAATTCCGAGGAAAACTACCGCAGCGCGAGGAAAATGTAAAGGCAGCAAAAAAAGGCAAAAAAAGCCGGAAGAGCAGGAGAAACCCTTCCGGCAAACTTTAAATTTTGAACTTCGCCTGCCGAAGTCAGGCGACTTTTTTCAAACGTTTGTGGTAACGCGGCCGTTCGGCAAAGATAGAAATGATCTCTCTGGTTTCAGGAATACGTCCGGCGATGCGAACGGCATCATCAATCATCAGGGCCGGAGCGACATAAACACGGTGATCAATCATCTTGTGAGCATCATGATAAATATGAACTTCCGCTTCAATATCCGTCCGCTGCAGTGCCTCTTTGACATTTTGCAAAACCTG
>DIKR01000141.1:28358-46956 GCA_002424625.1 Desulfuromonadaceae bacterium UBA5613
AAAAAAATGACTAAAATTGTCAGTTATTTTCTGCCAATACAAAAAAGTGCATTATTCCTTGGAAAAATCATGGAATCTGGCTATAGTGCCGCAGCTTTTTTGACTACTCACGCAGGATGTCTCGCCCATGGATGATCAGGTTACCGAAAGTACGCCGAGCAACTTTATCCGTAATATTATCAGCGCCGATCTCAAAGAGGGGCGGCATCACTCCATCGTCACCCGCTTCCCGCCGGAACCGAACGGCTATCTCCATATCGGCCACGCCAAGTCGATCTGTTTGAACTTCGGCCTCGCCCGCGATTTTGCCGGCTGCTGTCATCTCCGTTTCGATGACACCAATCCGGCCAAAGAAGAGGTCGAATATGAAGAGTCGATCAAGCGTGACGTCGCCTGGCTCGGCTTTGCCTGGGGGGAGCACCTTTATTACGCTTCCGACTATTACGAAAAATTTTACGAATGTGCCGAAATATTGATCCGCGCCGACAAGGCCTATGTCGACAGCCAAAGCGCCGAAGAGATGCGGCAGCGGCGCGGCACCCTCACCGAAGCCGGGGTTGCCAGCCCCTATCGCGAGCGGAGCAGTGCTGAAAGTCTCGATCTCTTTCGTCGTATGCGGGCCGGTGAATTCGCCGATGGGAGTCATATCCTCCGCGCCAAAATCGATATGGCGGCCCCGAATATCAATTTGCGCGACCCTGCCCTCTACCGCATCAAAAAGACTGGTCATCACCGCACCGGCGCAGCCTGGTGCATCTATCCGATGTACGACTTTGCCCACCCGATCTCGGACGCTCTCGAAGGGGTGACCCACTCGATCTGTACCCTCGAATTCGAGGATCATCGCCCCCTGTACGATTGGGTCATTGATAATCTCTCTTTGCCGGCACGTCCCCGCCAGTACGAATTTGCCCGTCTCAACCTGAGCTACACGGTGATGAGCAAGCGCAAGCTTCTTGAGTTGGTCAGCGATGGCCATGTTGCCGGCTGGGACGATCCGCGTCTGCCGACCCTGTCGGGGCTGCGACGCCGCGGCTATCCGCCGGCAGCGATACGCGCGTTTTGCGAGCGCATCGGTGTCGGACGCAACGATAACTGGATCGATATGAGTGTCCTCGAAGATTGTGTCCGCGAGGAGCTCAACGAAACGGCGCCGCGAGTCATGGCGGTGCTGCGTCCCCTCAAGGTGGTGATCGAGAACTATCCGGAAGGGGAGGTCGAGGAGATGGAGGTTGCCAATCATCCGGCTAATCCCGACTTCGGCGTGCGCACTGTCCCCTTTGGCCGGGAAATTTACATTGAACAGGAAGACTTTGTTGAAACGCCGCCGAAAGGCTACTTTCGTCTGGCACCGGGAAAAGAGGTGCGACTGCGCAATGCTTATTTTATCACCTGCACGGAGGTGGTACGCGACCCGGCCAGTGGTGCTATTGTCGAATTGCGCTGTAACTATGACCCCGCCAGTCGTGGTGGTTCGTCGCCGGATGGGCGCAAGGTCAAGGGAACCATTCACTGGGTCTCGGCGCGCGACAGTGTTGTGGCGGAGGTTCGTCTCTACGATCGCCTCTTCAGTGTGCCGCAGCCGGGCGTCGGCAGCGAGGCTGATTATCTGCAGCAGATTAATCCCCATTCGGTGGAGATCCTGCGCGACTGCCGCTGTGAGCCGGGGCTGGCCACAGCCGACCCGTCGATCCGCTATCAGTTTGAACGTCAGGGCTATTTTTGTCTCGACGCAACTGTGTCTGCAAGCGGCGTGCTGGTCTTTAATCGTATTGCCACCTTGCGGGATTCGTGGAGCAAAAGCATTTAACAGCTTTTAGCGACAAAGACTCTGAACGACGAAAGGCCCCGGAAAATACCGGGGCCTTTCGTCGTTCTCTCCAGACTAAGTTGCAGTTACAGCGACTTGTACGCTTTTCTGGCCGCTTCAATGGTCTGATCAAGGTCATCCTGAGTGTGTGCGGCGCTCATGAAGCCGGCTTCAAATTGACTCGGAGCGAGATTGATCCCCTGGTCAAGCATGGCGCGGAAGAACTTGCCGAAGGCGACGGTGTCGCTCTTTAAGGCTTCCGTGAAGTTGGTGACCGGTCCTTCGGTGAAGAAGGAGCAGAACATGCCGCCAACCCGGTTCCAGCAGGTCTGAATCGGTGAATTCTTGGCAGCTTCCAGCAGGCCCTTTTCGAGGTAGGCGCTCTTCTCTTCAATAATGTCGTAGAAACCAGGTTCCTTGAGGAGCTTCAGGGTGGCAATTCCGGCGCTCATCGCCAGCGGGTTGCCGGAGAGGGTGCCTGCCTGGTAAACCCCGCCGAGAGGAGAGAGCTTCTCCATGATTTCGCGTTTACCGCCAAAGGCACCGACCGGGAGGCCGCCGCCGATAATCTTGCCGAGGCAGACGATGTCGCCCTGGACATTGAAGCGTTCCTGGGCACCGCCGAAGGCGACGCGGAAGCCGGTCATGACTTCGTCGATGATCAGGACGATTCCTTCTTCGGTACAAAGCTGACGCAACCCTTCGAGAAAACCGGGCTGAGGAGCAACGCATCCCATGTTTCCAGCGATCGGCTCAACAATGATGGCGGCTATCTGGCCGGAATTAACCCTCACCAGATTACGCGTCTCTTCAAGATCATTATAGGTCGCAGTGAGGGTGTGCTTGGCGAGGTCAACGGGGACGCCGAGCGAGGTCGGAACGCCGAAGGTGGCAGCGCCGGAGCCGGCTTTAACCAGAAGAGAGTCAGCGTGGCCATGGTAACAGCCGTCGAATTTGAGGATTTTATCCCGCCCGGTGTAGCCGCGCGCTAAACGGATGGCACTCATCGTCGCTTCGGTGCCGGATGAGACCATGCGCACCATCTCGATATTCGGGTAGGCCTCGCAGACCATCTCGGCCAGTTCGATCTCCAGCTTGGTCGGTGCGCCGAAAGAAGCGCCGTTGCGCACCGCCTTTTCGATGGCGCTGACGACTTGCGGGTGGCAATGACCGAGGATCATCGGCCCCCAGGAGCCGACGTAGTCAATGTAGGCATTGCCGTCAATATCAAAGATTTTTGCGCCGGCAGCGCGTTCGATAAAGATCGGTTCACAACCGACGGAGCGAAAGGCGCGGACCGGACTGTTGACACCGCCGGGGATAATCTGGTTGGCTTCTGCAAAGCATCGGGATGATTGGTTGTGAATCATATGACCCCCTGTCGCGGGTTGAGAGTTGTGAACGGAGTCGGCTTGAAGAAAGTGTTTTGATTAGCATGCAGTCAGTGTGCTGTCAAGGGGTTCTTCCTGCGTATGACGTGTCTGGATTCTACGGAGACGAAACAAGGACACGCCGTTAAGCAGAGCAACATCCAATTCCTTCTCTGCGGGATTAGTTTTTATCCTTTAAAAAAAACAAATCATCTGATAAAAGTAGTTAACTATCGGAAACTACAAGTAAAACAAAGGTTAGAGGAATAGTATTTTTTCCTTGACTTCAAGGATGAATTATCCTAACTTTGCTCCGCCGAAGCTACCGGCAAGGTGCGGTGTCAGTAAGGAGTTTTGATCTCGTGCTGGCGACCGCTGCGATATAAATAATCCAGGAGGACTAAGATCGCATGTTGGATACTTATCTACCGATACTAGTGTTGCTCGGTATCTCTATGGCTTTTGCAGTGGGGTCGCTGGTCTTTTCCGGGCTCATCGGCATGAAGAAGCCGTCCGCGGTCAAGTTGGCACCGTATGAGTGCGGTATGCCGCCGATCGGTACGGCTCGCGAGCGTTTCCCGATCAAGTTTTATATTATTGCCATGCTCTTTATCGTTTTTGATATTGAGACGGTCTTCATGTATCCCTGGGCAGTTGTTTTCAGGGAGCTGGGGATGTTCGGTTTTGCTGAGATGGGTGTCTTTATTGCCATTCTTGTCGTCGGTTATGCTTATGTCTGGAGAAAAGGAGCGCTCGAATGGGAGTAGAAACGCTGGGCGATAACGTTATAACGACCTCTCTGGACAAGTTGGTCAACTGGTCCAGATCCCGTTCCCTTTGGCCGATGACCTTTGGTTTGGCCTGTTGTGCCATTGAGATGATGTCGACCGGTGCAGCCCGTTTCGATCTTGACCGTTTCGGGATTATTTTCCGTGCATCCCCCCGGCAGGCGGACTGCATTATTATTGCCGGCACCGTCACCAAAAAGATGTTGCCGGTTATTCTGACAGTCTACGAGCAGATGCCAGAGCCGAAGTATGTTGTAGCCATGGGTGCCTGTGCTTGTTCCGGTGGCGTATTTGACACCTATAGTGTTGTTCAGGGTATTGATGAATATCTTCCGGTCGATGTTTATATTCCCGGATGTCCGCCGCGCCCGGAAGGCCTGTTGTATGGGCTTATCAAGTTGCAGGAGAAAATTATGCGCGAGCGTAACTCCTTTGGTGCAGCCATCGGAATCGGCGAAGTCGTCAATAACGCATGATCGGTTCGTTGTGGCAACTTTAGTGACGATAAGGACAAGCAGATGAGCGTAGAAGCTATTGTGCAAAATTTAAAAGGAAAGTTTTCTTCTTCGGTGCTTGAAGTTCTTGAGTTCCGTGGAGAAACAACCGTCATCGTCAAGAAAGAGGAGATCGTTGCCGTCTGTCAGTACCTGAAGACGAGCGAGGGTTTCAACTTTTTGAGCGATCTCTGTGGTGTTGACTATCTTGGCAAGAAGGATGACCGTTTCATGGTTGTCTACAATATTTACAATATCACGACCCATGAGCGTCTGCGCTTGAAGGTTGCTGTTAGCGAGAAAGATGCGACGGTCGATTCGGTCTCATCGGTCTGGGGGACGGCAAACTGGCATGAGCGCGAGTGTTGGGATTTGATGGGTATTTCCTTTAATAATCATCCTGATCTCCGTCGTATTCTTATGCCTGCAGACTGGGTGGGGCATCCGTTACGTAAAGATTATCCGGTTCAGGGTCCTGGCCGCGCGCTCTATCAGGGCGGGCTCTCCTGATCAATCTTCCGCAGATCTAATCTAGACTGAAGAGGCAAGCGATGGCATCGACCGAAACCATGACAGTTAACATGGGTCCGCAGCACCCCTCCACACACGGAGTTTTGCAGCTGATTCTTGAACTTGACGGCGAAACTGTTGTAAAGGCAACACCACATATCGGTTTTTTGCACCGGGGTGTAGAAAAACTTTCTGAAAATCGGACCTATCATCAGGTGCTTCCCCTGACTGATCGTCTCGACTACCTTGCACCAATGCATAACAATCTTGGTTATGTGCTGGCGGTCGAGAAGCTCTTCGGTATTACCGATATGATTCCGGAGCGCGCAAAGACAGTTCGCGTCATGATGGCAGAGATTACCCGCCTGAAGAGTCACCTCGTCTGGCTTGCCTGTCATGCCCTTGATATCGGTGCCATGACGGTCTTTATCTACTGTTTCCGCGAGCGTGAAATGATTATGGACATGTACGAAAAGCTCTCCGGGGCCCGTATGACATCCAATTATTTCCGTGTCGGCGGTCTCTCTGCCGACCTCCCGGACGGTTTTGAAAAGGATGTACGCCACTTCATCGACGTCATGCCCGGCCATATTGATACCTACGAAGGTCTTCTGACCGGCAATATCATTTGGCAGAAGCGTATCCAGGGTGTCGGGGTCATCGATGCTGAAGCCGCCATTGATATCGGTTTGAGTGGGCCGTCTCTGCGTGGTTCTGGTGTCGATTGGGATTTACGGCGTGACAATCCCTACAGTGGTTATGAAAATTACGACTTCAAGGTCTGTGTTGAGCAGGGCTGTGATACCTGGGCACGTTACCGTGTTCGTCTTGATGAGATGCGTGAATCGGTCAAGATTATTCGCCAGGCACTCGATCGCTTGCAAGCCGGGCCATTTTTGGCCGACTGTCCGAAGATCTGTCTGCCGCCGAAAAAAGATGTCGTCAATACTATCGAAGGCCTGATCCATCAGTTCAAGATCATCAGTGAAGGTCCGAAACCTGAAGTCGGTGAAATTTACCAGAGTGTCGAAAACCCAAAAGGCGAGGTCGGTTTTTATCTTGTCTCTGATGGTTCAAGTAATCCCTATCGGATGAAGGTACGGCCGGCGTCCTTTGTTAATCTCCAGGCCTTGCCGCAGATGGTGCAGGGGCGCTTGATTGCTGACGTTGTTGCGATAATCGGAACACTCGATATCGTCCTTGGTGAAATTGACCGCTAAATCCCGGCGTTAAAGAGGGCTCTTTATGAGTAATGTTGCGGAACAACAAGAGCAGGAACAAGAAATAGATCTCGCTGGTGCGAATGAAATACTCGACCACTACGAGTTTATGCAGGGTGCTTTGATGCCGGTTTTGCAGGCGATACAGGAACACTACGGCTACATTCCCGAGCCGTGTGTCGATCTGGTTGCGGATCGTCTCAATGTTTACTCCAGCCAGATTTACGGTGTTTTGACATTTTACGCCCAGTTCCACCTGGAGCCTCGCGGTAAATATATTATTCGCGTCTGCAAGGGGACTGCCTGCCATGTCAGGGGCGCTAACCGTATCGGTGATGTTGTCACCGAGCGACTTGGTATCGGTCACGCCGAGACGACAGCAGACCTCAAGTTCACCGCCGAGTACGTGGCCTGCATCGGTGCATGCGGCATGGCTCCGGTCATCATGGTCAATGATGCCACTTATGGCAGCCTGAATGTGCAGAAAATGAACGAAGTCATCGATAAATATCTGGCGATTGACTAGGCACGACAGGAACGCACCACTACCCAAACCTGTAGCGGAGATAGACGAGATGGCCGCACCTTCTGAACAAATTGAAGTACAAATCTGTACCGGAACCGGTGGTATCGCTTCCGGTTCGCTCGAAGTCGCTGCGGCCTTTGAGGCCGAATTCGCAAAGCATGGTGTTGAAGCAAAGGTTGGCAAGCGCTGTGATGTCAAGCGTACCGGCTGTCGCGGCCTGTGCGCCAACGACGTCCTGGTCGATATCGTCATCCCGGGACTGGCGGCAGTAACCTATGACTTTGTCACCGTTGATCTGGTGCCGCAAATAGTCGAGGAACATATCCTTTCCGGCACTCCGGTCGCAAAAAAAGTTGCAGGAAAATATTATACGGATTTTCTTGCCAAGCAGCAGCGTATTGTTTTCTCTCGCTGCGGAACAATCGACGCTGAAAGTTTTGACGATTTTATTGGGCATCAAGGTTTTATCGGTATCCGTAAAGCCGTGACGATGAAACCGGAAGAAGTCATCGAGGAAGTCAAGAAATCCGGATTGCGCGGCCGTGGGGGCGGCGGTTTCCCGACAGGGATGAAGTGGTCCTTCTGCAAAGCGACTCCCGGTAATCTGAAATACCTCATCTGTAATGCGGACGAGGGTGACCCCGGGGCCTTTATGGACCGTTCAGTCCTTGAAGGCGACCCATACGGTTTGATCGAAGGGATGATGATCGGTGCTTATGCCATCGGATGTACTTACGGTTATGTCTACGTGCGCGCCGAATATCCCCTTGCAATCAAGCGGTTGCAGAAAGCAATCGATACCTGCTACGAAAAAGGAATTCTCGGCAAAGACTGCATGGGGCTTGGCTTTAAATTTGATCTGAAGATCAAGGCCGGCGCCGGAGCCTTTGTTTGCGGTGAAGAGACAGCGCTGATGGCCTCCATCGAAGGTCAGCGAGGCATGTCGCGTCCCCGTCCTCCATTCCCGGCCGTGCGCGGCTTGTGGGGGAAACCGACCAACATTAACAACGTTGAAACCTTCGCCAACATTTCCTACATCTTTTATAACAGCGCTGAATGGTATGCCTCGATCGGGACCGAAGGAACCAAAGGAACCAAGATTTTCGCCCTGACAGGTAAGGTTAAACATACCGGCCTGGTCGAAGTTCCGGCGGGAACGACTGTGCGCTCGGTTATCTACGACGTTTGCGGTGGTATTGATAAAAACCGCAAGTTCAAAGCGGTACAGGCCGGTGGTCCGTCCGGCGGCTGTCTCCCTGCTGATGCCCTGGAAGCGCAGGTCGATTATGACTCCTTGATCAAAGCCGGGGCGATGATGGGGTCCGGTGGTCTGGTGGTTATGGACGAAACGACTTGCATGGTCGACGTCGCGCGTTTCTTCTTGAACTTTACCCGGGTCGAATCTTGTGGCAAGTGTATTCCCTGTCGTATAGGTCTGAAAATCATGCTCGAAATTCTCGAGCGGATTTGCGCTGGTGAAGGACGAGAAGGAGATATTGAACTGCTGCTCGATATGTCTGTCGATATCAAGAAGAGTTCGCTCTGTGGTCTCGGTCAGACCGCACCGAATCCGGTTATGTCGACCATCCGCTATTTCCGCGATGAATATGAAGCGCATATTAAGGATAAATACTGCCCGTCCCATGTATGTAAACCGTTGCTCAAATTTTCGGTCATGGATAACTGTAAAAAGTGCGGAATGTGTAAAAAGGCCTGCCCGGTTGATGCGATCACCTGGGAAAAAGGGCAGCTGGCAGTGATCGATCTTGATAAATGCACACGCTGCACAACCTGTTACGATGCCTGTCCGTTCATGGCTATTGAGTAGCGCTTACCAGTAGAGGATACGAGGTCGATAATGGTAACTCTTACGATTGACGGTAAACAGATTACGGTTCCCCGGACCGCGACCATCTATGAGGCTGCGAAACAGGTCGGTATTGATATACCGGTACTCTGTTATGCGAAAAAGCTCCTTCCTTATGGTGCTTGTCGTGTCTGTCTAGTTGAAGTTGAGCAGATGAAAGGGCGGCTTATCCCCTCCTGTACAACGCCGGTGACTGAGGGCATGGTTGTCCGTTCCAGTTCTGATGAAATCAATAAAGTTCGCAAAACGGTCCTTGAATTCCTTCTTGTTAATCATGTCCTTGACTGCCCGATTTGCGACAAGGCCGGTGAATGTGATCTGCAGGATCTTGCTTACGATTTTGATTGTAGTGCCAACCGTTTCGAGGGGGTCAAATTTGATCTTCCTAAAGATGAAGTCAATCCGTTGATCGAACGCAACATGAACCGCTGTGTTCTGTGCGGCAAGTGTGTGCGCGTTTGTGACGAAATTGTCGGTTACGGTTCCTACTCCTTCATAAATCGTGGTTTCGAGACCAAGATTGCTACGGCATTCGATCGCGGACTGAACTGTGAATTTTGTGGTCAGTGCGTGTCGATGTGTCCGGTTGGCGCCATTTTGCCCCGCCCTTTCAAGTTCAAGGCTCGTCCCTGGCAGCTGAAAGAGGTTGATTCGGTCTGCGGTTATTGCGGCAACGGCTGTACCGTTACTTTTGGCGTCCTCAAGGACAAAGTTGAAACCATCCGCTTTAACGACAAAAACGGTGTCAATGACGGTAACCTCTGTGTTCGTGGCCGTTTTGGCTATTCTTTTATCAACAGCAAGGATCGTTTGACCCAGCCGTTGGTGCGCAAAAACGGCAAACTTGTTCCAGTCTCATGGGATGAAGCACTGACCGCTGTCGCCAACGGTCTGCAGCAAGCGCAAACTGGTAAGGGGGTTGGTATTCTCGCCGGTGCTCGCCTTACTAATGAAGAATTCTTCCTGCTGAAAAATCTTGCCAAAACGCTCGGCACGAAAAATATCGACCACTCCGGCGGTGAATGCTACAAGGGCGTGACCGAAGGTCTCCTTACGACTCTCGGGGTGACAGCTTCGACCGGCACCTATCCGCAGGTTGAGGAAGCTGAAGCGGTCCTATGTATTCGTTCGGATTTTTATGAGACCCACCCGGTCTTCGGCATGGTTGTCAACCAGGCTGTCAAGCGTCGCGAAGCAAACCTTTTTGTTGTCTCTGATAAAAAAGGAAAGTTCACCAAGCTTCCCGGCGCTAAAACACTGCTGACCAAACCGGGGACAGAAGTAAATATCCTTAATGCCATGGCTTTTGTCCTCCTCGATGAAAACATCGCGGTGACAGAAGGGGTTGAGGGCATTGCTGAACTGAAGACCGCATTGGCGGCCTATACCCCGGAAGCTGTAGAAGCGCAGACCGGTGTTGATGCTGAACTGATCCGTGCCGCTGCCAGACGGATGGTTGCAGCGAAACGTGCGGCGATCCTCCTTGCCTATGGTCTCCCCTACGCTGACCAGAGTCGTGAACTTGCAGTCGCTGCTGCCAATCTGGCACTGCTGACCGGGATTGCCGGCCGGGAAGGAAGCGGTCTCTACCTTTGCGGTGAAAAAGCCAACAGTCAGGGTGCTATCGATCTAGGGATTCTGCCCGGTTCCGGATCACTCGGTTCTAGTGCCATGCTCGCAGGGCAGGTAGATGCTCTCTACGTGATTGCTGAAGATCCTCTGAGTGCCTACCCGAATCGTGTGGCCCTGGAAGCAACCCTGAAGCAGCTACCTTTCCTTGTTGTCCAGGATATATTCCTGACTCCGACGGCGGAATTGGCTCATGTTGTCCTCCCCGCCACCAGTTATGCTGAGAAGGACGGGACCTTTACCAATGCTGAGCGCCGCATTCAGCGGGTTCGTCCCGGGGTCTCTTCTCCAGGCGAGTCGCAGGCGGATGGAGCGATCTTTGCGCAGCTTGATGCTTTACTCGGAGGTAAATTTGCTGCCACCGACCCGCAGACCATCTTCTCTGGCATTGCACCGTACCATGGGATTGATTTTGCCGCCATCGGCCCGCAAGGGACGGTCTGGGGAGGAGAGACTCTCGCTCTCCCGCTGAGGAAAGTACAACCCGTACAAGGTCGGGCGCCAGTCGACGGTTTAGTCCTGGTGACCGGCAGCGCCCTTTATCACAACGGCACCCTCTCGACTCACGCCAGCGGCCCTAATGCCGTTGAACATGAAGCCTACCTTGAGTTTGGTCGTGAAGATGCTGCTGCCTTGCAGATCAAAGAGGGAGAAATCGTTACCCTTAAAGGTAATGGATCAGAAATAAGGATAAAAGTGAAGGTTGGACAACGTCTCCCCAAGGGAGTCCTCTTTGCCCCTTATCACTTTGCTTCTGCCGGCCTCAATCGTATCTGGCACGGTGCCGCGGTCACGTCGGTGCAAGTCAGTAAATAAAGTTATTGCTGCGTATACCCTAAAGTACAGCGAAGGAAGAGGATAGACATGACACCTGAACTGTTGAGCCTGTCAAATGCACCCGGAATGTTCGTCGCAGTCATGCTGGTAAAGATTCTGGCTGTCTTCGGCGTGGTGATGCTGATGATTGCTTACGCTACCTGGCTTGAGCGTAAATTGATCGGGCATATGCAGACCCGCCTCGGCCCGACGATGACCGGACCCTGCGGCCTGCTCCAGCCTATCGCGGATGGTCTTAAACTCTTCTTCAAGGAAGACATCATTCCGGCACAAGCGAGCAAGTTTTCTTTTGTTCTCGCTCCGATGATGATGGTTGTCCCTGCCCTGGTGACAATTGCAATCATCCCCTTCGGTCCGGATATCACCCTTCTCGGTTACATCGTTCCGATGCAGATATCTGACCTGAATGTCGGTATCCTCTTCATTCTGGCGATGGCTGGTCTCGGGGTTTACGGAGTCGTCCTTGCCGGGTGGAGTTCAAACAGCAAGTATGCACTCCTCGGCGGCATTCGCTCGACCGCCCAGGTAATTTCATACGAACTTGCTGCCGGGATGGTTATTGTTGCGATCTTCATGCTCTCCGGCACTCTGAGCATGCGCGGTCTTGTCGCTGCACAACAGGGACCGCTCTGGGGGATAACCTCGCTTCCTTCCTGGATTCATAACTGGTACATCTTCTCGCAACCTCTTGCTTTCGGCATCTTTGTTATCTGCTCACTGGCTGAAATCAACCGGACCCCTTTTGATCTTCCTGAAGCAGAGACTGAACTTGTTTCCGGTTTTGCAACGGAATATTCTTCGATGAAGTACGCACTGTTCTTCATGGCGGAATACGCGAACATGATCGTTCTCTCTGCGGTCATTTCGACTCTTTTCCTCGGTGGCTGGGACGGTCCATTCTGGGGTGTCGTCAACATACTCATCAAGGTCGTCTGCTTCATGATGTTCTTTATGTGGATTCGCGCCACCTGGCCGCGTGTACGCTATGACCAGTTGATGTATCTGGGATGGAAGATCTTTATCCCGCTGGCATTGTTGAATATCGTTGTAACCGGCTTCTTCATTCTGCTGTAGCAGTATCCAACCTAGAGAACGAGGATTGACCCATGTTCAAAGAATTTGCGCAAGGTCTGTGGATCACCTTCAAGCATCTGTCGCCGAAATACAGGACGACCGTTGAGTATCCCAAGCAGAGGTTGCAGCCGTCAGAACGCTTCCGTGGTCTGCACCGACTCGTAATGCAGCATGATCGCGAAAAGTGCGTTGCCTGTTATCTCTGCCCGACGGTCTGCCCGGCCAAGTGCATCACCGTCGAGTCTGCGGAAAACGAAAAGGGTGAAAAATATCCGAAGGTTTACAAGATTGATCTGCTGCGTTGCATCTTTTGCGGTTACTGCGTAGAAGCCTGCCCGGTTGAGGCGATTGAAATGACCCCAGCTTACGAGCTTGCCAACTACAAGCGCGAAGATTTTGTATTCACCAAAGAGCGCCTGCTCAAGTAACGATAGGAGCACTACCGATGGAGATCCTCTTTTTTCTCTTTGTAGCGTTTGTCGCGGTAGGTTCCGGCATCTTCGTCGTTACCTGTAAAAATCCGGTGAACAGCGCCATTGCTTTGGTGAATACCTTCTTTTGCCTGGCGACCTGCTACGTGTTGCTCGATGCCCCCTTTATGGCAGCGATTCAGCTGATTGTTTATGCCGGGGCGATTATGGTCCTGATCATTTTCGTCATCATGTTGCTTAATATCGGCACGGTAGATGTCGTAAAAAGCTCCCATGCGGTTGCCGGCGGCGCCCTGATGGCAGTGCTGATCGGTATCCAGGCTCTTTACATGCTGAATCGCGGCGAAGTTGCAAATCTTGACGGGCCAATGACCGAGAGTGCACTTCGGGAGTTCGGTCATACCGAGCTTCTCGCCAGATCGCTCTTTACTGAATTCCTACTACCGTTTGAAGTGACTTCTATTCTGCTTTTGGTTGCGATCGTTGGTGCAGTTGTGCTGGCAAAGCGCGAAGTCTAAAGTCGAAGGGCAACAGGAGAGAGACCATGATATCTGTTAACTATTTTCTGGTTTTAAGTGCCATCCTTTTTTCCATAGGCGTCTTTGGCGTCTTGACCAGAAAGAATGCAATTGTTGTCTTCATGTGTGTAGAGCTTATGCTCAATGCCGTGAATCTGACCTTTATTGCTCTGTCCCGCCATCTTGGCAATATGGATGGGCAGATCTTTGTTTTCTTTGTCATGGCCGTGGCTGCGGCTGAAGCAGCTGTCGGGCTTGCGCTGATGATTACGTTTTTCCGTAATCGTGAGACACTCGATATCGATGATGCTAACACGTTGAAATGGTAACCGCGACCCGCTGCATTTAGGGACATTGCGCTCGAAGGAGTTTTAGATGTACGACTATCTCTGGCTCATACCGTTCTTTCCGCTGGTGGGTTCCATCATCAACGGCCTGTTCGGCAAGAAGATCAAGAACGAAGCGGTGATTGGCGGTTTCGCGACAGCCATGATTGGACTCTCCTTTGTAGTCTCGGCAAGCTGTTTCTTCAGCTTGCTGAACGACCCGGTCAAGGTGCACGAACAGGTTCTCGGTTCGTGGATGTCGGTCGGCCATCTGCAGGTTGAATGGGGTTTTCTTCTTGATCCCCTTTCAGCTCTGATGATCATGGTCGTCACCGGGGTCGGGACGCTGATCCACCTCTACTCCATTGGCTACATGCACGGCGAAGAAGGCTTTTATCGCTTCTTCTCCTACCTCAACCTGTTCTGCTTCTGCATGCTGATGCTGGTCCTTGGCAACAATGCATTAGTGATGTTCATCGGTTGGGAAGGGGTCGGTCTCTGCTCCTATCTGCTGATCGGCTACTACTTCCACAAGAAGAGCGCCGGGGATGCCGCCAAGAAGGCCTTTGTTGTCAACCGGGTTGGTGACTTCGGCTTCCTCGTCGGTCTCGGTATCCTTTTCTGGACCCTCGGTTCACACGGGGTCTGGACGGTCAAGTTCACCGAAATCGCCGCCAATGCCCATCTCCTTGGTGCCGGCAGTACGGTCGTGACGATCGTTACCCTTTGCTTCTTTCTCGGCGCCACCGGTAAATCGGCGCAGATCCCGCTGTACACCTGGCTGCCGGATGCCATGGAAGGCCCGACACCGGTCTCCGCCCTCATCCATGCAGCGACGATGGTCACCGCCGGCGTCTACATGATCGGTCGCATGAACATCCTCTTCGCCATGTCGCCGACAACAATGCTGATTGTAGCAATGGTCGGCGCTGCGACGGCAATCTTTGCTGCCAGCATCGGCTTTGCCCAGAACGATATCAAGCGGGTCCTCGCTTATTCAACCGTCTCGCAGCTTGGTTTCATGTTCCTGGCAATGGGAGTTGGCGCCTTTACCGCCGGTATCTTCCATCTTATGACTCACGCCTTCTTCAAGGCCTGCCTCTTCCTTGGGTCCGGTTCGGTCATTCACGGCATGCATCATGGTCTGCACCATGCGCACAGTCACGATGACCCCCAGGACATGCGCAATATGGGCGGACTTTCCAAGAAGATGAAGATCACCTACTGGACCTTCCTGATCTCGACCATCGCCATTGCCGGGATCCCGCCTCTCGCCGGTTTCTTCTCCAAGGATGAAATCCTTTGGTGGTCCTTCGCTTCGACCCGCGGGCATTGGCTCCTCTGGTTGACAGCCACGGCAGCAGCGATGATGACGGCTTTCTACATGTTCCGTCTCGTCTCAATGACCTTCTGGGGTGAATGCCGCGCGAATCCCAAGGCTAAGGATCACATCCCCGAGTCACCGTGGACGATTACGCTCCCGCTGATTATCCTCGCTGGTCTTGCTGCTCTCGGTGGTTTTGTCGGCGTTCCCGCCCTCCTCGGCGGATCGAATCATCTTGCCACCTTCCTTAATCCGGTCTTCGGTCATGCCCAGGAAACTTTCAACCTTTCCGCCCATGGCAGTCACGCGACCGAGTACGGCTTGATGTTCTTCTCTGTTGTCGTTGCTTCGATCGGTATCGGTATTGCCCTCTACATGTACAACAAGAATCCGGATCTCCCTGGAAAGTTTGTTGCCAGGTTCCCGGGGCTGCATCGCGCAGTTTTCAATAAGTGGTATGTCGACGAAATTTATGATGCTCTCTTTGTCAATCCAACCAAGAAACTCGGCACCTTCCTGTGGAAAGGTTTTGATGTCAAGCTGGTTGACGGTGTGGTTAACGGCGTCGCAGCGACGGTTGAAGCCTGCGCCCGGGGCATGCGTTATACCCAGTCAGGACTGATCGCCAGTTATGCGATGACCATGGTCATCGGGGTCTTTGTCATCATCGCGTATTACGTCTTTAAATAGTTGCGTCTGGCAGCTTTCGATAGAGAACCAAGGAGCTGATACCCCATGCAAAATCTTCTCAGTTGGATGACTTTCTTCCCGCTTGTAGGACTCGCCATCCTGCTTTTCATGCCGGGTGCGAAAGAGAATGCCCTCAAGGTCTGGACCTTGGTGGTGACAATCATTACCTTCATGATCAGTCTGCCACTCGCCTTTGACGACGTCTTCAAGACCTCGGCGGCGATGCACTACACTGAATTCAGCAAGTGGATCAGCATCGGCGATTTCTTCCAGATGAATTATAATGTCGGCGTTGATGGCATCAGCCTTTGGCTGGTGATGCTGACAACCTTCATCATGCCGATCGCCGTTCTCTCGACCTGGCAAGCGGTTGACAAGAACGTCAAGGGTTTCATGGCAATGCTCCTGCTGCTTGAAACTGCGATGCTCGGTGCTTTTGTCTCCATCGATCTCTTCCTCTTCTACATCTTCTGGGAATTGATGCTGATTCCGATGTACTTCCTCATCGGTATCTGGGGTGGAAAGAACCGCATCTATGCAGCGGTGAAGTTCTTCCTTTACACCGCCGTCGGCTCCCTGCTCATGCTTGTCGCCATCATCTATGTCTATTACTACGGGGTAAAGACCGGTATTGCCACGGACGGCTTCTCGATCGTCGAATTCTACAAACTCGGCATCCCGGGCAATCTCCAGACCTGGCTCTTCCTTGCCTTTGCCTTCAGCTTCGCCATTAAAGTGCCGATGTTCCCCTTACACACCTGGTTGCCGGATGCACATACCGAGGCCCCGACTGCCGGCTCGGTTATCCTCGCCGCAGTCCTGCTGAAGATGGGTACTTACGGCTATGTCCGCTTTGCCATTCCCCTCTTCCCGGAGGCGATGCAGACCTTCACCCCCCTCCTCGCGACGCTGGCGGTGATCGGCATCATCTACGGTGCCCTGGTGGCGATGATGCAGGATGACGTCAAGAAACTCGTCGCCTACTCGTCTGTCTCGCATCTCGGTTTTGTCATGCTCGGGGTCTTTGCCATGAACCTGCAGGGGATGGCGGGCGGCATGCTGCAGATGATCAATCACGGTATCTCGACCGGCGCACTCTTCCTTATCGTCGGCTTCCTTTATGAGCGTCGTCATACCCGGGAGATCAACGAATTCGGTGGCCTTGCCAAGAAGATGCCGATCTTTGCGACGATCTTCATGATAATGACCTTCTCCTCAATCGGTCTGCCCGGGACGAACGGTTTTGTTGGTGAATTCCTTGCAATTCTTGGCGCTTTTGAAAGTGAACTGCGCTGGTACGCGGTTGTCGCCACCACCGGCGTCATCTTTGCGGCGGTCTATATGCTCTGGATGTATCAGCGCGTCATGTTCGGCGAATGCAACAATCCGAAGAATGCCGATTTGAAAGATCTCTCGGCGCGCGAGATTACCCTGATGGTGCCGCTGCTGGTCTTTGTCTTCTGGATCGGCGTTTATCCCAATACCTTCTTTGATAAAATGAATCCGGCTCTGGAGAATCTGATCAAGCAGGTCAAGAGCCAACAGGTGGCCATAGTTATGCCGGCCAGCACAGGTGAATATACTCTCGGTAATCCGCGCTTAACACATCCTGGTATGCCGCCGCAGGGTCACCAGTAACATTTACTGATCTGGAATTTATCGACTCCGGAGGAGCTCTTTCATGGAAAATCTGGTCCAAATCGCCATGCAGAACGTGAATTTCGATGCGATACTCCCTTCGCTCGTCCTCTGTTCTTTCGGCATGGTTCTATTGCTGATGAATGCTTTCATGCCCCGCGGCAAATCGACTCCGGCGGCATGGTTCAGCCTCGTTGCTATCGTTGTTACCGGCTTTGTCTCCCTTGCGGCCTGGAATAAACCTGAATTCGGTTTTGCCGGCGGGGTGGCACTCGACAATTATGCCACCTTCTTCAATATCATCTTTCTGGTTGCCGCCGGTTTGACGATTCTGATGTCGGATGATTATCTCAAGCGCGAAGGCTACCCGGTTGGCGAGTTCTATACTCTGATCCTCTTCGCCACGGCCGGTTCGATGTGGATGGCATCAGGGACTAACCTGATGATGATCTTCCTCGGATTAGAGGTCCTCTCGGTCGCGCTTTATGTCCTTGCCGGTTTTTTCCGCGGCCAGACGAAATCGAATGAAGCAGGTCTCAAATACTTCCTTCTTGGCTGCTTCTCCACCGGATTTCTGCTCTACGGGATTGCGCTCCTTTATGGCGTGACCGGAACGATCGATCTGGCGCGCATGGGTGAGTTTATCTCGGCCAACCCGGGTGCGATCACCAATCCGATGGCGGTGGCCGGTCTCATGCTTCTCTCCACCGGATTCCTCTTCAAGATTGCCGCGGCTCCCTTCCATATGTGGACCCCGGATACTTATCAGGGGGCACCGACACCGATCACCGCTTTCATGAGCGCCGGTCCGAAAGCGGCCGCCTTTGCCGGCTTCATCCGCATCCTCATCCTCGGCCTCGGTGGCATGAAAGCAGAGTGGACATCCCTCCTCTGGATCATTGCCGTCCTGACCATGGTTGTCGGTAACGTTATCGCCATCTATCAGACCGATATCAAAAGAACCCTGGCTTATTCTTCGATTGCTCATGCCGGATATGCCCTGGTCGGTATCGTCGCTGCCAATGAGATCGGCGTTTCGGGCATCCTCTTCTATATGCTCGCTTATACCTTCATGAATCTCGGCGCCTTTGCTGTCCTGGTTCTGGTCGGCAAGAAGGGCGAAGAGAATCTGACCCTCGACGGTTTTGCCGGTTTTGGCTACAAGCGTCCCTGGTTGGCGATTGCCATGGTCATCTTCCTCTTTTCGCTGATGGGGATTCCGCCGACGGCCGGTTTTGCCGGCAAGTTCTATATCTTTGCCGGTGCGGTCAAGGCCGGTTATATCTGGCTGGCGGTCATCGGTGTCCTTAACTCGGCGGTCTCCCTTTACTACTACCTGCGGATCATGGTTGCCATGTACTTTAAAGCGCCGACCGAAGAGTTTGAATGGATCAAGATGTCGGCTCCGGTCGTCGCCTCCATCGTTATCGCGGTGGTCGGGGTGCTCTACATGGGGATCCTGCCGGGTGGTGTCATTGCCATGGCGAAAAATGCTCTTTTCTAAACTTATTTAATTCAGTGCTCCATCAAGCCCCTGACGACAAGT
>DIKR01000141.1:47051-48923 GCA_002424625.1 Desulfuromonadaceae bacterium UBA5613
ACTGGCGAAACTAACCCTCTCTGAGACCGATATTGAGCGGATGGCAACGGACATGGATGCCATGCTCGTTTATGTCGCGACTCTCGCCAATCTCGATACCGAGGGGATCGTCCCGACCGCCCATGCCGTGCCGATGGCGAATGCCTTCCGCGCCGATCAGTTGCGCCCCTCACTGGAGCGGGAAGAAGTGATGGCGGCGGCGCCGAAGAGCGCAAACGGCACCTTCCGGGTGCCGAAAGTGATTGAGTGAACGGATGAAATCCATGTCTTTAATTGATTACAGTATCGCCCAGCTGCAGACTCTGTTGCGCAGTGGCAAAATCAGTGCCTCGGAGCTGTGTGCCGCCTATCTTGATCGGATCACCACTTTCGATGGTGAGATCAACGCCTACATCACCGTTGCTGCTGACGCGGCCCGTGCTGCCGCCCTTGCTGCCGATCGCGAACTGGCGGGCGGCACTGCCCGGCCCCTGACCGGCATCCCCCTGGCGCTGAAGGATATCTTCGTCACCAAGGGGATCCGTACCACCTGCGCTTCGAAGATTCTCGCGGAATACCTCCCGCCCTATGACGGAACGGCGGTACAACGTCTTTACGACAGCGGCGCCGTTCTCCTCGGCAAGGTCAATATGGATGAGTTTGCCATGGGGAGCTCCAACGAAAACAGCGCCTTTGGCCCGGTGCGCAACCCCTGGAACCGTGACTATGTCACCGGCGGTTCCTCCGGCGGCTCCGCCGCCTGTGTTGCCGCCCGCACCGCCGTGGCTGCTCTCGGCACCGACACCGGCGGATCGATTCGCCAACCGGCAGCGCACTGCGGCGTTGTTGGCCTCAAGCCGACCTATGGCCGCGTCTCCCGTTACGGCGTTATCGCCTATGCTTCCTCCCTCGACCAGGTCGGGCCGCTGACCCGTGATGTCCGTGACTGCGCGATTCTCACTCAGGTGATCGCCGGCTACGATCCCCTCGATTCGACCTCGGTCAATACCCCGGTTCCTGATTATCTTGCCAAGCTCGAAAACGGCGTCAAGGGTCTGCGCATCGGCCTCCCCCGCGAGTATTTCGGTGCCGGTCTCGATCCCGAGGTCAACGCGGCGCTGGAACAGGCGCAAAGCGTCCTCTCGGGACTCGGTGCCGAGTTTGTCGAAATCTCCCTGCCGCATACCGAGTACGCAGTTGCCTGCTATTACCTGATCGCCACCGCCGAGGCGTCGAGCAATCTCGCTCGTTACGACGGCATCCGTTTTGGTCTGCGCGTCGATGACGGGGAGGGGCTCAACGCCCTTTACTGCCGCAGTCGCGCCGCCGGTTTCGGNNGCAGAAGTCAAGCGCCGCATCATGCTTGGTACTTACGCCCTCTCCGCTGGCTATTATGACGCCTACTACCTCAAGGCGCAGAAGGTCCGCACCCTGATCCGTCAGGATATTATCGCTGCCCTCGATCAGGTCGATGTTCTCCTGTCGCCGGTGGCCCCGACCCCGGCCTTCCGTCTTGGCGAGAAGATTGCCGACCCGCTGCAGATGTATCTCTCCGACATCTTCACCATCCCGGTCAATCTTGCCGGGACCTGCGCCCTCAGTCTCCCCTGCGGTTTTTCGGCCGGCGGACTGCCGATCGGCCTGCAGCTGATCGGTCGCCCCTTTGCCGAAGCGACCCTGCTCCAGGCCGCCTATGCCTATGAGCAGGCGACAGGGTGGCATCAGGCCAAAGCCGAGTTATAATTATGACGTAGGGGCGACCTGGTGGGTCGCCCAGGGCGAGGCAGCGCATCGCCCCTACGATGAAAAGGATTCTTCCCATGTCCTCCAAATATGAAGTCGTCATCGGTCTGGAAGTCCATGTCCAGCTCCAGACCCAAACCAAGATCTTCT
>DIKR01000042.1:0-1245 GCA_002424625.1 Desulfuromonadaceae bacterium UBA5613
TCAAGATGCGCAGGCGGGTTTCGTCGGCGAGGGTTTTGAAGAGTTGGACATGATTTTTCATGGGCGAAACAATATCCGCTTACACGGATGTTGTCAAATCTATTCTTGTTGATACTTGCCCATAAAGATAAGCTTGCAGGGTACTGCCCGGCGTCACAGTGAGATTAAGCGGCGGATTGTTGACGGCGTCGAAGGGGATAGCAAGATTAGCTTCTTTGCTTCAATGCCTGCAGCCATTATGGGCTTGCTCGCCATGGCTCAACGCCTTGATCAGCGGACCGCCGCTGCATCCCGTACACACCAGTTGAATAGTCGTATGGTTGATATGAAAACGTTCCTGCAATTGATGTTCAATACGGTGCAGTAACTCCGCCCGGTTTGCTTCGCTCTCCGGGGTTATCTCCAGGTGGGCCGAAAAGGCCGTGATGTGAGAACAGATGGACCAGAGATTGACATGATGGAGATCGATGACCCCGTCGATGGTACGCAGGTAGTCCGCGACCTGGCCCACGCTCAGCCCGCGGGGCGCCCCTTCCATGAGGATGTGAATGGCATCCCGCAGCACCCGCCCCGCCCCCACCAATATCAGTAATCCGATGGCGATAGAGATAATCGGATCCGCCTGATACCAACCGGTAAAGTGCATCAACAGCGCTCCGGCAATCACTCCCACCGAGGCCGCCGCATCCCCGAGAACATGGAGAAAGGCGCTGCGCACGTTGAGATCGTCGCGAGCGTGGCCGTGCAAACCTTTGGCCGCCAGCAGATTGGCAAGCAGACCGAACACGGCAATGGCCAGCATCGGCAGGGTCTTCACCTCTTCGGGAGCCAAGAACCGCTTGCCCCCTTCGTAGAGAATCGCCACCGCCATCAGCAAAACCGTCAGCCCATTAATCAGGGCCGCCAAGACCTCGGCCCGGTGCCAGCCGTAGGAGTGTTTACCGCTGACCGGCTGCGCGGCAAGCTTGATCGCCCCCAAAGAGAGGAGGAGGGCAAAGAGATCGAGAAAGACATGACCGGCATCGGAGAGGAGGGCCAGTGAATTGGACCACAGGCCGCCGACAATCTCCGCCACCAGAGTCAGGGAGGTCAGGATAATGGCAAAAAGGAGTCGTTTAGTGATGCTTTGGTCCAGAACTGACATGCAAGAGTCCTCATGCTTAAAAACTGTTACTGCGCTTCCGTCTGCATGGCAAAGAAGAATTAGCAGGTCTGCGCCAGGCCGGCGCAACCAGTCAGGAAATG
>DIKR01000042.1:1284-6023 GCA_002424625.1 Desulfuromonadaceae bacterium UBA5613
CAGCGGAGGAGGGACCAGTTGGGGGGAGTTGCTCCAGCGGGCGAAGATCGATCCGGCAAAAATACAGGAGGAGATGGCGGGCCTGGTGCATGGTGTCCCACAGCTCCAATAAAAGCACTGCGTGACGAAGATCGTGCGATCCGCCCGGTTGGTGCTTACAAAAGACTCAGGGGGATGCCTGTCAGACTCTTAAAATTTTCGTCACTATTTATGGGAGGGTCAGGGGGCAGTACCGTCAGATTTACGTAATACCGCGATGGCGGCTGCTTCTGAAGACGCTGGATTCTGACCGGTGATCAAATTGCCATCGCGGACCAGATAAGCTTGCCAATCTGCTCCTTTGGAATAATTTCCGCCAATTTTCTGTAACTCCTCTTCGAGCAGAAACGGGACGATCTCAGTCAAACCGACAGCAGTTTCTTCCGAGTTCGAAAATCCGGTGACAGCTTTCCCCTGCACCAGCGCTGAACCATCCGCTTTTCGGGCATGAAGGAGGACTGCCGGGGCGTGACAGACCGCTGCCACGGGTTTGCCGAGGGCAAACATGATCTCGATGAGGTTAATCGAATGTTTATCCTCGACAAGATCCCATAGTGGTCCGTGCCCGCCGGGGTAAAAGAGGGCATCATAAGCATCCGGAGAAACATCCCTCAGCCGCAGGGTTGTGGCCAGGGCTTTTTGAGCATCCTTATCGGCGTTGAAACGCGCGGTGGCGGCAGTTTGAAACTCTGCTCCGGCGCTCTTCGGGTCGAGAGGCGGTTGTCCCCCTTTCGGCGACGCCAGGATGACGGCAGCTCCGGAATCTTTGAAAACGTAGTAAGGGGCGGCAAATTCTTCCAACCAGAAACCGGTCTTTTCCCCGGTGTTGCCCAACTCCTCATGCGACGTCAGCACCATCAATATTTTCATGGTTCTTTCTCCTCGTGTTTAGCTTCACCCGGCGACAACGATCACGTTAGCTGAAAAGATCTGCCTCCTTCCTTTTCTAAATTTATCACTTTTTATGAAGTTTACAATCCCTCCGCCCTGAGGCGAAGGTCGTTCTAGTAAGAAAGGCTCGACACCGTGATGTCGAGCCTTAGCTAATAAAGGGAGCGAACGCATGGCAAGCCATGGCCGCGACACATTGGAGACTCGTCTGCAACCTTACCCTGTCATTGCAAACTTCGCAGCACCCCCGGCATAAAGAGCGTGCCGGATCCCGTTCTTGCCGCTCTTTTTCACCTCGTACATTAAATTATCGGCCAGGGTAATGATCTCGTCCACGGTGTTGGGAGCACCGGTACAGGTGAGTACGCCGATACTGAAGGTCACCGCCAGATTTTGCTGCAATATTCTGAGGTACAGTTGCTGTTGGATTTTGTGAATAGCAACAAGCGACGCCTGCTTGTCGCTATTGGTGAAGAGGATGGCGAACTCGTCGCCGCCCAGTCGTGACACAACATCCGTTCGGCGAAGATTTTCTGATATGGTCGCCACCACCGTTTGCAGCAGCAAATCTCCGGCGCTATGGCCACGGGTGTCGTTTATCTCCTTGAAATTGTCCAGGTCAATGTAGGCAATGCTGAAAGGTTGATCATGTCTGCGTAAACGGTAGATTTCATTTGTCGTGACTTCCAGAAAGACCTTTCGGTTCATGGCGCCGGTCAGGTGGTCGGTACGGGACAGGGCCCGCTCATTGTCCAGCAACTGCCGCAATTTGGCGAGAAGAAGACCGACAACGAGAAAGAAAGCAAAAGCGGAGCTGTTCTTCCAGATGAGCAGGGAAAGCGCTTCCGGATGAAAAGCATGTACCGCCGTCCTGATCGCCACGCAGGCGATGGCGATAGCCACGGCGGCCTGCCGACCGGCAAACCAGGCAACGAACGCCACCGGTAAAAGATAAAATAAAGTTAGCGGGTAATCAACGCCGAAATAGAGATGAGAATAATAATCAATGGTTCCGAGCAGCAGCGCGCAAAAAAGACCGGCAAAGACATTGAATTCTTTGCCCTTTCGACCGAGAAATTCGCAGTATTTGACGGCCATGTTCCGGATAGGCATTTGCAACCCTTGCAAGGATTTTTACTAAAAGAAAAATCCTATATCATGTCAATTAATACAACAAGAAAATTATATTCAGACTTACTTTTCTCTTGACACGGGCTGTGTGGTGCATACCGGGTGCGGGATCTTGTCTTAAGCGGCAAAAGCTTTCATTAAATGCATCACCCGCCTGGCATAAGCCGTGCTCTTGGGAATCATCCCCGCGGCAGCAGGTCCGCCACCGTTATAGTAAAGCAGAGCTTTTTCCAGCGAACCGCACTCCCGCACTAACGCGGTCAGCACCGCCTCCGATCCCTTGAAAGATTTGACCGGATCAAAGTAATCGTCGCGGCTTTCCATAATCCCTTTCGCTTGCAGGAAGGAGTGCCAGTCCTTGGGGCAAATTCCGTGCATGCCCAGGGCGACGCCGTCAGTATGGACAATATTGGCCTGCAATTCCGCCTCGACCAAGCCGATGGCCAGATAAAGAGCCGGGTCAGTTGTGTGGCTCAGGGCATTTTCAGCGGCAGGGCGGATAATGCTTTGATCAAGCCAGGGCGCCACTTTTTGAATCTTTGCGACCAGGTCGTCAACCTTGAGTTTGAAAGACAATTTTTCTTCCAGGACTTTGTTTTCATTTTGCAGTTTTTCGATGGTGGCGTCCTTCTCCTGGTTCTCTGCCTCCAGGAGTAATAAATGGGAAAAAGCTTCCCGGCCCTTAACATTCACTGCCGCCAGGACAACGCACATGGTGACAAGGATCACCACCATCACCCGGAGTTTCCAGATCTTGTCCCAAGCCCGGTGCAGGGCTGCCTGCGGGATAATAATGATATCCTCGATCAGGCCATGTGACCTCCACATATTCTCCATCTTCTTTCTCATCGTAATCACTCCTTCATCTGAAAAACAGTCACTTAAACCTGCCGCCGACAGGAGGCAATCATGTGCTCCGCTTCCCTCCTCCAAGATGAAAAAGAGTCTATCTTATAAAAAGTCGATTGCAAGCAGTGGCTTAAGATACTTTTGTTCCACGGGGAGCAGAATGAGTGTTTCAGGGAGGGATGACTTCTGATAGGGGCACCCCTTGTGGGTGCACCTACTGCGAAAAAGGCGAATCTTTCATCCCATCCCCCGCATCGTCGCCGCCAGCTTGTCGAGATCGACGCGGCGCTCGAAGAGAGGACGTTTATCATCGGCGTAAGCGGCGAGTTGCTCTTCGAAGACCGGCTTCTCCTTCTGGTAAAAGATGCCGAGGCGCAGCGGATCGTCTTCGCAGGCACGGGCAAAAGCCTGCACCCGGTCGCTCGGGTCGTGCTCGGCCGGAAGGGCCGTGGTGTGCGCTTCGAACCACTGGTAGGTATTGAGTTTGTTGAAGGTGACACAGGGCTGGAGAAGATCGACCAGGGCATAACCGCGATGCGCAATCGCTGCCTTGAGGATGGCACGGGTCTCTTCGGGGTGGCCGACGTAGGCGCGGGCGACAAAGGAGGCATCGAGAGCGATGGCGACGGCGAGGGGGTTGAAAGGTTCAAGGATGACGCCGTCAATCTGCAGCGGTGTGACCAGGCCGCGCGGACTGGTCGGCGAGGCCTGCCCCTTGGTCAGACCGTAAACCATGTTGTTATGGACGATGTTGGTCAGGTCGGGGTTGCGGCGGATGCAGTGCAGGAAGTGGTTTCCCCCTTCGCCGTACATGTCACCGTCACCACTCTCGGCGATCACCGTCAGGTTGCGGTTGCTCGCCTTGATCGCCGTCGCCGGCGGCAGGGCGCGGCCGTGCAGACCGTTGAAGTAATGAAGATTGAGGTATTGAGGGAGCTTGGCAGCCTGGCCGATCCCGGAAACAAAGACGACCTGCTGCGGGTCGAGCTGCAGCTCCGCCAGGGTGGCGCTGACCAGCTTGAGGATACCGTAGTTACCGCAGCCCGGACACCAGGCCACATCACAGTTTTGGCGCAGATAAGGATTTTCGCTCATTTCTCCACCTCCTGCCGGAGTAGTTCCACCACTTCCGCGACGTTAAAAGCGAGGCCGTTGTATTTGTGCCATTCCTTGTGAACTTTGCAGGCATTCTCGGCGCGAAGGAGGCGAGCAAACTGGCCGGTCGCATTGTTCTCGATGACGACAATCTCCGTCGCCTGCTGAAGATGCTCAAGCAGCGCCAAGGGGAGCGGGTAGACTTGCGGACAGTGGAGATAAGCGGTTGCCCGGGGCTGGAGTTGGGCCAGCGCTTCGGCGACCGCTGCGTGGGTCGAGCCCCAGCCGACAATCAGCCGCCGGTAGTCAGCCGGCCCGAAAAGTTTCGGCGGCAGGGCGTAATCCTCCTGCAGTCGGCGCATCTTGGCGAGGCGCTTGTCAACCATGGCGATACGCACGGCGAAATCCTCGGTGATCCGGCCGTCGGCGTCGTGCTCATCACTGTCGACGCAGACCCGCCCCTTGCCGAAACCGGGAATTCCTCGGTGCGAAACGCCATCCAGGCCGGGAGCATAACGCTGGTAGCCCCGCGGGGTGGCGATAATTCGCGACTGTGGTGCAAACTCCGGCAGGACAAAAGGGTCGAGATCGTACAGGGTATCGAGAAGATGCTGATCGGTGAGGACAAAGACCGGCGCCTGAGCCGCATCGGCCATGGTAAAGGCGTGAGCGGCACAGGCAAAGGCCTCTTCCGGTGAACCGGGGGCAAGGATGGCGCGGGGGAATTCGCCGTG
>DIKR01000002.1 GCA_002424625.1 Desulfuromonadaceae bacterium UBA5613
CCCTGTGGGATGCCCAATTGCCAAGAGTTGATGGTGAGTGGCAGCTGGAATTCATCGCTTTAAGAAGCGCGTTCTGGTGAAATTATCGGCGCATAAAGTCGAAGGAGAACAGAAATGAAGGTCATGATCGATCTCTGTATTGTTCCGCTCGGGGTCGGGGTCTCCCTCTCCCCTTATATCGCTGCTTGCGAAAAGGTCCTGAGCGCGGCGGGACTGAAAACGGCGCTGCATGCATATGGTACGAATGTGGAAGGGGAGTGGGATGAGGTCTTTGCCGCGGTCAAGCGCTGCCATGAAGTGGTGCATGAACTGGGAGCGCCGCGGATCACCACCACGATCAAGGTGGGGACGCGGACCGATCGGGCCCAGAGTATGGAAGAGAAGATCCGGAGCGTGCAGGCGAAGCTGTAATGTCGATAGCGCCAGCCGGTTTTCCAGGCAGAGCGGGCAATCCCCTTTTTACCTCGTGATTAATTTCTCGATCTGCAGATCGTCGTACCACGCCTCGGCACTGGCGCCGGTGTTGTCAGTATCGGTCATGATCGCGATCGCCCCGACCGCCGGCGGCTCTGCACCGAAGAGTTTCCGGTAATCCTCCAGCACATTGCGCCGCGCTGACTGCCATTCTCCGACTTTCTCTGCGCCACTCTCCACCGCCACCATCATGGCATTTCCGGTATAAGGGCTCGGCACCGCCGCCCCCCGGGGAAGGGTGTTCCCCCAGATATAGCTGATTGTCCGCGTTTTCGGGAAGAACCAGTGCGGGAAGACCACATAGACGCGGGCGGCATAGTCATCGCCGCTCTTCGCCCTTTCATTCCCCTTAGGGATGGTCCCCTTGACCTTCCAGCGCCAGCTGAGGAGGGGATAGTCCTGCAAGCGGTACTCTTTCTTGAAGACGAGGCCGGAGGCTGTCCCCTGACTCTGCGCTCGCAAGACTCGTCCGCCGTTATCCGTAACAACGCTGTAGCTCGTCTCCCCCTGGAAAGATCTCTTTTCCCAGCGCGGACTGAGGCCCTGCTCAAAGTCGTCGATGCGGAGCATCTCCCCGGCCAAGGCGGTCGTTACCCCGGCGCCGAGCAACAATAAAGACAAGATCATCCCCCGTTGCATCAGTAACCGTCCAATCCGGAGGCCGCATCGCGCTGGCGACGGCTCTCCCCTTTGTGCATCCATGCGGATCGCACTGACCCCTTCGGCCGGGCACTTGGTATCACGGATCCCGCAACCGATACAAAGCTTCTTGAACACCACCGGCTTACTGGATAATGGCCCCTTCATTCCCGGCCGGGCCGGGTTCGATAGGGCCGAAGTTGGCTTCAAAGCGGCGGACATTCTCTTCCAGAGCGAGGAGGAGACGCTTGGCATGGCGGGGGGAGGTGATGATGCGCGCCCGGACTTTTCCCTGCGGTGACTGCGGTTGCAGATAAACAAAATCGATGGTGAACTCGCTATCGGTATGATTAATGATCCCGAGATTGGCATAGATGCCCTGGGCAGTCGCTTCATCGATCTGGATTTCGAGTTTCTGTTCTTTCTTTTCCATTCGTTTCTCCTTGGGCTTCAGGGATGGGTGATCAGGGGACAAGTCTGGTGAGCATATTCGGTTTCTGCAGGGCCGGTTCGAAGATTTCAATTGTCTGACCGGTCTTGATCCCAAAGATCTTTGCTTCGATACCGCTGGGAAAGATCGCAACAACATCATACTTTTTGGCAGCATCCAGACCGAAGTGGACAACCTTCGGCTCCTGGGCAGAGAAACCGGAGGAAGAACGGATTTCGCGCAGGGAAAGGAGGGCTTTTTTGCCGCTTTCGAAGATCTTGACTTTGCTGCCGTAGGCATCACGATTGGAGACGGTGCCGGTCAGCTTCACTTTCAGCCAGTTCTTGTCGTCCCGGGTATTTTTGAAGAGTTTGTTCGGTGCGCCCCAGTTGACCACGTAAAGATCAAGGTCGCCATCGTTATCGATATCGGCAAAGGCGGTTCCTTTGCTGCGAACGGTTTCGCACTTCAGGAGCGGTTGTTTGCTGGTGTGATTGGTGAAGGTCCCTTTGCCGTCGTTGATGTAGAGCTGGTTGGCGAGCTTGCAATCTCCTTGGTAAAAATCGAGATCACCGTCGTGGTCGATGTCGCCAAAGGTCGTGCCTTTGCCCCAGCCGGCGTGGGAGCCTTTGATCCGGTCGCTCGCAGCGGTGAAGTTGCCTTTGCCGTCATTGAGATAAAGGTTGTGCAGGCCGACATAGTTGGAGACAAAGAGATCGAGATCGCCGTCGTTGTCAATATCTGCAAAGGCCGCACCCATGCCCCAGTTCGGATCGTCGACACCGGCCTGCTGTGCCACTTCGGTGAAGGTGCCGTTCCGGTTGTTGAGGTAGAGCTTGTTCGGCTCGCCGAGGGGATAGCGGCCATTGACGACATAAAGATCCGGAAAGTTGTCGTTGTTAACATCGGCCCAGACCCCTATCCAGCTAGAAGAGCGGTCGCCAACCCCGGCCGTGTCGGTGACATCGCTGAAGGTGCCGTTGCCGTTGTTGCGATAAAGGATATTCTTCTGACCATCGCCGTAGTTGGCGCAAAAGATATCGAGCCAGCCGTCATTGTCGTAATCGACAAAGGAGGCGGAGTTGGTAAAGGCTTTGAGGCCGACGCCGGCTTTTTCGGTGACATCGGTGAAGGTGTTGTCACCATTATTGCGGAAGAGGCGGTTTGTCTCGGCTTGACTCTGACCCCCGGTGGCGAGGTAGAGATCAGCATAACCGTCATTATCGTAGTCGCCAAAGACGCTCCCCATCGAGAAGCCGGGATGATCGATCCCCTTGCCGGCCTTGGCGGTGATATCTTCAAACCTGCCGTTGCCTTTATTGAGAAAGAGTTTGTTGGCACCGCCTTTGTTGGAGACGTAAAGATCAACGAGTCCGTCGTTATTGATATCGGCGAAAGCGACTCCCCGACCAAGGCCGTCGTCCGCCACGCCCGCTGCGGTTGAGATGTCAACAAAGTCTTTGGCGGCCGCCAGGGTTGTCACCAGACTCAGTGCCGTCGCAATTAAGCCGGCGAACCATAGTTTTTTACCCATAAATTATCACCTTTTCGCCGGACATCAGGTCTTTACCGCTTCGATGGCCGTGGAAAATCATGAAAAAACAAGGTGGGTCAAGGTGGAGTCATAACCGTCAAAGATCGTTGAGCAGGCGGTAAATCGCTTGTTGCAAGTCCCAGACGGCGTCAGAGGCTTCGTCCTGATCGCGCTCTTCCAAAAGGAGGCGGGCGCGATCGAGCTGGCTGTGGGCCTTGAGCAGGACCGGCGTCAGTTGGGTTTCGAGACGGATGCGAGGAATCTCCCCGACCTGATCAAGCAACTCACGGAGTTGGGTCGCGGCTCCGGCGACGATCCGGCTTTCCCCGGAGAGATCTTCGCTGCCGGCTGCGAGGAGGGTCTGGCAGGCTTCAAGCTCTGCAACAATCTGCCGGTAACGATCGGAAATAGTCATGATTTCTCCTGAAAAGACCGCCGCGATCAGGGCGGGGCCGGCCTTTTCCATTTTTAATGGCGGCATTATAAAGAAAAGGAGGGAGTTCGTCCAGCAGGGAAACGGTTTTTAATGTTTGTATCGGTAAATAGTGGTAGCAAAATCCGGTCGGAGAGGTTCGCGGCGATAATCACGGTATAAGCGATTGCAATTGGAGGAATGACAAGGTAATTTGGGCAGCGTCGGGCGAAAATGAATCCGTGATAGCAAGGGAGATCAGCGATGCGGCAAGTGCGGATTATCGGGAAAGAGGAGTTTCTTCCCTTGGGGAAGATTGTCTGTGTTGCACGAAATTACGCCGAGCATATTCGTGAACTCGGCAATGAAGTTCCGGATCGTCCGGTCTTCTTCATGAAACCGGCGAGCAGCGTTATCGGCGCCGGAGGTACGATTGTCATTCCGGCATATTCACAGGACTGTCAGCACGAAGTCGAGCTCGCCCTCCTTATCGGCCGCACCATCAAGGGGATTGCCGCCGCAGAGGCGCTGAGTGCGGTGGCCGGCTACGGCGTTGCCATCGATCTGACCCTGCGCGATGTTCAGAACGAATTGAAGAGCAAGGGCCTCCCCTGGGAAGTTGCCAAGGCTTTCGACACCGCCTGCCCCCTTTCCGATTTTGTTGCCGCGGCAACGGTCCGTGATCCTCAGCATCTCGACATCGCGCTGCGGGTCAATGGTCAAGTGCGGCAGGATGCTTCGACGGCGCTGATGCTCCGCTCCATCCCCGAGTTGATCGCAGCCATCTCCGCCATCTTCACCTTGGAGCCCGGCGACGTCATCCTCACCGGCACCCCGGCCGGGGTCAGTCGCATCTGCTCCGGGGATCGGCTGACCGCCACGATCAGTGAAGTCGGCAATCTCACCGTAACCGTCGCCTGAGTGCGGGCAGGGATACTTTTATGTCACTTCTTTATGCTCTCGATCTCATCGGTACCGCTGCTTTTGCCGCCTCTGGCGCCTGGGCGGGGATCCGCCGGCAGATGGATCTCCTCGGCGTCATCGTCCTCGGACTGGTGACCGCCACCGGCGGCGGCACCCTCCGCGATATCCTCCTGGGCGATCTTCCTCCTTTCTCCCTCAAGGACGAAACCTACCTGTATACCTCGATCGTTGTCTCCCTCGCCGTCTTTGTCGGGCATCGCCATTTTGAGCGTCTCCATCATCCCCTCCTTTATTTCGATGCCATCGGTCTCGGCACCTTTGTCGTCATCGGTACCGGCAAGGCGCTGGCGATGCAGGCCGGTCCGCTCACCGCCATCCTCATGGGGGTGGCGACGGCCACCGCCGGCGGGATGGTACGCGACGTCCTTTCCGGGCAGGTGCCCCTTGTTCTGCAGCGGGAAGTTTATGCCTCCGCCTGTATCGCCGGCGGTGCCATCCTGGTGGTATTGCACGGCACCGCGGTCCCGCCGACCATCGCCATTATCGTCGCTGCAACAGTCACCATCGCTATCCGGCTGCTGGCGATCTGGCGCAACTGGCAACTCCCGCGGGTGAATGATCGCGCTCTTGATGAGAAGCCGTCCGACGGTTGACCTGGTTACGGGGCTGCCGTATGATGCGGCCGGAAGAATATAAAGGAGATGCCCAGATGGCGTACAATTTAAAGAATCAGTTATGGCAGACCGGTGCCCTTGAGTGGTGGGCGGTCATAAACGGCGAAGATCACTATCTCGGCAGTCGGGAATTCCCCCTCCCGCCGGAAGAAGGAGATGAATGGACGGTTCGCGCCACCGGCGATCGTTTTTGTATTCGCGGCGGCGAGATTATCTTTCTCAGCAAGGGTGAGCCGCAGGTCTACCCCTGGTAATGTCCTGAATCTGTTGCGGCCTGGAGGTTTGCGCTCATGGCGATTACACTGCTCGACATGTTGCTGAATGCCAAAATGGTTACGCCGGCGCAGATCGACGATGCGCTGCAAAATCGCGTCTTCTTTGGCGGCAAGATCGGAACAAGTCTGGTAGAACTCGGTTTCTTGCGTGAAGAGGATCTTGCCCGCTTCCTCGGCCGCAAGCTGATGGTCCCTTACATCTCTCCTGAAGCACTCCTTAACATCCCGGCCGAGACGATCGCTTGCATCCCCAAAGAGATGGCCCTTAAATATCGGGTTATTCCTTTGGAGTTGAAGCAGAAACGTTTGACGCTGGTCATGTCCGATCCGGCGGATCTGGCAGCTGTCGACGAAATCAGTTTTATCACCGGTTTTGTCATCAAGCCGATGATCGCCCCGGAATTTCGCCTGCTGCAAGCGCTCAACCTTTATTATGGCCTGCATATCAGCACCCGCTTTCAGCAAATTATCGATCGCTTGCAGAGCGAAGCCGTCGCGGCAAGTTGGGTCGAGCCCGTAGCGGAAGCGGCGCCAACGGTCATTGCTCTTCCCGCCGTCATTGCCGGGGCAAGTGGCGCTACTGAGGGTGTTATCGATCTTGAGGAAGAAGTGTTGCGCCCCATCGATGCAGCGGCAGCCGGGCTCTCCCCGGCTGCCGACAGTGAGCCGTTCGAGGGGGCCTGGGTCGAAAAACTGCAGCATTATGCGATTGACGGAATCTCCCGACGGCTTGCGTATGTCGAAGACCGTGAAGAGATTGCCGCTGTTGTCCTGGAAGCGTTAGCGTTGCAGTTCCATTGTGCGGCGCTCTTTATTGTTCGCGGTGATAATGCCTCAGGGTGGCGGGCATTTCGCAACGGTGTCGAAATTTCCGGCTTTGAGATGGCGCATATCCCTTTTGCCCGGCCTTCGGTGCTAAAGACGGTGACGGAGGGCAAGAGTTATTACCTCGGGCCGTTGACAGTCAACACTCTCAATCAACGTCTGCTTGCCGCTCTTTGCGGTCAAGCCCCGGCATCGGTGCTGGTCATGCCGGTGGTTGTCCTTGGCCGGGTCGTCGATATTCTTTATGTTGAAGGAGGGGAAGGAGATCTTGCCGACAGGCTGCCGGAGGTGCAGCGGCTTTTGAACAAAGCCTCCCTCGCTTTCGAGATTCTGATCTGTCGGGACAAGATTCTTTTGGGATAAGAGCAGCAGAAAAATCGATTTAAAATAGATGCAGGCGCAGGGCTGGTTGGAATCAGCTGCTGCGCCTTTTTCTGTTGTGCCGGGAGTTTTTTGCCGCCGTCTTGCTTACCGGACCGGTGCCGGGGTGTAGCGGATGACCGTCGCCTTTTCCAGGGTGATCATGCCGCCTCCCATCATCGCGTCGATCCGCGGCATGATGGCGTCAATCTTCTCCCGGGTCTCAACGACCTCGACAATCAGCGGCAGATCGGCGGAAAGATCGAGGAGTCTCTGACTGTGAAAAACGCGGTTGGCGCCAAAGCCGCAAAGGCCGCGCAATACCGTTGCGCCGGCAAAACCCTCTGTGCGGAAGAGTTCGACCAGCGCTTCATAAAGAGGTCGGTGTTCATAACGGTCCCCCTCGCCGATGAAGATTCGCATCAGCACATTCTCACCGATCAATTTGTTCATGGTATCTGCCTTTCAGGAAAGAGCCCGGATTGTCACAATCCCCAGCCAGGTAAAGAGGATACAAATGAAAACGCTCACCAAAACATTAATGACGGCAAGGAGGAACTGCCCATCCTCTAAAAGTTTGAAGGTTTCATAACTGAACGTAGAGAAGGTCGTCAGCCCCCCGAGAAAACCGACGGTCAAACCCAGGCGCACGGTATCGGAGAGGGCGGTGCTGCGCAGTGCCAACTCCATGATCAGGCCGATCAGGTAGGCGCCGATCATATTGACAACCAGGGTGCCGTAGGGAAAGGAGCGGCCGAGCAGGGCGTAAACCCAGCCGGAAAGGTAGTAGCGGCTCAATCCTCCGCCGGCGCAAAAGAGGGCGATGATTGCGGCTTTGTTCATAAATCCATCCTTTGACGGGGCCGGAGATTACGACTTGCCGTGCAGATAGTCACCGAGGAGCGAACGGCTGTGTTCGTCATCGTGGCAGAAGATGCAGAGATTCTCCCAGTTGCTGCCGTCCGCCGGGTTATTGTTGTGATTGCCGTCTTTGTGGTGGACGGTCAACAGGTGCAAGGTGGCGAGATCGACCTCGCGGGCACACTTGGCGCAGATCCAGCCATGCAGCTTGAGAGAGCGTTCGCGGTAGTTGCTCGATGACTCCGCTTCTGCGCGCATGCGTCGGACCGTGGCGTCAATTTCAGCCTGACTCTTGGCCGGCTGCGGCCGCTTGTTGCGGGGGCGGAAGGTGGTCATGGCAAGCTCCTTTTTGTCGTAGCACGTAGGGGCGATTCTTGTGATCGCCCGACCCTACCCCAGGGCGACATCCAGAATCATCATCACCGTAAAACCGAGCAGGGTGCCGACCGTCGCCAAATCAGTATTCTTCCCTAATTGCGATTCCGGGATGAGCTCTTCAACGACGACATAGATCATCGCTCCCGCGGCAAAGGAAAGGGCATAAGGGAGGAGAGGGCGCATCGTCAGCACCGCCGCCGCACCAATGACGGCTGCCGCCGGTTCGACGGCGCCGGAGAGTTGCCCGTACCAGAAACTCTTCAGTCGACTCATTCCTTCCCGCCGCAGCGGTGCGGCGACTGCCAGTCCTTCCGGGAAGTTCTGGATGCCGATGCCGATGGTTAACGCCAGGGCGGCAGCAAGACTGTTGTCAGGGAGACCGACGGCGATAGCGCCGATGGCAACTCCGATGGCCAATCCCTCCGGGATATTGTGCATGGTAATGGCGAGAACCAGGAGGACGCTGCGCTGCCAGTGGGTCTTCGGCCCTTCGGCCTCACTGAGCGGGAAGCCGAGATGGAGATGAGGGATTAGCTTGTCGATGCTCCAGAGGAAAGCGCCGCCGGCCAAAAAACCGATGGCGGGGGGGAGCCAGGGGATGCCGCCGGCCGCCCGGGTCATCTCAATCGCCGGCGCCAACAGCGACCAATAGGAAGCGGCGATCATCACTCCGGCGGCAAAGCCGAGCATGCCGTCGAGGAGTTTGCGGTTGACGGTACGGAAGAAGAAGACGCAGGCCGCTCCGGCTGCGGTCAAAAACCAGGTAAAGAGGCCGGCACAAAGGGCTTGCAGGAGCGTAGGGAGTTCGGCAAAAGTACTAAGCATGGCTGTGCGGCTCCACTAAATCATCGTGATGATGCGCTTCCGGGTCGCGATGGGGCGGCAGTCTTTTTGTGCAGATCGGACAGCTCTGCAGCCGCAGCGGCGCTTCGAGATGGCTGCGCCGCAGGAGGTCGGCATCGTCGAAGATCTCCAGGGTCGGCCGGTCGGCCATGACCTTGCCTTGATGAATGACGATAGTGCGGGTGCAGAGATCAAGGACCAGGTCGAGATCGTGGGTGGCGATAATCCGGGTATGATGAAAAGAGGCCAAAAGTTCAATAAGCCGCCGCCGGGCGGCCGGGTCGAGACCGCTGCTTGGCTCATCCATGACGAGAATCTGCGGCTGCATCGACAGGATCGTAGCGATCGCGACGGTCCGTTTCTCGCCGCTGGAGAGGCGATAAGGCGGGCGGTCGGCGAGATGTTCGGCGCCGACGCGCTGGAGGGCGGCCGTGACACGATCTTCGACCTCGTCAGGAGGCAGTCCGAGATTCAAGGGGCCAAAAGCGACATCGTCCCGGACTGTCGGCATGAAGAGCTGATCGTCCGGATCCTGAAAGAGCATGCCGACGGTGCGCCGTACCTGCGGCAGGAGTTCTTTGCTCAGGGCGAAATCGCCGATCTGCACAGTGCCGTGCTGCGGAGTGAGGTAACCGTTGAGATGGCGAAGGAGGGTCGATTTCCCGGCACCATTGGCGCCGACAATGGCGACAGATTCGCCATGTTCGATCCGGAAAGAGATCCCCTGCACCGCCGGGGTGCCGTCGGCGTAAGTATAATGCAGATCTTGCACGGCGACGATATGGTGACTCATTCCATGAGCCTTTCGATCAGCAGTCCGAGGGACTGCGGCAGATGACAGGTTCGGAAGAGGAGAAAAGCACAGGCCCAGCCCGCGGCAAAGAGAACTTCGCGGCCGCCGATATGCAACTGCCGGCTCATGCGCACTTCACCGTCGAAGCCGCGGCAGAGCATCGCCATGTGAATCCGCTGGGCGCGATCCAGGGTGCGCAGCAGCAACTGGCCGAGAAGACTCCCCAGCACCTTCAGACTCCGCCCGCGCCCGTTAAAGGAGCGCAGTGTCAGGGCCCGGTTCAAACGGGCGCCTTCATCGATGAGGACAAAGAGATAGCGATACAAAAAGAGGAGTTGCAATACAAAGACCCGGGGTGCCCCGAGCCGTTCTAGAGCGAGGCAGACTCCGGTAAAACTGGTGGTGGCAACAAGAATCAGGGCAGCGCTGACGGTGAGGGTGAAGCGGAGCATGATCGAGGTAAAAGAGAGCCAGCCGCCGCTGACGGTAAATCCGTTCAGTTGTAACTGTGGCGCGGGGTCGAAAAAGGGGTTGAAGACTCCGACCAGCAAGGCAAAGGGGGCGGCAATCAGCAATTTTTTCAGGAGATAATCGAGAGGAAGATCCGCCACCGCGATGAGGGCGCAAGGGAAGAGGAAGAAGGGGAGGAGGGCACTGACTTCGTACTTGCCAGAAGAGACCACCGCGACAATAAAGAGCAGGGTGGTGACGACTTTAACCCGGGGGTCGAGACGGTTCAGCGGGTTATCGCGGCTGGCAAGCCGGTCGAGGGTGGAGATATCAAAGAAGGCGGATTCAATCTTGGCCATCTGGATCCTGAGGTGGTACTTAAATGAGGCCCGAAAAAAGGAGCGCGCCGGACAGATCCTTGACGGTTTTGTCAATTCGGCAATCGAGAAAGACAACTAATTGAAAATCTTTAGCACAGAGCCCCGGCGGGGTCAATATGACCGCCCCGGCATTCCCTCCTTGCGAATATTTTGCTATAAGGGTTGTGCCGGTCAGTTGCTGCCGACAGGCGCACGGCAGCTGTTATCGGTACAGGAGGCAACATCATGCACATGGCAGACGCCCTCATCTCTCCGGCCGTCGGCGCAACTTTCTGGGTGGCAAGTGCCGCGACTCTCGCCTATAGCGCCAGGGTGCTCAGGAAGAACTGCGATGAAAGCCGTATCCCCCTGATGGGCGTCCTCGCTGCTTTCATCTTCGCAGCGCAGATGATCAACTTTACCATCCCCGGCACCGGTTCGAGCGGTCATCTCGGCGGCGGGCTGATCCTCGCCATCTTCCTCGGCCCCTGGGCCGGCTTCCTTGCCATGGCCTCAGTCCTCACCGTCCAGGCCCTCTTCTTTGCAGACGGCGGACTTTTAGCCCTGGGCTGCAACATCTTCAATCTCGGCGTGCCGACCTGCTTTATCGCCTACCCTCTCATCTATCGGCCGTTGATCGTCAGCAATTTCGGCGTCAACCGGCTCCTGGTCGTTTCCCTCCTGGCGGCAGTGGTCGGTTTGCAACTCGGCGCCTTCGGTGTCGTTCTGGAAACGACCTTTTCAGGGATGGCCGAGCTCCCCTTCAGCACCTTTGTCCTTGCCATGCAGCCGCTTCACCTCGGCATCGGCATCATCGAAGGACTGGTCACTGCGGCGGTTGTTACCTTTATTTACAAGGCCCGCCCCGACTTTGTCAGCGCCAGCGAACTGGTTCAGACCCCGGTCCTCTCACTCAAGCAGGTCGCTGTCACCCTGCTGGTCGTCGCCTTCCTCACCGGCGGCTTTTTTAGCTGGTTTTCCTCCGAACATCCTGATGGCCTCGAATGGTCGATAGCCAGGGTCTCGGGAAAAGAAGAGTTAGAATCACCGGAACACAGCCTCCACGTCAGCCTCGGTTTGTTGCAGGAAAAGACTGCGCTCCTCCCGGGTTATAGTTTCAAGGGAGGGGAGGGGGCAAAATCCGGAACTTCAACCGCCGGCGTTGTCGGCGGATTCCTCACTCTCGCGGTCGTCGGCGGTATTGCTGTGGCATTACGCAAGAAAAAACCATAAAAAAGAGGCGGCAGGAAAAACCTGCTGCCTCCTTTTTGAGCCAAAGAACTTTTTGCGCCACACTGATCGACTAATCGACCTTGTGACAGAAAAGGCAGCGCATGACGCCGGCACCGGGTTTGGCGGGATGTGTTTCAGGGAAGGGGATCTGGATACCGTCGTGGCACTCGGCACAAAGGGCATCAACTTCAATTTTGGGTTTTCCTTCGGCGCGCATCTGGGCAAAAGGGGCGTGCGTCGGATCTTTCGGCAGCTTCC
>DIKR01000018.1 GCA_002424625.1 Desulfuromonadaceae bacterium UBA5613
GGCCAGAAGGGAGAGCCGCACAGCTTTGATCTTCTCGATAAGCTGCTGCGTGAACAGGTCTATCGTATTTCCCATTGGCGCGTCGCCACAGAAGAGATCAACTACCGGCGTTTCTTTGATATCAATTCCCTCGGCGCCATCCGGGTGGAGGATCCCACCGTCTTTGCCGAGACGCATCGGTTGATCTTCCGCTTGATTGAGACCGGCAAGATTAACGGCTTGCGGATTGACCATGCCGATGGTTTGCGCAATCCGGAAGTTTATAGCCAGCGCCTGCAGGCCAGCTGCTTTGTTCACCTGAACCGTGGCATCCCCGCCGCAGAAGCTGGCGAGGAGGATGGGGATGAGGACGTGGAGGCCACCCTGCGGCGGAGGTATGAGCAGATGGTCGCTGCCGATCCGGCCTACAAGCCTTTCTATATTCTCGGGGAAAAGATCCTCCTCAAGACCGAAAAACTCCCGGAGAGCTGGGCGGTTTTCGGCACTACCGGCTACGATTTTGCCAATCAGGTCAACGGTCTCTTTGTCGATAGCGGCCAGGCGAAATCCTTTGAAAAAATTTACAGCCGCTTCGTCCAGCAACGCATCGACTTTCAGGAGGTCGCCTACGAGCGAAAAAAGCTGGTCATGCAGGTGGCGATGTCGAGCGAAATCAATACCCTCGGCCATTACCTCAACAGGATCTCGGAACAGAACCGGCATACGCGGGACTTCACCCTCAACAGTTTGATCAAATCGATCATCGAGGTGATCGCCTGTTTTCCGGTTTATCGCACCTACATCAACAGCTTCGAGGTTGCCGAGCGAGATCGTCTCTACATCGAAACAACGATCGCCCGGGCAAGACGACAGAATCCGGCGATCAGCGCTTCGGTCTTCGACTTTATCCGCGATGTCCTTTTGCTCCGTTTTTCTGATAGTGTGAGCGCAAAATCGCAGCAGGTCTGGCTCGATTTTGTTAAACGTTTTCAGCAGATTACCGGTCCGGTCATGGCCAAGGGGGTCGAAGATACAGCCTTCTACGTTTACAACCGCCTCATCTCCCTCAACGAGGTGGGGGGGGCGCCGGAACGCTTCGGCATCTCGTTAGAGGCCTTCCATGGCCAGAATATCGAGCGGAGCAAGAGTCGCCCCCTGGCGATGCTGGCCTCTTCGACGCACGATACCAAGCGGAGCGAAGATGTCCGGGCACGGATCAACGTTCTCACCGAGATCCCCGAACAATGGCGGGAAGCGCTGATCCGCTGGAGCCGCCAGAACCGCAAATATAAAGTGCTGATCGATGGGAAATTGGCGCCGAGTCGCAATGAAGAGTACTTCCTTTATCAAACCTTGATCGGAGCCTGGCCTTTTTGTCCGCCGGCAGCGGAGGAGTTTGCGACTTTCCGGGGGCGGATCAAGGATTACATGCTCAAGGCGATGCGCGAGGCCAAAGTCGATACCAGCTGGATCAGCCCCAACGCCCCGTATGAAGCGGCGGTCCTTGCTTTTATTACGACCATCCTGAAAGGTTCCAGCCACAATAATTTTTTTACCGATTTTACGTCCTTCCAGAGATTGACTGCAGCGTCCGGCATCTTCAATTCCCTGGCACAGACCCTCCTCAAAATTACCTCGCCGGGGATCCCGGATTTTTACCAGGGGAATGAACTGTGGGATTTCAGTCTGGTCGACCCGGACAACCGCCGCCCGGTCGATTATTCCTTGCGCCGCCGGTTGCTCGACGACCTGCTGCGCCGGGAAGCGACCGTCGGTCCCCTGGCGACCGCCCGGGAAGTAGTTGTGTCCCGCCAAGACGGGCGGATCAAGCTGCACCTGACCTGCAAGGCCCTCAACTTTCGACGCGAACATCGGGCCTTGTTCGAGACCGGCAGGTATCTCCCCCTGACGGCGGAAGGGGTCCGCCAGGAGCATGTCTGTGTCTTTGAGCGCGCCGTCAACGGCAGTTCTTTTTTGGTGGTGGTGCCGCTTTTTTGCAGCCGTTTAATCGAGAGCGAGAAGGGGGTCCCGCTGGGGCCGGAGGTCTGGGCGGAGACGCGGATCATCCTCCCCGCGGAGACGAGCGTTGGCCGCTATCGCCATATTTTCAGCGGTGAGATCCTTGTTCCCGCCGAGGAGGACGGGCGGCGCACGCTGGCGTTGGCGGAGATTTTCGCCAGCTACCCGGTGGCTTTGTTGGAAAGGATCGAAGATGCTGAATAAACGTGGCTGCGGCATCCTGCTCCACCCGACCTCCCTCCCCGGACCGGGCGGCATCGGCACCCTCGGGGCGGATGCGCGGCGTTTTATCGATCTTTTGGCGGCAATGGGGATGTCCTACTGGCAGGTTCTGCCCCTGGCACCGCCGGCCTGCGGCAATTCACCGTATTCCGGCTTGACCGCCTTTGGCGGCAATCCGCTGCTCATTGATCTCGACGAGTTGAGCCGGGAAGGGGACCTTCCGCCGCTCCGCCACAAAACCGCTGCGCGTCAGGATCGGGTCGATTTTGCGGCGGTTACCGGGAGCAAGATGGCGCTGCTGGCTCAGGCCGGTGCGGCCTTTCTGGCGCAACAGAAATCTCCCCGCACCCTGGAGTTCCAGCATTTTTGTGTCACCCAGCTCTGGCTCAATGATTACGCCCTCTTCATGGTCCTCAAGGAGAAATACCAGGGGATCAACTGGAACCAGTGGCCGGCCGTACTGTCGTCTCCGACGCCCGAACAACGCCGCGCTCTGGCGGAGGAGTTTGCTGCGGAAATCAGTGTGCAGAAGTATCTGCAGTGGCAATTTGCCAGGCAGTGGCGGCAGCTGCGCAATTATGCCAACGCCCGGGGGATCGCCATCATCGGCGATATTCCGATCTTTGTCGCTTATGATTCGGCCGAGGTCTGGAGTCGCCGGGAGCTTTTTCTCCTTGATAGCCGCGGCAAGCCGACGGTTGTGGCCGGCGTGCCCCCTGATTATTTCAGCGCCACCGGCCAGCTCTGGGGCAATCCGCATTACGATTGGGAGTTGATGGAAGCCGGGGGATTCTCCTGGTGGATCGAACGCTTCCGGTCGATGTTCGAACTCTTTGATATTCTCCGTGTCGATCATTTCCGCGGCTTCGAAGCCGCCTGGCAGGTGGCGGTGGACGAAACGACCGCTGAGCAGGGGCGCTGGGTGCCGGGTCCAGCGGAGAAACTCTTCGATGTCATCGAGGCGACCCTGGGACACCTGCCGATCATTGCCGAGGACCTCGGGGTGATCACTCCGGCGGTCCTGGCCCTGCGCGACCGCTATAACTTTCCCGGCATGAAAATTTTGCAGTTTGCCTTCGATTCCGAACCAATCAATCTGCCGCATTATCACGTCCAAAACGGCGTTGTTTATACCGGCACCCACGACAACGATACTACCAAGGGCTGGTATGATGCTCTAACGGAGGAGAAACGCCAGGCGATGAGCGATTATCTTGGCGGCGCTATAAGTGACGGGCTGGAAAATCTCATCCGCGCCGCCCTGATGTCCGTAGCCGATACGGCGATTCTGCCGTTTCAGGACCTGCTTAAACTCGGCAGTGCAGCACGGATGAATATCCCCGGCACCCCCTTTGCTAACTGGGAATGGCGATTTTCCTGGGAGATGCTGCCGGCAGACCTGGTGATAACGGTGCGCCGTCAGTTGCAGCGCTACGACCGACTCAACCATGGAGAAAAAACTTATGCGTCGTGATGACTCTTTTTTTGAAGAAAATCCCTTCTGGTACCGGGATGCAGTGATCTACCAGCTGCATATCAAGGCTTTTGCCGATGCCGATGCCGATGGCATCGGCGATTTTCGCGGCCTGATCAGTAAACTCGATTACCTGCAGCAGCTCGGGGTCACGGCGCTCTGGCTCCTCCCTTTCTACCCCTCGCCACAGCGGGACGACGGTTATGATATCGCCGACTACTACACCGTCAACCCTATCTACAACACTCTGGGTGACTTTAAAAAGCTGCTGCGCGCCGCCCACAGCCGCGGCATTCGTATCATCACCGAACTGGTCCTTAATCACACCTCCGATCAGCACCCCTGGTTCCAGCGCGCCCGCCATGCCAAGGTCGGCTCGGCGCATCGCGACTATTATGTCTGGAGCGACACCCCCGAGAAGTACCGCGAAGCGCGGATTATCTTTCAGGATTTTGAAACCTCCAACTGGACGTGGGATCCGGTCGCCAAGGCTTACTACTGGCACCGTTTTTATTCCCATCAGCCTGACCTCAATTTCGAAAACCCGAAAGTGCAGGCCGAGATGTTGCGGGTGATCGATTTCTGGATGGCGCTCGGCGTTGACGGCGTTCGCCTTGACGCGGTTCCCTATCTCTTTGAGCAGGAAGGGACCAACTGCGAAAATCTCCCCGCCACTCATAGCTTTCTCAAGAAGCTGCGCGCCCATCTCGACAAATCCTTCAAAAACCGCATCCTCCTGTCGGAAGCGAACCAGTGGCCGGAAGATGCTGCCGCCTATTTCGGCAGCGGCGACGAAAGCAACATGGCCTTCCATTTTCCGCTGATGCCGCGCATCTTCATGGCCATCGAGATGGAAGACCGCTTCCCGATTGTCGATATCCTCGATCAGACGCCGGCCATCCCCGCTGGTTGCCAGTGGGCGATCTTCCTTCGCAATCACGATGAGTTGACTCTGGAAATGGTCACTGACGAAGAGCGCGACTACATGTACCGGGTCTATGCCTCCGACCCCCTTGCCCGCATTAATCTCGGCATTCGCCGCCGCCTGGCGCCGCTGATGGGGAATAACCGCCGCAAGATCGAGTTGATGAACATCCTCCTCTTTACCCTCCCCGGCACCCCGATCATCTACTATGGCGATGAAATCGGCATGGGCGACAA
>DIKR01000006.1 GCA_002424625.1 Desulfuromonadaceae bacterium UBA5613
TTTACTTAGAATTTAATCTGTAAAGTCAGGGTGAATTTTTTGGATTTTTCGCTCTCTTTTTTCAACTCTTTGCTGCCAACAGATTCAAAGATCCACATAAAATCTGCCCGGGGTGCTATTGAGTCCAGCTCATTCAATCAGAGGACATACCAACAATGGTGTGCGCCAGCCGGTTGAAACGATGATCCCAGAGAGTGTCACGACCACCCCAGACCGGGATGTGCGCGGCAACAGCCGAGCACGATTCGTAGATGATGAACTGTGAAATGAGGTGATTTTTACGTGCCTTGTGCAGCATCTGGCAAGGATACGCAAGGGTTCCAAGCGAGGGGATCGGTGCGATCAGAAGAGCGAGGATCGGTATGCCGCGCCGCAGGAAGAAATCCTCCACCGCACGCACGAAAGTGTAGAGGGTGCGCAGAATGGTCCCCATGAATACAATAAGAATGCCGCTGATCTCGATCGAGGTGACCCCAAAAAAGAGCAGGATCGGGATCAGTGTCACGCGTAGAATCCATCCAAGCGGTTTCATCGACAGGTGCACGCCAAAGTCGGCGAGATACTGATTCGAATCCCGGGTCAGCAGTTCACTTTCCAGAATTTCTGCTTGCTCCTCGGTGATGCGCCGGGATTTTTTCCATTCGTCGATACCGAAGCGCGTGTATGCGCAGCTTGCCTCCAGTCGGTATCTTCTCGAGAAAATAAGGACGAAAAAAAATCGAATCCACCGCGCCGGATTCACCAGTTTAAGGAATTCCGGCCCCTCATCCTTTAGCCATGGCCACAGTTTGTGCGGGAGACTGTACAAGTGCGACGTGAAGAGGTGCAGATACCATGATGTGGGGCGCTGCAGGTAGGAGTTGTACTCCTCTTCGGTGATAAGGCCCTTAGCACGGGAATAACCAAGCGAGCGGGTAAGTCTGGTTTCCTGCATCCAAAGATGTTGAGCACTTGTCAACGCCTCAACGTCCTGCATGAAAGCAGCGAAAGTCTCTTCGTCCATGTGGGTACGCAACTCGGCGTCATGTACGGCGAGGTAGGCTCGCAGCGTTGGCTCAGCGAGATCGTCGAAAAGGATACGGCGATGCTTGAGTGCTTGCGGGACATAGAAACTGAAGAGCGCACGAAGATCATAACTGACAATCGCCGGCACTCCGGATTCCGCATCGATCCAGGCCCAACGATTGTGATGACACTCGCTGTCGGCGGAGACGCAGAGGAAATTCGGAATGGCGCAAGGCTGGCCAAAACCGGTCTGCCAGACGGTGCCGACAAAACCAGCTTTAGTCAAATACTCCTGGAGTTTCGGGAGAATGTTCCCCAACAAATCATAGATCTCTGTCTTTTGACCGTAGAGAAATGGGGAGTAGAGCCTGGCGGGGTGACCGGTGATGAATTCCGTATCAAGAGACCATGCTTTCTGTTCCTCGTTCCACCCCCAGGCGTAGGTCGTTGCCATGTGAAGACGGTTCCCGAACCAAAAAGAAACGAGTCGATTGAGAACTCTGCGGCGATGAAAGGCGGCCCGGATAGCCGCCTCACACCAGATGTAATCGCATGGGGCGCCGTAGAACAGGAGGTGCAGAAGCTTGGCTGCCCGGCTGCCGGTGAATATCTTGCGAGCGATCAACCCCTCCGGACCGTGCAGCTTATAAACGGATCCCGATCGGCCCTTCCCGATGAACTGGCCATAGTTTACATGTGTGTCTGTCACATTTTCGATGCTGCAGCTTCTCACGCTTTGTTTCTTTGAAAATATGCAGAAATGGTCAAGAGAAGAATTATAGGGATGCCAAGCTCTAAAACTTCTTCCAGGGCGCTGGCATAGATGTCGGTTTGCTTTGATATCTCTACAACTCCTGCTAATTTTCGTGCAAGACCGTCGAGAGACTTTGAGACAACAATGAGACAGCCGGCAATAAAAACTCCAACTGAAACGGTGGTACCCTTCCTGATGTCGAGGAAAAAATCCTTTGCATGAACATGGATAATTTTAAAAAGCAAATAAAGGAGAAAAAAGACAACGATTGCTCCGAGGACTTTTGCTGCAAAAGGCTCTGTATTGCCGGTATAACTCCTGAGTTTAAAGATTTTAAATCCGAACTTTTTATCAAAATCCAACTCTCTTAGCATAAAAAAGACAATTATAATAAACAGATAATATCGTTCTTTTAAATAAGAAAGCCCTCCTTTATAGATAATCGTCGCTGCGCATAAAAAATAGCCGATGGCGGAGGCAGACTCAATCAGTCCCCCTTCTTTCAATAAGAGATCTTTGCTTGCGCCCTCAAGGAAGAAAGAGAAGAGAAAAAGCAATAACAAGAATGCGCCGGTCAGTATAAATCCGATAATGGTCTGTCTGTCTGTCATAATAGTGGGAATCCTGGCTGAGTACGTAAACTGATTAATCTTTCGACATCTTGCTGATAAAAACCTCGCGCGGCTTACTGTTCCCCATCGACGGGCCGACGATCCCTTCCTGTTCCATCCGTTCGATCATCTTCATCGCCCGGTTATAACCAACACCAAGCCGGCGCTGCAGCATCGAGCCCGAGGCCTGGCGGGTATCGGCAACAACAGCGATGGCTTCATCCCATTTTTCATCGTAGCCGTCACTGCCGCCATCGCTGCCGCCATCACTGCTCGGCGGCGCTTCGAGGATCGATTTATCGTAAACCGGCTCCCCCTGTTTCTTGAGGAATTCGACAACGCGCTGGACTTCGATCTCGGAGACAAAGGCACCGTGCACCCGTTGCAGGGCGCCGGTCCCCGGCGGCAGGTAAAGCATATCCCCCATACCGAGAAGATTTTCCGCCCCCATCTGATCGAGGATAGTGCGCGAATCGATGCGAGAAAAGACCTTGAAGGAGATCCGGGTCGGAAAGTTGGCCTTGATCAGGCCGGTGATGACATCGACGCTCGGCCGCTGGGTGGCGAGAATGAGGTGAATACCGGCGGCCCGCGCCATCTGCGCCAGGCGGGCAATCGACTCTTCAATATCGCGGCCGGCGACCATCATCAGGTCGGCGAGTTCATCAACGATGACGACAATATAGGGGAGATGGCCGTGTTCTAGAACCTCTCCTTCCAGCAGTGAAACGATCGGCAACTCTTCATCAAGGCCATAAGCCGGTTCGACCAGATCGATCACCACCTCGCCGCGGGCCAGTGCGGCAGCGGTATCGTCAACCTCCTTGGCAATCTTCTTGTTGTAACCGGCAATATCCCGCACCTTCTTATCAGAAAGGAGGCGATAGCGTCGCTCCATCTCCCGCACCGCCCAAGCCAGGGCGAGCACTGCCTTCTTCGGATTAGTAACGACCGGCAAAAGGAGATGGGGGATCCCTTCATAAATGGAGAGTTCAAGCATCTTCGGGTCGACCATGATGATGCGCACATCCTCCGGTTTGGCGCGATAAAGGAGGGAAAGGACCATAGTATTGATCGAGACCGACTTGCCGCTGCCGGTCGAACCGGCAACGAGAACATGCGGCATACGCGACAGGTCAGCGACAACGGTACTGCCGAAAATATCCTTGCCGAGGGCGAGGGGGAGACGGCCGCCATTCTTCTGAAACTCTTCGGAGGAGAAGATATCCTTGAGCCAGACCGTTTCCCGCTCCCGGTTAGGGATTTCGATACCGACGACACCGCGACCGGGGATCGGTGCAACGATACGGATCGACAGCGCGCGCAGCGCCATGGAGAGATCATCCGAAAGGTTGGAGATGCGGTTGACTTTGACCCCCGGCGCCGGGGCGAACTCGTACATGGTCACGACCGGACCGGGCTTGACCTCGGTGACTTCACCGGCGACGTTGAAGTCGGCAAACTTGGTTTCGAGGATGCGGGCATTGGCGAGGAGCGCTTCGCGATCGACCGGTTTACTCACCTCCCCTTCATGGTCAAGGAGGGAGAGAGGGGGGAGATGATAGGTGCCGCACGCCTCCAGGAAGGTAAAGACTTCCTGCACCGGCGCACTGGCCGCCTCTTTTTTCCGCTTGGCGGTTTTGGTCAGCGGCTCGACGTAAACGGGGCGGGGTGGCGTAATCCGCGGCCCTTCCTGCAGCGTTTCGTTATTTTCCCGGGCCGCCAGCTCCTTGCCAGCCCGGGATTGCTCGCGACGCTGCGCCAGGAGAAATTTGAACTCTTGCAGGCGCCCCTGGAGAAAGAGAACAAAGGAGAAGCGGGACGAAAGGATGCAGGCGACGAGGAAGAGCGGAAAGAGGATGAGAAACGCGCCGCCGCGCCCGAGGAGCGGGACAAAAAAGTCATCGACGAGAATCCGCCCGATCAGACCGCCGGCTTCACCGACTGTTTGGCCAAAGAGCTCGACCCGTGACAGAAAGAGGGCAAGCAGACCATCGAGGCTGAAGAGGAGCAGGAGGTAGGCGCCGATGCGCCACAGGGGAAAGTGCACATCACGAAAACGGAGGAAGCGCCAGGCCACGGCAAGAAAACCGGCGGGGATCAGCAAGGCGGCAAAACCGAAAGACTGATAAAGGACATCACTCAGATAAGCGCCAAATTGGCCGCCGAGGTTAGCGATCGCCAAGGGCTGAACGTTATTATTCATCGTCGGATCGCCGCCGTGATGACTAAGGAGGGTCAGCGCCAGATAGATGCCGCACGCTCCGAGAAGAACCCCGGCGATCTCTTTGTGCAGAGGATCTTGAAGGATGGTGGCGGACGGGGAGGTCTTTGCTTTTTCACTCATGCCGGTCAGCTCGCAGGATGTTCATGTTTAAAAAATGGCAGGGACTGGAGTCCTAAAAAATCTGCATGGCTTTGTCTACCAAAAACAGGAAAAAAAGGCAATTATCCCGAACAGGCGCTCCCGTGTTCTGCGCATTTTCGACGATAACGGAGATGCACAAAGTCGGCAAAGCGCTCCTGCTGCACCACCTGCCAGATCAGGGGGTCAATATCCGGAAAGGAGACGTCGCCGGCGGCATCCGCATTCATCCGTGACAGATAAATAGCATCAGCCCGGTCAATGGCCTGGGCATAGATTTGCGCCCCGCCACAGTAATAGATCGGCGCTGCTGCGGCAAGGGCGGTGGCCACTGCGGCAGCAAAGGATCGAACGACCGTAATCCCGGTTTGTTCCTGCAGAGTTGAACTGACGACAATATTGTGGCGTCCGTCCAGAGGATGGCCGATGGATTGATAAGTCCGGCGCCCCATGATCACCGTCCCCCCGAGAGTGATCGACCGGAAGAGGCGCAGATCCTCCGGACAGTGCCAGGGGATGGAGCCATGAGCGCCGATGATGCCGTTACGAGCCACCGCGACCACGATAATTTCTTCCGGTTTTTGCGAGGTTGCAGTCATAACAAACCAACAGCGAGTCAGAGGTTAGCGGCAAGAAAAACTTATTATCTGGGCACAGAGTGACTATCTTTGCCACCTTTGTCAACCGCCTTGACACTGAATTCATTTGACAGTTCAGGAACATCTGTTATCTTGAAGTATCGTTGTCCGTTACTCTGAACAACTTACAGGAGGTTCTCATGCCGCAAGAATTCAATATGCAAAATGCCCTGAAGTTCGCCATCCAGACGGAAAAGAATGCGATGGATCTTTACAAACATGCTGCGAGCGTCATCAGCAATCCCCGCGGCAAAAAAGTTTTCGAACAGCTGGCAGGAGAAGAAGCCGAACACGTCGGCCATCTCTTTAAATTCTACAGTGGAACGGATTACGGCAACCTTGCCGACTTCCTGGCTAGCCCCCCACACGTCGATCATTACGACATCAATCAACTCGATCTTGCCCTGAGCGTGAATTCCCACGAGCGCAGAGCGATGGAGTTGGCCAGCAACCTTGAAGAAGAGCTCGCCAAAAGCCTCTACCTGACTGCCAGTCGCATTGTCGACCCCTCTGTGCGGGCGGTTTTTGAGCGTCTCGCCAAAGAGACCGAAAACCACTTTGCCCTGATCGAATCGGAATATGCCCATCTGATGGCGATGGTGCACGAAACCGATATCGATATTTATGTCCGGGAATAATCGACAAGCCAGTGTAAAAACAGAGAAAGGGGGAGAGGTGCTCCTTTAGCGCGCCTCTCCCCCTTGTCTAATTTGGAGGGGAATGTGAAACGAATCAAAGACTGGCCGGAAGCGGAGCGCCCGCGGGAAAAACTTCTGGCAACGGGGGCGGAATCCCTTAGTGACGCTGAGCTCCTTGCTCTCATCCTGCGCACCGGTGACGCTTCCAGCCAATGTAATGCCCTCGACCACGCCCGCCACCTCTTGACCCGCTTCGGTGGTCTGCGTGCCCTGGCACAGGCAACCATCGCAGAGCTCTGTGAAATCAAGGGGATCGGCCCGGCCAAGGCGGCCGAACTCCAGGCGGTCTTTCATCTCGGTCGACGCTTTCGCGATACCACTCTGACGCCGGGACTACCCTTCTCAACAGCGCGCGAGGTCTTCAACCACTACCACGAACTTTTGCGCGACCTCAAAAAAGAACGCTTCATCGCTATCCTCCTCGACAACAAGAACCGCCTCATCCGCGATGTGCAGATCTCCGAAGGGAGCCTGACCGCGAGCATTGTTCACCCCCGGGAAGTCTTTGTCCCGGTGGTGCGCGAATCAGCGGCTGCGGTCCTCTTCGTCCATAACCACCCCTCCGGCGATCCCGAGCCGAGTCGCGAAGATCTCGACATCACCACCCGCCTGCGCCAGGCCGGAGAACTGATGGGGGTGCGCGTCCTTGACCACATCATCATCGGCAGCAATCGCTACGTCAGCCTCGCGGATCGCGGATTGCTGGGGTGAAGGCATAACCGACCACCCCCAGCCCCTCCTTAAGTAAGGAGGGGGGCTAAAAGCCTAAAATTCCCCTCCTATTTCAGGAGGGGTTAGGGGTGGTAAGGTCTTACTATCACACATCTTTTTCTTTCCCCCCAAACCCGGCCAGATACTCCGCCCACTCGATCGGCAGCAGCGACTGTTTTTTACTGTTACAGCTTTTGCAAGCCGGGACACAGTTGCCGCGCGTGCTGGTGCCGCCGCGCACCAGGGGGACGATGTGATCGAGGGTCAACTCTTTCGGTGCGACCTGAGCGCCGCAGTAGTGGCAGAGTCCGCGGGCAATACGGTTCTTCCACCACTGACTCTGGCGCAACTCACGCGCCTTGGCCCGTTCACGGCGCAGATATTCTTCATCGGCAAAAAAATCCATCCTTGATCCTTGTACGAAAAAGGGGCGCAGCATGCTGCGCCCCTACATTTTAAATCTCAACGAAACTTTTCAGCCGTTTCGAGCGGCTCGGATGCCGCAGCTTGCGCAGCGCCTTGGCTTCGATCTGGCGGATGCGTTCGCGGGTGACAGCGAAGTCCTGGCCGACCTCTTCGAGGGTGTGATCCGACTTCTCGCCGATGCCGAAACGCATGCGCAACACCTTCTCTTCGCGCGGCGTCAGGGTGGAGAGGACCCGGGAGGTCTGCTCTGACAGGTTTGACTTGATCACCGCTTCGAGGGGGGAGACGACCCCCTTGTCCTCGATGAAATCACCGAGGGAGGAATCTTCCTCTTCGCCGATCGGCGTTTCGAGAGAGATCGGCTCTTTGGCAATTTTGAGGACACGGCGCACCTTCTCCAGCGGCAGCTCCATCCGTTCGGCAATCTCTTCCGGCGTCGGCTCGCGGCCGATCTCCTGCACCAACTGCCGGCTGGTGCGGATCAGCTTGTTGATCGTTTCGATCATGTGCACCGGGATGCGAATCGTCCGCGCCTGATCGGCAATAGCGCGGGTAATCGCCTGACGAATCCACCAGGTGGCATAAGTCGAGAACTTGTAGCCGCGCTGATATTCGAATTTATCGACGGCCTTCATCAGGCCGATGTTGCCTTCCTGAATCAGGTCGAGGAACTGCAAGCCACGGTTGGTGTACTTCTTGGCGATGGAGACAACCAGACGCAGGTTGGCTTCGACCAGCTCGGTCTTGGCTTTCTTCGCCTTCCATTCCCCCTTGTGCAACTCCTTGAGAGATTCGAGGAGATCTTCCGGATGAAAGCCGGTCTCATCCTCGACCTTCTTGAACTTGCGCTCCGCCCCTTTCAAGCGTTTTTCCACGGCGAGATAGACCTCGATCGGCACGCCGGTCTCGCTCGACAACTTGAGCGCATCCCCTTCACTCTTGCGCAGGCGCAGGAGCTGTTTCTTGATCTCCTTCTCCGGCTGCTTGAGTTCTGCTTCGCAGGCTTTGACCTCGCTCTTCCCCCTCTTCACCTGCTCGGCAAGATCCTTGAGGCGGTCGACGATCTTTGCTACCTGGAAATCCTTGAGACGGATCTTGCGCATCATTTCGCCCATGCGGGCGATGAGCTCTTTACACTCCTTCTCGTTCGCCTTCTTTTCCTCTTTGGAAACCTCGGCGGCCTCGCGGTCGCGCAGCGTCGTCAGCCGGGCATCGAGTTCACGAATCTGATCGATGAGATCGACTATGCGCAGACGATGCCGTTCTTCCGCATCAGCGCCCTCTTCCTCTTCGTAATCCTTGGTGATCTCGGCAACGGTCGTCAGCCCCTTGTTGAGGCGATCGCCGAGGGAGATAATATCCTTGAAAGCGATAGGAGTGCGGATAATGACATTCGCCACCATCACCTCCCCCTCTTCAATACGCTTGGCAATCTCCACCTCCCCTTCCCGGGTGAGGAGCGAGACCTGTCCCATCTCTCGCAGATACATGCGCACCGGGTCGCTGGTGCGGCCGAGGGTGCCGGCTTCAAACTCCGACTCTTCCTCTTCTTCCTCCTCGACGGCTTCTTCGCCAATCGCCGGATCTTTCAGCGAGATCTTCTGGTCACCTTCGACCACTTCGATGTCCATGTCGCCGAACATGCTCATGACATCGTCAATCTGATCGGAAGAGACCATGTCAGCAGGGAGAAGATCGTTGACATCTTCGTAAGTCAGATAGCCCTTCTCCTTGCCGAGATCGATCAACTGCTGCATTTCATCCATGTTGCCGTTTTTTTTCTTTGACATTCGTGAGTCGCTCCTTTTCCTGCCAAAGATCACAGGTATTCAATATCGATCAAAAAATCTTTCCACTCTTTAATTGCCGGTTCAACTGAATCTGTTCTTCCTGAAAGGCAGCCGCTCCGGCGAGATCACCGGCCAACTCAGCCCGGCGCACGCATTCAGTCAATTCCCGACTGCGCCGTTGTAAAGCATCTTTGAGTAACGTCCGGCGACAGTCGTCATAGGTCTGTTCCGCCAGATCGACTTCGACGCCGCGATCCTCCTTGAGCAGGATGCCGGCAAGGATCGACTGCGCACCGTCACTCAACTGGTCGAGCAGGCGTGTCGTATCAATATGTTCACCCTTTACGCTAAATGCAAGGGCAGCCTGGACGATTTTTTGGCGCTCAGGGTCAGGAAAGAGCGTTTCTAAACCGTCCCGCTCAATCAACGACTTATCGATCCTCCCCTGCACAAAAAGATGGAGGATCAGATCCTGCGCCTTTTCGACTCGTTCGCTCCCCGGCAAACGCTCGCGACTGCGAGGCAGCGCCGGCAATTGCGGGGGACGGGCCTTAAGCTGCGTCGCGCTGCCGGCATCGTTTTTTCTGCCGCGCATCAACAACTGTTCATCGATCCCGGTGCGTTGTGCCAATGCTTTCAGATAAAGATTTCTCTCCATCTCCGAAGGGAGAAGCTTGATCAGCGGTAAAACCTTCTCCGCCCCGCGGGCCCGCCCTTCAATGCTTTCACCACACGTGCTCAACGTGGCAGCGATGAAGAGTTCCAGCGCCGGCTGGGCAGCAGCCAAACGCTCCCGCATCGCTTCCGCCCCCTGCTTGCGCAGATAAGAATCAGGATCGTCGCCGGCATCGAGGGTGACGATAAGAGGGCTGATCCCTTCGGCGAGAAAGATCTCCATCGCTCGCTGATTCGCTTTCTGTCCGGCGCTATCCTGATCAAAGAGGAGAAAGACCCGTGAAGCAAAGCGTTTGATCAGACGTGCCTGATCCGTTGTCAAAGCCGTGCCGCAGGGGGCAACGGTATGGGTCAGGCCGGCGCGGTGCAGGGCAAGGAGGTCAAAGTAACCTTCGACGATGATCGCTTCGGAGCTGCGCCGCATCGCTTCTTTAGCCTGAAAGAGCCCATACAGGATCTGCCCCTTGTGATAAAGGAGCGACTCCGGCGAATTCAGGTATTTGGGCTGGGCATCGCCCAGGGCACGGCCGCCAAAAGCGACGATGCGACCGCGCTCATCCTGGATCGGAAAGATCAGCCGGTTGCGCAGCAGATCGTAACGCCCCGGCCTTGAGGTGCCGCTGCGCACCAAACCGAGCTCTTCGGCGTCTCTCATCTCGACCCCGGCGACTTCCAGCTCTTTACACAGGAAGTCGGACTGTTCCGGTGCATAACCGAGATGAAAGAGCTTGGCGGTTTCGCTGGCGTAGCCGCGCTCCTTGAGATAATCCCGCCCCCGTGCTCCACCTTCCTCCTTAAGGAGAACGCGCTCATAAGCCGCCGCCGCCGCTTCCATGACGCGCAGCAATCGGATAACCGCTTCCCGGCGTTGCGTTTGTTCGGCAGTCGGCGCTTCTTCCTCGACGACGATCCCGACCCGGCTGCCGAGACGGCGCACCGCTTCCGGGAAGGAGAGTCCCTCCATCTTCATGACAAAGGTGACGGAATTGCCGCCCACACCGCAGCCGAAGCAATGGAAGATCTGCCGCGCCGGATTGACGTTGAAAGAGGGGGTCTTCTCGCCGTGAAAAGGACAGAGCCCCTGATAATTGCCGCCGGAGCGCTTGAGCGGCAGATAGGAAGAGATCAGCTCAACGATATCAACCCGCTCGCGGATGCGCTCGATCGTTTCATCAGCAATCAATCCCGCCATCAGCCGTTCAGCTCCACAACTGTCACGTTATCGCCGCCATGTCCGGCCTCGGCGGGATGAAAACCGCGAATGCCCTGATGGCCGGAAAGGAATTCCCGCACCGCCCGGCGCAAAATCCCTTCGCCGGCGCCGTGCACAATCTCCATTTCACTCAAGCCATTGATCAAGGCATCATCAAGAGCCCGATCAAGGAGGATCAGGGCCTCCTCCATCCGTTTGCCGACCAGGAGAAGTTTCGTCTGGAGCGGTCGATCCTCGATCGTCTTTTTCATCCGCGCCGCTCCCTTACGGGCAAAACGCCGGGGCGAACAAGGGGCAAGCCGGGCCAGAGGGAGACGCAGCTTCTTGCCGCCACAGTCGAGTTCAACTCCTCCGTCCAGCAGGCGCGTTACCTCCCCTTCACTCTGCAAATCGACGATGCGCAGGATTTCGCCGAGCTTGACCTCCGTCGGAGGTTTGGGCGGGGCTGCCGGCAAGGAGCGCACCTGTGTCACCTCGTCGCGCACCACGTGCAGGGCGCTGGTCAACTCCGCCCGGGAACGGGCATCGTGCGTCCCCGCTTCCGCCTGGCTAAGAATCGTCTTTAACCGCGCTTCGGTGTCGCGCAGCAAACGGTCGGCACGGCGGGTCGCTTTTTCCAGCAATTCCTGACGCTGCGCCTCACTCTCTTGCAGCAGGCGCTTACGCTTGTCGCGGTCAACTTCGGCCTGCACCCGCAGCTGCCGCACGATGTCCCGCTCAGCATAGGCCTGTTGCTTGAGGAGATTCAACTCTTCCATCACCTGCAAGCCGGCACGTTCGTCATCGCCGAGATAAGCTTCCGCCCGCGCCAGAACATCCTCCGGCAAACCGAGACGGCGGGCGATGGTCATGGCGTTACTGGCACCGGGAATCCCGTAGTGCAGGCGATAGGCCGGCGCCAGGGTCTGATGATCGAACTCGACCGCCGCGTTGCTGACGCCGGGATGAAGCTGGGCATAGCCCTTGACGAGATTGAGATGAGTGGTGACCATGACCCGCGCCCCCCGCTCCCGCAGAGTATCGAGGATGGCCAGCGCCAGCGCTCCCCCTTCACTCGGGTCGGTGCCGGTGCCAACCTCGTCGAGCAGGACGAGAGAATCACTATCCGCCGCCGTCAGTATCTCGCGCAGCCGCACCAGATGCCCGGAAAAGGTCGACAAACTCTGCTCCAGACTCTGCTCATCGCCGATGTCGGCAAAGAGGCGGGCAAAGAGATGGACCCGGCTCGCCGGGGAACAGGGGATCGGCAGCCCCGCCTTCACCATGGTCAACAGCAATCCCGCCGTCTTCAGGGCCACGGTCTTGCCGCCGGTATTGGGGCCGCTAACCACCAGCGTATCACTTTCCTCACCAAGGAGGAGATCGATCGCCACCACTACCATGTTGCGCGGCGAACCGGCCGGATCGATCAGCAAAAGCGGATGACGGGCGCTGCGCAGCTCGAGAAGCGGCGTCGCCACCAACTGCGGGGCACAGGCATCAGTCAGTCGCGCATAACGGGCAATCGCCGCGCGAAGATCAAGACGGGTGAGAATGCGCTGATTCTCCAGCAGGGCCGGCCGATAGTGGCGGGCTGCCGCCGAAAGACGGCGCAGGATGCGCTCCTCCTCCCGCTTCTCTTCCCGTTGCAGATGCTGTAATTCATTGTTGGCGTCGAGCACCGTCGCCGGCTCGACATACAGGGTCTGGCCGCTCGCCGATTC
>DIKR01000060.1 GCA_002424625.1 Desulfuromonadaceae bacterium UBA5613
CTTTCATCCAATTTCTAGGCCCCGGATTCGCCAGTCTCCGTCTTGGAATCGGGACTGATCTACTCTAATTCACTGCGCTGCGTGTCACTCCCACGCCGCCACCATGAGCCGTCTTACTCAAACCCCTTGTCCCGCTCCCACTGCGTCAGCTTCTTGCTCGGCTTCGTCTGCTGCCGTAATGAATCCACGGTGATCGGATTGACCAACCCCTGCGCCTGGCTGTCCCGCAACCCCTTGTTAAATTCCTGAATGATCTTCAGTTGGCGATTGGTGCGGTAACGGTCCAGCGCCAGCTGCCGGCGTTCGTTCCATTCCCCTTGCAGGTCAAAACGCGCCCCGCGCAGTTCCGAGATATCCGCTGTCCGGGCCGGCTGTAAACCGATCGTCCGCAGTGCCGCTTCCCCTTTGGTCATCTTCAGCGGTTGCCCCTTGTACAGGACCGGCTTGCCGTGCTGGGTCTTAACCCCGGTTGTGGCCTGGCGCATGCCGCTCAGGGGATTGGCCAGCGCCGTCGGTGCGGCAAACTCCGCTGCCCGCAGGTAATCGCCTTTTTGCAGGGCGCTGCCGGCATTCAGCCCTTTTTGTACCAACCCGCCGACCGGCCCGGTCACGCTCTTGGTGATATCGTCGCCGCCAAGGATATTGGTCAGGATCGGCAAACGGATCTGTGTCGCTCCAGTCAGGGAAATTCCCGCCATCCCCGGAACTCCGCGCCAGACAAAGGATTCCAGCAGCTCGCCGACGCTGCCGTAGTTCTTTGCCTGTTTGCGCAGCCAGCCTTTCAATGCTAGTTTTGGCGAATACCCGAAGATATTCTTGATCATCTCATCGAGCTCATCACTCCCTGGTACCCCGGCCGGCAAGCCACCGAGCAGGAACATGGCAAAGAGGAGGCGTAGCACCGCTTTCTGATCGTTGCGGTTGCCGCTGCTGCTGCGGTTGTACAGGTAGTTAAGCATATGGTGGATATAAGACATCAGTGAATAGAAAGTGCGGCCGACTGGCTTGCGCGCCCAAGCGGGCAGATTGAAGCGCCCCATATCGATATTGGTAGCGCTGTTCACCGCCAGGGCCTTGTTGTAAGCCTCTTCCCGGTTCATCCCCTGGCCGCGGAAGGTGCGATAGCCGGCCAGGATCATGGTATGACGGTTCAGCACTTCCACTTTCTGCCCCAGAGCCATGGCGACTGAGGTGGTAGCGTGCAGTCCTTGCGAGAACGCGCCGCCCACCCCTTCGAGGGCGCCGGTCATCTCCGCCATCATCGAGTCACGGTCCTGAGTGATAGTGGCGTGCTCGTTAAGAATCCCCTGTTCTTCTTCACTAACCCGGCCAAAGAGGATATCTTTCTCCGCCTTCATGATCTTCAGCGCGGCCCCCTTGGTAAAGCGCGACAGTTCCGCCTGCCCAAGCACGAGGGGTTGGGTGCTGTTGACCAGCATCCATGAGAAGTTGAAACCGAGAAACCACAGTGAAACGATCGAGCGGATATTTCCCGACATGCGGTCGGCATTCCCCATGTTGCGCAGGCTGTCCGAGACATAGCGGGTCGCCCAGGTGCGCAGCTTGGCCGGCACTTGTTTCATGTTCTTGTATTGGCGCAGGGCATAACGCGCCTTACTGAAGAGACCGGCCGTGCCGTTGACGTAATTCTCGTACTTCTTCAGCGCTCCGGACTGTTCATACCCTTCAATCAGGTATTTCGCCCGGCGGATCTGATACAGACCGGCGCCGCGCCCGAGCAGGGTTTCCGCCACGTTCTGCACCAGCGCTTCGTGGATCTTGCTGACCTCGCCCTTGTCGAGCCCTTCCTTGGTCGCTGCCTTGTCGATCGCCTGCGACAGGATCAGCTCCAGCTTCATGTCCGAAGTCTTCAGCTCCTGAAAGTCCGCTTCCTTGATCTTGTCGGAGAACTTCCATGACACGTCATAGCTGTGCCCCTGGCGATAATTGCGCGGCATGGTCGTCGACTTCCGGATTTCATCCGCCGGCTTCTTCGCCGCCGTGGCCAGATCCTTGTTGACCTCAGCGGCCAACTGGCGCGCCTCCGCTTCATTGCCGACAAAGCGATTGTAAACCAGGACCTGATGCTTGACCTTGCCCGCCTTATCGGTCAGCGGGATATGAGCAAAGCGCTCCAGCGCCTCCGCCCCCAATCCTTGTTCGAAGAGCATGATAATCGCCCCGTCCTGGAGCTGCAAAAAGCTCCCCTCGAGGTTTTCCGTCATTCGCTCGATGGTCCGCGACAGTTCCACTCCAGGGAAGTAATTGAGGCGGATCCGGTCCGTTGCTTTGCCCTGGTGCTGCACCACGTCCGCCGTGAAATCGAGGCGCTCAATGGCATGATAAACCCGCACCACATGATCCCCTTCGCCATGATCGCGATGCACCCAACCTTCCAGATCGACAAAGCGAGTGCGGTATTCGGCGATATGGCCGCGAATCACTTCCGGGTCAATCCCCGCTTCCGCCATGTTGTCGGCGGCAATCTTCAGTTTTTCCTCGAACGATTCCGCTTCCGCCTTGATCGCGGCCCGGTAAAAGGCAAAGGTCGGGGCATCGAGCCCGGCCGCCTTGATCCGGGGATTACGCAGGGCATTGCTCAGGGTCGCATAGGTCTTGCCGTAGGCGTCCCCTTCAAAGCGGATGACATCATACGCGGCCTTCTGGGCGGCGCTCAGCACGTCGTACTGTTCTTTGCGCAGTTTGCCCCAGGCGGTGGTGTGCTCGCTCCATTGCCCCAGGCTCTTGACCTTCTCCCAGGTGGTGCGCTGACCGGTGTTATCGACCAGTCCGCCAAACATGCGAATGTTGTTGTCCATCCGCGTCACTTCTCGGTCCTTGGCTTCTTCGTAGAAAGGGCCCGCGGCGGGATTGTTCTCCTTGATCCAGTAAGGATTGCCGAGGTTATCGGCCAGCGCCATAATGAAATCATTATTACGGCGCGCAATCACCGTCTTGCGCAGCCGGGCATAATCGAGGGGATTCAAAAAGTCCTTGATCTTCGCGAGTGCCCCGCGCGGATCGATCTTCTCGGCTGCCGAGCGGATGGAATACTTGGCAGTGATCGCCACGTCATCCTCATGGAAAATGACGTAGTTGAAATTACCCTCACCCTGGCTGCGGGAAGTGCCGTCCAGGTACTTGATGCCGCGGATACCGAGGGAGTGTAGCTCTTCAGAAACAGCTTTGTCAGAGCGAATTTGACTTGTACGTTTTTTGTAGATTGATCCTCCGGTAGAATCAATGTCGCGCCATGCAAAGTTATTGGTCTCGCGCATGTATGTCTCTAGTGCTTTTTGTATTTTCTCGCTCTGCTCACTCAGGGGTTTATCCCACAACAGATATTCATCTTCCGTCGGGGCCAGTTCGACCTGATAAAGAGACCCCTTTATGGAGGCATATCTGTCTTTGTACGCATTCACCAGGCGATTGATGTTTGCGCCTTCTTCTGCTGTAACTTCGTACATCTCCATCCAGGTGTCAGGGTGTTTGCGGATGACTGCCTCTGCTTCTTTGACGGTATCAAAGCCGAGCATATCAACGTCCATCAGTGCATCAAATTTTTTATTTCCAAGTAATCGCAATGTCTCATCGTTTGACACTGCATCATCCTTTAGTTTGTCCCGATACCACTCCGCCACTTCCCGTGCCCCGGCAAAATACAACCCCCAGCCGTAAGCCTGCGCCCCTTCGCCGGTGCCGATCTTCTCCGACTTGAACTTGTCATGATTGTGCGGGCTGCCATGCCAGGCCGCCGCAAACCTCGTCCCCGCTAGCACCTTGGTCAGCATCTCCTCGG
>DIKR01000100.1:0-312 GCA_002424625.1 Desulfuromonadaceae bacterium UBA5613
CGGGCGCTGCGCCGCGCACCGGACGGGGCGCCGCCCGCGCCCCGACTGCGACCGGCAAGGTCCTGGCTTATCCCCGAGCCAACGCTATTATCGTTATGGCCGAAGCAGATGAGTTGGAGACGATTCGCACGCTGGTGCGCAGTCTCGATCGTAAGGAGAGCAGCGGTCGCTCCAATATCAATGTCTTTTACCTGGAAAACGCCGACGCGGAATCGTTGGCCAAGACCCTCAACGAAATTATCTCCGGGGTACGCAAGACCAAGGTCGCGCCGGGACAAGCAACCGGCCCGACCGAACCGGTGACGATCACCG
>DIKR01000100.1:479-8479 GCA_002424625.1 Desulfuromonadaceae bacterium UBA5613
GTCCTCTTCGGAACCAGCAATCAGGTCTCTCCCGGCCTCGGCAACTTTGCGCCGAATTCTGCCGGTATCCCCAGCCTCTTGACGCAAACCGTCGAAGGGATCGTTGCGGGAGGAATCTTCAATCTGATTGATGTTACCGCCGCCGACGGTACCGTCATACGAGTCCCGGCCTTCTCGGCGTTGATCAGCCTTTCCAAAACCAACTCGGACATTAACATTCTCGCCGCCCCGCGCCTCCTCACACTCGATAACGAGGAAGCCCAGATCATCGTTGGCTCGAATGTGCCGATCATTACTTCGCGACTGACGAGTGGGGCAAGCAGCGATCTGAACCAGAGCGTCTCGGTGGAGCGGAAAGACGTCGCCTTGACCTTGCGCTTTACGCCGCAGATCACCGAAGGAAAGCTGGTGCGGCTCAAGGTCTTCCAGGAGACGACCGATATCGCTTCCAACAGCGTTGGTGACGTTAATCAGGTCGGCCCGACCTTCACCAAACGGTTGTTGCAGAATACGGTTGTGGCTCAGGACGGTAAGACCGTGGTTCTCGGCGGACTGATCGGTAACAGCACCCAGGAGGTGACCACCAAGGTCCCTCTCTTTGGGGACATCCCTCTTCTCGGCTGGCTCTTCAAGCGCAAGGCGACGGTGGAGAAGAAAACGAATATGCTCATCTTCATCACCCCGTATATTATCCGCGATGATGATGACCTGATCGCCATTACCCGCAACAGCCATGGCGCGATGAACCGTTTTCAGCAAGCCGAGATGAAGGATGCACTCAAGAAGAACCGTTTTGCCAGTGAACTGATGGACGGGATCGCGCAGCAGAGTGAGGTTCCTCCTCCCCAGGCAGAGATGCCGGGTGAATTCTCGATACCACCACTGACCAACCCGGAGACGCTCCCCAATGAGTGAGTGGGTTCTGCTCGGTGATCTCCTGGTTGCCGCCGGCGATCTCTCCGCGAGCAGCCGCGATGCCGTCCTCGCTCAGCAACAAGCCAAACCGGGACGGCGTCTCGGCGAACTCCTGCTGAGCCAGAAGAGCATTACCCCGCTGCAGCTTGCCCGAGCACTGGCACGCCAGAGTGGTCTGCCCCTGCAGGAAACGATACCACCCGAAGCGTCACTGGCCGATCTCGGTAACCGCCTCAGCCTCGCCTATCTCAAGGATCTCCGCATCTTCCCCCTTGGCCGGCAGGAAGGAGGGCTTCGCCTCGCTGTCGCCGACCCTTACGACAGCCGGCCGCTCAATGATCTCGCCATCCTCATCGGTGAGCGGATTATTCCGGTCATTGCCCCGGCCGATGAAATTCTCCGCGCCATCAATCGCGACTTCGAACGCCGCTCCGAAGGGGCGAAAGAGATGGTCGAAGAGATTGCCGCCGGCGACAATGACAGCCGCGCGCCGGAACCGGAAGATCTCCTTGATGTCTCCGACGAAGCGCCGGTCATCCGCTTTGTCAACAGCCTCATCACCCAGGGGTACAAAGAGCGGGCGAGCGATATCCATATCGAGCCCTTCGAAAGCGAGCTCATCGTCCGTTACCGCATTGACGGCATCCTCTACGAAGCACTGCGGCCGCCGCATAAATCGCATGCTGCCATTGTTTCGCGTATCAAGATCATGGGCGCCCTGAATATCGCCGAGAAGCGCCTCCCCCAGGATGGCCGCTTTCGCGTCCGCATCGCCGGCAAGGATGTCGATGTCCGCGTCTCGACCCTGCCGACCGCCTTTGGCGAACGGGTGGTGCTGCGACTTCTTGATCACGGCAGTCAGGTCCTGCAACTCGAAGATATCGGCCTTGCCCCTGACCTCCTCCGCCAGCTCGATGCCATGATCCGCAAGAGTCATGGCATCTTCCTTGTCACCGGCCCCACCGGCTCCGGCAAGACGACGACCCTGTATGCCGCCCTGACCCGCCTCAATAATCGTGAAAAGAATATCATCACCGTCGAAGACCCCATCGAGTACCAGCTCCCCGGCGTCGGCCAGATTCAGGTCAACGCCAAGATCGATCTGACCTTTGCCAACGGTCTGCGCTCCATCCTCCGCCAGGATCCCGATATCATCATGGTCGGCGAGATTCGCGATGCCGAGACTGCCGAGATCGCCGTTCAGTCCGCCCTTACCGGCCACATGGTCTTTTCCACCCTGCATACCAACGATGCGGCCGGCGCCCTCACCCGTCTCGTCGAGATGGGGATCGAACCCTTTCTGGCGGCTTCCTCGATCGTCGGCATTATCGCCCAGCGTCTGGTGCGACAAATCTGCCCGCACTGCCGCGAATCTTATCGCCCCTCGTCCAATCTGCTGGCCGATGCCGGTCTTCCCGACGATGGCGCCCTTTATTACCGCGGGCGCGGTTGCGAACGCTGCATGGGGCTCGGCTACCGCGGCCGCAGCGGTATCTACGAACTCCTTCCGGTCGAGGAGGAGACCCGCGAGCTTTTGCTGGCGCGCAAGGATGCCGCGACGATCAAGGCGGCAGCACAGCGCAAGGGGATGAAGTCACTGCGGGATGCCGGTCTGGCCAAAGCCGCAGCCGGCGAGACCACCCTTGAAGAGGTGCTGCGCGTCACTCAGGAGGAAGTCTAGAATGCCCCTCTTTGATTACGCCGGCTTTGACGCCAATGGCCGCAAAGTCAACGGCAGCGTCGAAGGGGCGGGGCGGCGTGCCGTCCTTGCCAAGCTGCGCGAGGAAGGGATTTACGCCACAGAGGTGAAGGAAACCAACGGCGGGAGCAAGGGACTTCTCGGCGGATTTTCCCGGCAAAAGGTCGCCGTCGATGAACTGGCGATGGCGACGCGGCAGATCGCCGTCCTGCTCAGCGCCGGTCTGACGCTCGACGAAACCCTGGCGACCGTCGGCGGCCAGGTGGAAAACGTCCATTTTGCTCGGGCACTGGCGCTGTCGCGTGAAGCGGTGATTCAGGGAGAATCCCTGCATGTCGCACTGAGCCGTCATCCCCGCATCTTCTCCGACCTTTTCGTTAATATGATTCAGGTCGGTGAAAGCAGCGGCACCCTCGAGCTGACCCTGGAACGGCTTGCTGATTTCCTTGAAGACCAGGCGAAGTTGCGCGGCCGCATCCTTGCGGCGATTACCTATCCGCTGCTGATGGCGGTGGTCGGTGGTTCGGTGTTGATCTTTCTCGTTGCTTTCGTTGTCCCCAAGATTACCCGGATGATCGAAGATCTCGGCCAGGCGCTGCCGCTGCCGACCCGTCTTCTCATCGGTGTCAGCCATTTTCTGAGTAGCTACGGCTGGGTCCTCCTCATCCTGCTGACGATCGGCTTCGTGCTCCTCACCCGCTATCTGCGCACCTCCGAGGGACAGTTGCGGCGCGATACGATTGCCCTCAAACTCCCTCTTTTTGGCCGCCTCAATACCCAGGTTGCTTCGGCCCGGTTGACCCGCACTCTGGCGACTCTGCTGCAGAGTGGCATGCCGATGCTCAAGGCCTTGGAGATCGCCCGGCAACTCGTCGGTAACCGCGTCCTGCAACGCGCCCTGGCCGAGACGAGTATGGCAGTACGCGAAGGGGAGGGGCTGGCCGAGCCACTGCGCCGCTCCAAGCTTCTACCGGCAATGGTAACGCAGATGATCGCCGTCGGTGAAAAGAGCGGCGAGCTCGAAACCATGCTGCTGCGGGTCGCCGATACCTACGAGCAGCAGGTCGACATGGCGATTAATCGCCTTTTGTCCCTTCTTGAACCGCTGATGATCCTGATTATGGGGAGCGCCGTCGGCTTCATCGTCATGGCCATCCTCCTGCCGATCTTCGAAGCGAGTCAGGGGATGAAGTAGGGGCGCAGCATGCTGCGCCCGTTTTGTGGTATTTGAAAATGAAGAATCGGGCGCAGCATGCTGTGCCCCTACAGACAAGGGGTTTGTATGAAAAAACACCAAAACAACCGCGGTTTCACCCTTATCGAAATCATGGTCGTCGTTGTCATCCTCGGTATCCTCGCCGCTTTCGTAGTTCCCAAACTTCTCAGCCGCCCCGATGAAGCGCGCATAACCAAGGCGGCCACCGATATCAAAGGGATTGAGCAATCCCTGGGGCTGTTCAAACTCGATAGCGGCTTCTACCCGACGACCGAACAGGGCCTGGCGGCACTGGTGAGTAAGCCGACGATCGGTCGTATCCCGGCCAAATATCCGGAGGGTGGCTATCTGAAGCGGGTTCCGACCGATCCCTGGGGGACGCCGTACGTCTACCTCTCCCCCGGCATCCATGGCGATTTTGATCTCATCTCGCTCGGCGCTGACGGCGAAGCCGGCGGTGAGGGGAATAATGCCGACATCGAAAGCTGGAAGCTCGACTGAGCACCACGCGGCGGACCATGACTCCGGTGGCTAAACAACATGTAGGAGCGAGCTCCAGCTCGCGATCATCGCAGGCTGGAGCCAGCTCCTACAGTTCACTTAATATCGGCGCAGCACGCGGCTTCACCCTCATCGAATTGATGGTGGTCCTTTTTCTTATTGCCCTCTTTTCGTCGCTGGTCATCCCCCGTCTTCCGGACATCGGTGCCGGCGGCCCGGAACGCGGCGCGCGGCGGATTGCCGGGACGATCAAGTTTCTTTACAATGAGGCGGCCCTGAGCGGTAGAGAGCATCGCTTGTTCTTTGATCTTGACGCCAATGCCTTGCGTCCCCGTACCCTCAATAACAGTAACGAAATAGTCGCAGTCAAGGGCCTGGCCGAGGAAACCAAACTTCCCTCCGGCGCCAAGCTTCTCGATGTGGCGGTGGCCGGGCAGGAGAAGGTAAGCAGCGGCGTAACGACTCTGACGATCTCGCCGACCGGCTGGCTGCCGCAGACGGTTATACATCTCGAAAGTTCGGACCGCCAGATTTTGACCATCCGTCTCCTTTCTTATACCGGCAGTGCCGAGGTTTATGAAGGCTATCGTGAATTCTGAGGGATCTATGCGCGGCTTCACCCTCCTCGAAGTGATGATCGCCACGGCGATTGTCGCGGTGGCGGTGACCGTTCTCCTCGGCCTCGGCAATCGCTCGCTGGCGGTGCACGATCGCTTGCAGCAGACCACCCGCGCCACCATTCTCGCCCAGGGCCGCCTCGCCGAGATCGAGGTTGCGGCCCGCAACGAGAACAGCCGTCAGGATGAAAGTGGCGATTTCCCCCCTCCTGACGAACGGTTCCAATGGCAAAGCGTCTGGCTCGACACTCCCCTCCCATCGGTGCGGCGTATCGATTTGACGGTTAAGTGGGGGGAGATCGGAAGCAATGAAGCAGTGACGCTGACCTCCTTTGTCCGCGATAGCAGTTCATTATGAAACGTTGCGCCGGCTTCACTCTCATCGAGGTGCTGATCGCGGTCAGCCTTACCACCATTGTCCTCACCTCGATCTACGGGGTCTTTACTGCCGTTTTTACTGCCCGGCAGCAGGTGCTGGCCGAGAGTGAAACGGCCCAGATCGGGCGGGTCCTCTTTGAGCGCCTCGGCCGCGAACTGCGCGGCGCCTGGATTCCGGCGACGGGGAGCAAATTCTTTTTGGCAACGACGGATCGCGACGGCCGGCCCGAGCTCCGTTTTGCTACCGCCTCGACGACCCTGGCGGCGACCGGCCGCGGCGGCATGGCGGCCCTGCGCTACGGCTTGCAACCGATGGATGGTAGTGCCAGTGACCGCCTTTATCTCGTCCGCAGTGAAGAGCCGTATCATCTTCGCGACCGTCTTGACAGCAGCTCCTACCCCTTGAGCGGCAATGTCAAGAGTGTCCTCTGGCGTTTTTACGGCGCTAACGGCTGGGTGGAAAATTGGTCGGCGGAAGGGAGCAACACCCTGCCGCAGTTGGTGGAGCTAACGATCACCCTCCTTGATGCGGAGAATCGCGAGACAATACTGCGCGGCATTTTCGATCTCCCGGAGAATGCGCAATGAGTCTTCGCAATCAGCGCGGTGCCGTTCTCCTCCTCGTTCTCGTTGTTGTCGCCCTCCTTTCGGCGCTCCTCACCGACTGGGCTTTTTCTACCCTCGTCGATCTGCGTTTGACCGAGACCTTTCGTGACAGCAATCGCGCCTATTATCTGGCGCGGGGCGGGGTAGAGGTCGGACGGCAGCTGCTCTGGATGGATAAGAATGAATATGACACGCCGAGCGAGATGTGGGGGGTGGGGATTCCTTCTTATCCGGTCAGCGAAGAAGCGACGGTTTCGATCAGTATCGTTGATGCGGATGGCCGCTTTAATCTCAACAAGGTTGTCGATAACCTCGGTGAGAATCCGAATCCGCTCATGCGTGATCGTTTGCGCCGACTCCTGACCCATCTGGAGATTGATGATCCTGACGCTCTCAGTGATGCCCTGATCGACTGGATCGACCGCAATCAAGCAACCTCGCCGCGCGGGGCGGAAAATTCCTGGTATCAGGGGCTGGCGTCGCCGCTGGCGAGCAAGGATGGTCCGCTCGATACCGTCGACGAGCTGCTGCTGGTGAAAGGATTTACTCCGGAGATCGTACAAAAACTGACACCGCATGTCACTGTTGCCGGAGTGGGCCGGCTCAATCTTAACAGCGCCGGCAAAGATCTTCTCTTGATCTGGGATAGTGATGTCACCCCTGGCGCTATCGATCAGCTGTTGGAGCGACGCCAGGAAAAACCTTTTAAATCGTTGACAGAAGTGCAGGAAGTCCTTGGCATCGTGACCTATTCAGCCTTGAATCGCAATGTCGACATCGCTGTGAACAGTCAGTTCTACCAGATCCGCAGCGTTGCCCAGGTCAACGACGGAGTGCGCACGGTCGAGGTGCTCTTGGAAAAAGCCGGGAACCGGCAGCTCTGGCGGCGGGTTTATTGAAAAGAAGACTCAATTAATAGATAAATGAATATACGGATGGAGGCAATTATGGCCCAGGAAAAGATCTATCTCGTCGGCGCCGGTATCACTGGCTGGGAAGGATTCGGCAGCAAGGCGCGGGACGTCATCGCCGCTGCTGACCTGCTGCTCGGGCATCAACGCCATCTCGATATCTTCACTGATTTTAAGGGTGAAAAGCGCGAGCTGCCGAGCCTCCCGGAAGTGTTGGAGTTCCTGCGCCACAGCGAACAGCGGGTCGTTATCCTCGCCTCCGGCGATCCCAACTTTTTCGGCATCGCTCGCTTTTTGTTGCGCAACCTCCCCAAAGAACGGATCGAAATCCTTCCCAACGTTACCAGTGTCCAGTACGCCTTTGCCCAGATCAAAGAACCCTGGGACGATGCCATCTTTGTTTCGGTGCATGGCCGCGGTCTCAAAGGAACAATCGACCGCATCGTTGCCGCCGAGAAAGCCGCCGTCCTCACGGATGAAAAAAATACGCCGGCCGTGATCGCGGCCGAACTCCTCGCCCGCGGTGCCGAAGGTTATGTGGTCTGGCTCTGCGAAAGCCTCGGTCTGAGCGATGAAAAGTTTACCCGCACTGACGTCAAGGGATTGCTGGAACTGCCCGCAGCCCCCCTCAATATTGTCATCTTCATCAAGGTCTGGGAGCCGACCTTACAGCAATATCCGCTGCTCGGTATCCATGATGACGAATTCGCCTCGGTAAAAAAGCTCATCACCAAGCAGGAAGTTCGCGCCGTCACCCTCGCCAAACTGGCGCTGCAGGATGATCTCGTCCTTTGGGACATCGGTGCCGGCAGCGGCTCGATCTCTATCGAAGCGAGCAATCTCCTCCCCAACGGCAAACTCTTCGCCATCGAGAAGAACCCTCAGGCGTTGATCCATCTGCGCGAAAACCTCAAGAAGTTCGTGGCCCGTAACGTGCAACTTGTCGAAGCCTACGCCCCCGAGGGTCTGGAAGAACTTCCCGATCCTGACCGGGTCTTTATCGGTGGTTCCGGCGGCAATCTCGAAGAAATCGTCAACTTCCTCGACAAACGTCTCAAGGCCGAAGGGGTGATCGTCCTTAATGCGGTGACTCTCGACACCCTCACCAAGGCGGTGGAGTTCTTTGAAGATCACGGTTATCTCCTCGAAATCGTCTG
>DIKR01000036.1:0-2476 GCA_002424625.1 Desulfuromonadaceae bacterium UBA5613
AAAGTCGTTGCGCGAAACCGCCGCGCAAATCAGCGACCCGAAGATCCGGGACATTTATCTGGCCAATGCGTCGTCGACACATGGACACGCGCAGATCGTCAACGAAGACCTCAAAGCCCTCTTCGGCCAATCCCGCTGATTATTCTGTAGTAAAGTCACAAATCTGTTAACAGCAGAAAGCGGGTGTTTCCGTGAGGAGGCACCCGCTTTCTGCTGTTTGCCGTTTCAACGAACTTGAAAACCGCTGCCCATGGGAAGACAACGGTTTCAGTGCCATATCCGATGATCAAAATGCACGGTCATTGACTTGAAGAAGTTGGCTGACCAGACTCTGGATGGCTTGTCAGGCTTGTTGCAGACTCAGCCCGGAACGTCAGTCACTCGAAGATTGTGGCTAACTTAGCCAGGACTTCATCCATGATCGCCTCCGGAGCACTCTCCAGCTTATGACCAGAACGCGAGGCTAAATCGAGCGCACGAGGCTGGTCACATCTGATGACGCCCGTTGTTTTTGTTCCGGCCCCAATCAGCGATACGGCAAAGCCAGCCGTACGTGCAAAATTACCTCCGCTGGTAATGGGCAGAACGACAGGCGTTTTTGTTAGACGGTTGAAGGCCGAAGGAGAAACAATCAGGACGGGCCGAGTCCCCATCTGTTCATGGCCTGAAGTCGGGTCGAGCGATACCAGATAAATATCACCGCGCTCCATTACAGTAGCTCACTGCCGACTGGCTTGCTATCCAGCCAGCCGCGATCTTCTGTACTGATCTCAGCTGATGCATCGCATTGAGCCAGCAGTTCGTCTAGACTGTATCTCGGTCGAAGTGCTGGTTCAATCACCAGGCGACCGTGATCTACAGCCAGACCAACTGTTGCGCCGGCATGTAAGTGGAGAATATCGAGAATTGCCGGCGGTACGGCCAGCATGACCGAACCGCCTACCTTACGAAGGTTTGTTGTGTACATAGTCCACCTCTCCTTAAAAATTATACTTAAATATAACCTTTGGTGGTTAAAATTGCAATAATCCGTGGCGTGGCACAAAACAACGACAACAGGATTGCACAAGCGTTGATCTTCCGCTAGAGAGGGGCAGAGAGACTGCTCTTCGCATTTTCATTCTTCGCTTTCAACCAGCACCGCCCGCCGCCAGCCGCGCACGGAATTGATCAGCCATAATCCTTCCGCTCCCCGTAAATCCCCGACCGTAATCACCGCTTCGCTCAAAATCCCCTGCCCCAGCAGTTCACCCCGCAGCGTCCCCGGCAACAGGCCGCACGCCAACACCGGCGTCAGTAGTCGCCCTCCCTGACGAAGAACAAGATTGTAAATGCTCCCTTCTGTCACCTCCCCGTCTTCATTGCAAAAAAGAACTTCATCCACGCCGGGAAAACGGGCACGCTCGGCGTTGTAAAGGTCACGGCGGGTCGTTTTATGGAAAAGGAAAGGGTCATCGCGCTGCACTCGCTGCGGCGAAAGAAGCATCTTGAGGGGGGAACGACGAGATACAGGCAAGAGGTGTTCGACGCGCAGCGTCACTGTCCCGTCTTTGTCAAGGAGGAGACGGACTTTGTGCGCACCCTGGAGCTCGGCATCGCATTGCTGCAGCTCCGTCAGAATGGCAGTACGATTCCAGGGAAAAGAGAAATATTCAGCCGAAGCGGCGAGACGTTGCAGGTGCCGCTCCAGCAGGAAATAGCCCCCCTGCTCCTGGCGGCGCAGGCTTTCGACGAGAGAAAACGGGGTGGGGTCCATGTCAAGAAACCGACTCTTGGCAAAGGATTCGGCGTATTCGGCGGCGCACGACGAATCCGCGGTGACGCCGCTGCCGATGCCGAGCTCAGCCTCTCCACTTGCATGATCGATCACAACAGTGCGAATCGCGACGCTGAAGACACTCTCCTGCGGCGAAACAAAACCGATGGCACCGCAATAAATGCCACGAGGTGCGACTTCCAGATCGCGGATAATCTCCATGGTACGACGCTTCGGTGCGCCGGTCACCGAACCACAGGGGAAGAGGGCGGCAAAGAGCTGGAATGTCGTGGTCGCTGGTGCCAGCTGCGCACTCACAGTCGAGGTCAGCTGATGGACGGTCGGATAGGTTTCGACATCGAAGAGACTCTCGACCTGCACTGAACCGGTAACAGCAAGGCGCGACAGATCGTTCCGTACCAGATCGACGATCATCAGATTCTCGGCGCGCTCTTTGGGACTGGCGGCTAACGCGGACCGGACCGCGCAATCCGCCGAACTCTCGGCAGCGCGCTGGGCCGTCCCCTTCATCGGCCGCATGACGATTGTCTCTCCCTCACGGGCAAAGAAGAGTTCGGGCGAAGCCGAGACGATCGCCAGTTCGCCGGTCTCGATGTGGGCACAAAAGGGCGCCTGCTGGGTTTGACAAAGGGCGGAGAAGAGAGCCGCGGCATCGTCCGGAGCCGGAAAGCGCTGGCGCAGGGTGTAGTTGACCTGATA
>DIKR01000036.1:2584-52577 GCA_002424625.1 Desulfuromonadaceae bacterium UBA5613
TCTTCCCGGCGCTCTGCAAAGATGGCAAACCACAGGAGGGGAGTTTGCGGAAGGTCGCCGATCGGGAGATCGGGATTGAAAGCATGCGCCGCTTCGTAGGCAACAAAACCGGCCGCATGGCAGCCGGCAGCCACCGCCGCCTCCAGCGCGGCAAAGGCCGGAGCAACCTCAGCGAGAGCATCGGCGCGCAGCACCTTGATCAGCCCGGCAAAGACGAAGGAGCGGCCGAAGCGGCCTCCGCCCGGCGCTGCGAAACGGGCCGAAACCGGCCTCAAGGGCCGTTCCAGCGGCGACAGCTCTCAACCAGGTTAACGGCGAGCGCTGGATGACTGGCGAAGTGGAGATGAACATAAGAGGCGAGAACGTTGTTAAGGACATAGCCCTCATCCTCGAGGATTTGCCCGTCAGCGCGGCTGACAGCGTAGGAGCGCGGCACCTCCGGAGCGATCGCCACCTCCGAGTAGTGGAACTCATGACCGCGGGCGACCGTCCCCGCCGGCCCCAGGATGGTATCGAAACGGAAGGTGACCTGACGGTAACCGAGGGCTTTGCGTTGCGGCAACATCCGCGCCCAAGCCGGAAAAAGAGCGACGAAGGGCTGAAAGTGGTCGATAGCGGCGCCAGCCACCCCGCCGCTGAGATAGATCAGGCCGCCGCACTCAGCATAAATCGGCATGCCGGCACTGGCAGCATCACGAATCGCCTGAAGGAGGGTGAGATTGGCGGCGAGTTGGGGAGAGTAAAGTTCCGGGTAACCGCCGGGAAAGTAAACGCCGCTGATCCCGGCCGGCAGATGATGATTGCGCAGCGGTGAGAAAAATTCGATCTCGGCACCGGCCGCCTCCAGCAGTTCAAGATTTTCCGGATAGCAGAAAGAGAAGGCTTCATCGCGCGCCACGGCGATGCGCACTCTGTCTTCCCCCTTTAGCAAAGGGGGAGCGAGGGGGATTTCGTTCAGATTTAATCCCCCGTTCCCCCCCTTTGCCAAAGAGGGGAGGGCAAGCAGCCGATCGACATCAACCCCGGCCTCAAACCATTCTGCCAGGCGTTCATAAAAGACGACATTCTCCGGTGCGGCTTCCGCCGTCACCAGACCGAGATAGCGTTCCGGAAGGGCGATCTGCGGCTCCCGCGGCAACACTCCCAGCAGCGGTGGCAAGCTCGGAACCGAGGCATGGGCGGCACGAAGGAGTTCAGCGTGGCGCGGGCTGGCGACCCGATTGAGAATGATGCCGGCGACATCTAAAGCAGGATCGAACTCCGCAAACCCTTTGATCAAAGCGGCCACGCTGCGCGCCTGCCCCTTGGCATCGATCACCAGAATGACCGGAGCACCCAGGAGCTTGGCAACGGCAGCAGTACTCCCTGCCTCACTTCCTCCATCAGCACCATCAAAGAGCCCCATCACCCCTTCAACCACCGCCACCTCAGCGCCGGCGCAGCCCAGGGCAAAACTGCGCGGCACTCCGTCTTCGCCGCACATCCAGGCATCGAGATTACGGGAAACCCGGCCACTGGCGGCAGCATGATGGCCAGGATCGATGAAGTCCGGCCCGACCTTGAAGGGCGCCACCTCCAGTCCGCGCCGACGCAGCGCGGCCAGGAGTGCGAGGGTGATGGTGGTCTTGCCGCTCCCCGAAGCCGGGGCGGCGATCACGAAAGTCTGCATGGATCAGCCGTTCAACAACTGCACCACGGCATTGCCGTCGGCGTAGTAATCGATGATATTGAGACAGCCGTAGTTCTGCTCGATGGCAAAAAGGCAGGACAGCGGGGCACCGATGGCGTCGAGGAGAATAACGCGATTGGTGCCGCCATGGGCGACAACCACCACCTCTTCGCCACGATGGGCGGCGGCAATGCGAGCGATCACCGGCCGGACGCGATCTGCCAGATCGCTGAGACTCTCTCCCTGCGGTACCCGGTAGTTGACGATATCATCCAGCCGCGCCTGCCACTCTTGCGGATAAAGCTCCTGCAACTCCGCCCAGGTCTTCCCTTCCCAGTTACCGATATTGAGCTCGCGCAGCTGCGCATCGCCCTGCACCTCCAGATCGTGACTGGCGGCGAGAAGGCGGGCACCATACAGACAGCGACTTAAATCGCTGCTGTAGACCGCGCGGATCGCCTTCTTCTTCAAGCGCAATTGCAGCAGACCGAATTGCGCCTCCCCTTCCGGGGTCAAAGAGACATCAGCATGACCGTTATAGCGCTTTTCTTCATAGCCGGCCACCTGTCCATGGCGTATCAGATAGATACGGGTCTTTTGCATGCGTTGCTCTCCTGAAGTTAGCGGTGAAAGTATGCGGCCGAAGCAAGGAGAAGAAAGACGGCTTCACTCCATTCGCAGACCGCCCCGAGAATATCGCCGGTCACTCCACCCAGGCGCACTCTAAAGTAGCGTTCGAGGGCGATAACGGCCAGAATCAGGGCGGCAAGCAGGGTCAATCCCCAGAGGTGGAAGAAACCAAGCAGGACGGCAGCAAGAATCAATGTTGCGATCAAGAGTTCACGGCGGCCCGCGGCTTCGACAAAGACGCTGCCGGTTCCGCCTTCGCTGCGGGCGTAGGGGGCAAGGACCGCCAGCGCCACCATCATCCAGCGGCCGACGACCGGCAGCGCGATCAGCACCTGCCAGCGCACTGCGGGCGGAATAGCGGTCAGGGTCACGACCTTCAGCAGGAGGAGGCAAAGGAGGGCCACCACCCCCATCGCCCCGACCCGGCTGTCCTTCATGATCCGCAGCCGGCTGGCGCGGTCGCGGATGCCATACATCCCGTCAGCGGTATCGGCGACGCCGTCGAGATGCAAGGCACCGGTGGCATAGATCAGCAACAGCAATACGAGGAGGGCACAAACGGAGGGAGGGAAAAAGATCAGCAACACATAGTGAACGCCCGCCAGAAGGAGTCCGAGCCCGAGTCCAACCAGCGGGAAGTAAGCCATCGACCGGCCGAGTTGCTGCGCACTCCCCGCTGAAGCCGGCAGTGGCAGGACAGTGAGAAAGAGCAGGGCCTGGCGCAGCTCACCGCGTATTCCCTTCATTATTGGCTGGCCTTGCTTACGCCGACCTCTTCAAAGGTGCGAATTTCCCGCAGTCCGCGCAGCGACGCTTCAATCAAGGTCATCGCCAGGACCGCACCGGTCCCTTCGCCGAGACGCATCTCCAGATCGAGCATCGGCTTCTGCCCGAGCATCTCCAGCATATGACGATGGCCGATCTCCACCGACTGATGGGCGCAAAAGATGTAATCCTTGACGTGAGGATGGAGCTCCGAAGCGATCAAGGCGCCGGCGGTGGAGATGAAGCCGTCGACCAGCACCGGAATCTCCGCTGCCGCCGCACCGAGGATCAAGCCGGCGATGCCGCCGATTTCAAAACCGCCGACCTTGGCCAAAACATCGATAGGATCATGTTTGTCCGGTTGATTGAGGGCAATCCCCGCTTTGATCATCGCGACCTTATGGGCAAGGGTCGGGTCGTCGATACCGGTACCACGAAAGGTCACCTGCTCCACCGACCGCCCGGTGAGGAGCGCGGCAATCGCTGCCGACGGGGTGGTATTGCCGATCCCCATGTCACCGGTGCCGAGAAGGTCGATGCCGGCATCACGACTGGAAAAGGCGAGTTCGATCCCCGCTTCCAGTGACGCAATCGCCTCCTTACGGCTCATCGCCGGCCCCTTGGCAAAATTGGCCGTCCCTTTCGCGATCTTCTTGTTGAGAAGTCCGGCGATCGGCGCGAAGTCGTAATCGACTCCCATATCGACGACGACAACCTCGGCACCGGCATGGTTGGCTAAAGCGTTGATCGCCGCCCCGCCGCTGACAAAGTTGAGGACCATCTGCGGCGTCACCTCTTTGGGGAAGGCACTGACCCCCTCCTCAGTAATGCCGTGATCGCCGGCAAAGGTAAAGATGACTTTCCTGCGGACATCCTCCCGCCCGGTGATGGCAACAAAACGGCGCGCAAACTCTTCAAGGCGGCCGAGAGAGCCTTTCGGTTTGGCCTGACTGTTGAGACGGGCCTGAACTTCGGCGATCAATTTTTTATCGACCGGTTTGATGGTATTAAGGACAGCTTGCAGGGAATGGGGATTCATCGGTTAGATCCTTAGTAGGAGTGGAATAATTACTTCAGGCGCAGTGGCAAGCCGGCCACGACCAGCCAGGCGCTGTTTGCCGCCGCTGCCAGCTCTTGATTGACTTCGCCAGCGAGGTCACGAAAGAGGCGGGCGAGACGATTCTCAGGAACGATACCACCGCCGACTTCATTGCTGACGAGATAAACCGGGGCATCAATGGCAGCAAGACAGGCGATGAAGCGCCGGACTTCGGCGAGGACGGCGGTCGGCTCTTCGTTATGAGCAAAGAGGAGATTGGTGATCCACAGCGTCACGCAATCGAGGAGGATCGCCCCCTGCCCCGCCGCCGCTGCCGGCAAGCGGCCACAAAGGTCGCACGGTTCTTCGAGAAGGTTCCAACGCTCGCCCCGTACCTGCTGATGCCGGAAAATGCGGGCCGCCATTTCGCTATCTGCGATCGTCGCCGTAGCGACGTAAAGGAGGGAGCCGGCATGAGCTTCGGCGCAGCGCTGGGCAAAAGCGCTCTTGCCGGAGCGAGTGCCGCCGGTGATCAGGATCAGTTCCGCCATTGTTAGTACTCGATTCCCGCCCGGGCGGCAATGCCCTGCGCCAGGGGATGTTTGATTGCCATCATCTCCGTCACCAGATCGGCGCGAAGGAGAACTTGCGGGTGCGCATCGCGCCCGGTGAGGACGATCTCCAGGGTCGGCGGCCGATGATCTAGGAGGTCAAGGAGCTCAACAAGGGGTAAAACGCCACGCCGCACCGCCCCGTTGATTTCGTCGAAGATGACCAGATGGAAAGCGTCAGCGGCAATCCGCTGCCGGGCCACAGCAAAGACCCGCTGCACACTGGCCGCAACTTCCTCTGTCGGAGCAGTGCCGGCGATCACGCCGATCCCGGCATCCAAAAGTTCAAAACCGGGGAGGCGGCTGAGGCTGGCCAACTCACCTCCCTGCAGGGTTGCCGGTTTGAGCAGCCGCACCCAAAGGACGCGCCGACCGTGCCCGAGGGCGCGGGCAGCAAGACCGGCCGCGGCTGTCGTCTTGCCTTTACCTTTGCCGGTATAGACCTGCAAACACCCTTGGATCATGCAATCATCCTTTGCGGCGACGCGGCGCGACAACAAAAAAACCCGACACGATACACGGTCGGGGCGTCAAATAAGCGGCGCACCCCATCCCGAGCAGGGTTCGTGAAACGTCGTTACGGCAGGTCTCCTGACTTACGGGTCGTCCTAATCGCCGCGCCTTCCCGTCCGTAGCAGACAGTGGCTTATCTTCGGCTTTCGTCACCGCTTACAGTTGCGGGGCAGCGAGGGGGTTGCACCCTCTTCCCTATTCTCCCGAGTTAACGGGCACCGTACGATTTTAAGTGAAAAAATTTGTAGCAGATGGTGGCAAAAGAGTCAATCGCCCTTCTCTTTCGGTTGACAGCAGAAAGCACTTTGTGTAGTTTAACTCCCGTTTGGGGCTGTAGCTCAGCTGGGAGAGCGATGCGTTCGCAATGCATAGGCCAGCGGTTCGATCCCGCTCAGCTCCACCAAAAAATCAAGGACTTAGTCGCTGGCGGCTAAGTCCTTTTTTCTTTGTCCATCTACTCTTTAGCCCAAAGGCCACGGCCGGCACCTCGTGCTGCGACTTCCTCCCTTAGAAAATCGTCTTTAAGCCGAAAATCAAAACGCCGATAAACCAGTGCCCACCCTTCCCTGATGAGTTCACGGTTGAGCAGCCGGCCGTCGGCGAGGGTAACATAGGCGAGAGTACGACCATAGTGATCCTTCCTCTCACGGTCAAAAGTCAGGGTGACGACCTGTCCCTTGGCGGTGCGGATCAGAAATGCTGTCGCTTGTTTCGCCCCGTACCGTAGCTGTTGGGGGGGAATCCCGGCGCGACGATAAGTTTTGTCGCGCTCTGAGGCCTTTCTTTCCGGAGTATCGATGCCGAGCAAGCGTACTTTACCGACCCCGTCGACCTTGATCGTATCACCATCGTAGATCCAGCTGACCCGGCCGCGAACATCGGCCGCAGCAGCGCCGAGAACGGTGCAGAGGAGGAGACTGATGATCAGGACAAAGATTTGCCAGCGCGAGTGGGGCATGAAGGAGTCTCGTTGTTGAGAATTTCAGTGCATTTTCAGGCAAAAGGGCAATCGTGCTTATCTTTTCCCGGACAGTGACCGCCATAGCCCGACATCGCCGCGAAACAGACCAACGAGGGATGATCAATCCGGGGTGAGGATATTCGATGCAAGCGGGATTGTCGCAAGTTAAATCGTTTTTCCGGCCTAGATAAAATACATGAAGCGGTGATCAAGCTCTCGCTCGACACCAAGGGCCCGCGCCTTGTCACAGATATCCTTGAGCGTGACCGAGGCGAAGTAAGTCTCCAGATGCTGGCCGGCTTCGGCCCAGAACGACTGCGTGACACAATGTTTCATCCGCTCACAGGGAGTCGACTCGCCCTTATTCCCATCACCCTCCTCGGAGCAATCGAGGAGAGCAATTCTCCCTTCGGTCGCGGTAATAATATCGAGAAGGGTGATCTCGGCCGGCAGACGCGCCAGAGAATATCCCCCTTGCGGCCCACGCTTACTGCGGAGAAGCCCTGCTTTTTTAAGCACTTGAAAGATTTGTTCAAGATAACGGGGGGAGATATCCTGGCGACGGGAGATGTCCTTGACCTGCACCGGCAGAGTGCCGGCGTGAAAAGCCATATCAAAGAGGGCACGAACGCCGTAACGGGTTTTAGTTGTCAGCTTCATAGGAATTACCTCGGTTTGGAGTTAAACTCAATATCCGCTAAGCACATAATTTAAGTCAAGAATAAATCCTGTCAAAGGTAAAAGCGCATTGTCCCGCCCAAAAAAATGAACTGGACGAGTGATAACGATTGAACGAGCCTGGAGAGGGCGAGATAAATACCGGCACAGGCTGGAAAATCGGTTGACAGGTGTTAAAATAGCGTATAAATGTTTCGTAAAAATATTTAACAGGAGGCACTATGACGGGGCGTATTTTGGGAGTATCACTGGCTGCCGGGATTGTATTGATGGCAGCGGGCTGCGGTGCGGGTGAAAAAAAGATTGAGCTCAATGATCAAAAAGCAAAGGTCAGCTATGGGATCGGCATGTCCCTCGGCACCGACTTTAAAGCTCAAGGGATAGAAATCGATCCGGATGTCATGGCGCGGGCGATCAAGGATGTCACAGCGGGCGGCAAGACGCTGATGACAGAAGAAGAAGTTCGTAAGGTTATTGCAGATTTCCAGCAGGAACTGGTTGCAAAGCAGGAGGCCAAAGCCAAAGAGGGCGCCATCAAGAATTTGAAAGACGGGGAGGCCTTCCTTGCAGAAAACAGCAAAAAAGAGGGGGTTATCACCCTGCCGAGCGGATTGCAATACAAAGTCGAGAAGAAGGGAACAGGGAAGAAGCCTGGCCCGAATGACACTGTGACAGTGCACTATCAAGGGACATTGATTGATGGAACCGAATTCGACAGTTCCATCAAGCGCGGAGAACCAGTAAGCTTCCCGGTGGGCGGCGTGATCCCCGGTTGGACCGAAGCGCTGCAATTAATGGAAGAGGGTGCGAAGTGGCAGCTCTTTATCCCGGCAAATCTTGCCTATGGCGAACGGGGGGCCGGAGCTCAGATCGGTCCGAATTCGACGCTGATCTTTGATGTCGAACTACTCAACGTGAAATAGTATTTTCTTGAACAGATGACATAAGCATAAAGAGCCGCCTCATAAGGGCGGCTCTTTATTTATAAAAAAGAAAAGGCCCCTGCTGAAAAAGGGGCCTTTTCTTTTCGCTATGTCTTTTGCTTATTTCTTTTTGTGGCATTCGCCGCACTTGGTGGGCCCGGCGGCTTTTTTAACGTGACAATCTTTACACAAAGCATGAGCGGTATCTTTAGTCAAGTCAACCTTGCCGGGTTTACCATCGCCGTGGCAAACCTTGCAATCCATCGACTCCGAGTGAACTTTGTGGTTGAAGGTTACGTCGCCGTTTTTGGCCGTCAGGACGACGGTGTCGGCAGCGATGGCGGTCCCCGCCGTAAAGGCGAGCAGCAGAGCAATTGTAAGCATTTTTTTCATAGTGTCCTCCGTTTGAGTTTATTAAAGCTGACACAAAATATGACACAGAGAACAAAACAGTCAAGAAAAAATAATTTTCCGGGCGGATAAAAGCCCCTTACATGTCCTTGAGAGAGAAAGATTATTCATCAAGGAGCGCTTTGAGCTTAGAGAAGAAAACGTTTGCCACTTGATCTTTCTCTGCCTCCGATTGCACCGGCGCAGCAACGGCAGAGGGGAGAAGTAGTTCTTGCGGAATTTCGCTTAGAAAGCGGCTCGGCTGCCTGGGGCGCAGCTTTCCATACTTTTTCCGGTGACGGGCGTGCAGTAATGTCAGGCTCTTTTGCGCGCGGGTGATGCCGACATACAGCAAGCGACGCTCCTCGGCGAGATCGGCAGTTTCTCCGTCTGCGGTGCAATGCGGGAGGGTCTCCTCCTCAAGCCCGGCAAGAAAAACATGAGGAAACTCAAGACCCTTGCTGGCATGCAGACTCATTAAGACCACGGCGTCGCGACGAAGTTTATTCTCCTTCTCCTCCCGATTCGGTTCGTCGGCATCAAGGAGAGAGACCTTTTCGAGAAAGCCAGCGAGTGTTGGCTGGCTCTCACGGCTTTCATAGGCAGCAAAGGCACTAACAGCCTCGGCAAGATTTTCCAGGCGGCGTTTCCCCTGTTCAACATTTTCAGCCGACCGCCAGACATCCTCCTCCATGCCAATCGCATCAATCAGCTCGCGAAAAGTGTTGGCAGCATTTCTTGTCGTGCGAAAACGGTGGCGGAAATTGACGATCAATGCCGTAAAATTATGCATGGCGGCCAAAGGCTTCTCACCTAGATGGCTCAGGGCCTGAGGGTGACGTAAAATTTCCCAGATGGGCTTATGCAGCCGCGCCGAAGTTTCAATCAGCGCATGCGCACTGCTATCGCCGATTCCCCGTTTCGGGTAATTGAGAATCCTCAGGAGATTGACTTCATCTTGCGGATTGGTAATAACCCGCAGGTAGGCAAGAGCATCCTTGACTTCTTTGCGGTCAAAAAATTGTTGGCCACCGATGAGAACATAAGGAATATTTTCGTAGCGCAATTGCTCTTCAAAAGGGCGCGACTGGGCATTTGTGCGGTAAAGAATCGCAAAGGAGGAGAAAGGGTCGCCAGTTTCGGTCCGGCGTGTCATGATCCGTTGTACAACTAATTTCGCTTCCTCTTCGTCATCGTGACAGCTGAGCAGTTCAACGCCGCTACCAGCGCCGGCAGCACTCCACAATTTTTTTGGGTGTGGTCGGAGATTGTGACTGATTACGGCATTTGCCGCGGCCAAAATATTGCATGTGGAACGATAATTTTGCTCAAGCTTGATCACCCGGGCACCTTTATAGTCCCGTTCAAAGTCAAGAATATTCTCCGGCGCAGCGCCTCTCCAGCCGTAGATCGACTGATCGTCATCGCCGACAACGCAAAGATTGCGATGTTCGTCACAAAGGAGACGCAGGAGTTGATATTGGGCAAAATTGGTGTCTTGATATTCATCGACCATTACATAAAGGAATTGCTTCCGCCAAAGGCTTAATAGATCAGCGTGCTCCACCAGAAGTTGGGCGCTGAGCATGAGGATATCATCAAAGTCGACAGCATTGCAGGCACGCAATGATCTTTGGTAGAGGGGGTAGATGCGCGCCGTTAGGGCGCTGACCGGATCGTGGTGACGTGGCTTGAAGTTGCGGGGGGCGACGAGTCGGTTTTTAGCGCTGGAGATGCACCAGAGAACCTGGCTGACCAGGGATGTCCCCTTGCTATCGGTTGCGCGAATCAAATCCCGCAGCAAACGTTCCTGATCAGCACCGGTATAGATTGAAAAGTTTTTTTTATAGCCGAATCGCTCGATTCCGCTGCGAAGAATTCGCATGCCGAGTGCGTGAAAAGTGGAGATAACGATGCCGCCGCAACGTTCTCGACCGACTAGACCGATGACCCTTTGCAGCATCTCACGAGAAGCTTTATTGGTAAAGGTCACCGCCAGAATATGTTCCGGCCCGATTTTTTTTTCACGGAGCAAATAGGCAATGCGCATGGTGATGACACGGGTCTTGCCGGAACCGGCGCCGGCAAGGAGAAGGAGAGGGCCTTCGGTATGAAGGACTGCTGTACGTTGCTCCGGGTTGAGTTTTGCAATATTCATTGGTTCATTCACAAAGAGGGGGGGAGTGGGGCGTCTTCATAACATAGGCCTGAGGAAGAAACAATCCGCCGCAATGATAAAAGAACTTAAGATGTCGCCTTGACAATATCCAAACGGCATTCTAAAATAACACGGAAAGAATCAAGAAGTATTTCTTGACAAGACGTCAACTCTTTGTAGATTATTTATAATTTTTAGCGAAGTCCAAGAGGGAAAGACCATGGCAAAAAAAGATAAGTCAGAATATATCATTCAAGCTGTTTCGCATGCGCTTGATTTGCTGGAGCAGTTTCATGGCGAGACTGACGAGCTCGGCGTCACTGAGCTGAGCAAACGGCTGAAACTCCACAAGAATAACGTCTTTCGTCTTCTGGCAACACTGGAGTCGCGCGGCTACATTGAGCAGAATCGAGCGACAGAAAATTACCGCCTGGGTTTGAAATCCCTGGAACTGGGCCAGACCTTTGTCAAACAGATGGGACTCTTGAGGCAGGCGCGCCCCATCCTTGATCGCATTGTTCAGGAGTGTAACGAGACAGCCTATGTTGCCATCTTCAAAGAAGGCTATGTCGTCTATCTTGACGTTGTCGAGACAAATCTGACGGTTCGCGTTGTCTCCCGGGTCGGATCAAGACTCCCCGGCTACTGTACCGCCACCGGCAAGGTGCACCTGGCTTATATGTCCGACGAAGATGTTGACCATCTTTATCCGGCGAATGATCTCAAAGTCTATACGCCGACGACTCTTGCAACAAAAACAGCATTACGTGAGGAGCTACTTAAGGTTTTCGAGCAAGGCTATGCCATCGACAATGAAGAGTTGGATAGCGGCGTGCGCTGTATTGCCTGCCCGATTCGAGATTATACGCGGAGAATTGTCGGGGCGATCAGCATCTCAGGCCCGACAATGCGTTTTTCCGATGAACGCATCGAAAAAGAATTGATCCCTTTGGCCCGACAGGCGGCGGAAGATCTCTCGACTCGGCTCGGTTACAATAAATAGCAAAACGAAGCACTTTAAACATCCTCCGGAAGCGGGGGATTTTTTTTATTGAGTGTCGTCAGTTTTGCAAAGATATCGCCAATCATTTTTTCCACCTCTGCGGGGGAGCCGTTATTTTCGACAAGGATATCAGCGCGGGCAACCTTTTCGGCAAGTGGCATCTGTGCAGAAATTCGCCGGGTGGCGTCTTCTCGTGATATGTTTTCCCGGCGCATCAATCGTTCAAGCTGTTGCTCAGGGGGAGCGGCTACGACCAAAACCAGATCGACACGTCCTTCTGCTTTGGCCTCAAAGAGTAATGGCGCCTCATAGACAATAAGAGGAACCGTCGGGTCCTTCCGCAGCTGCCCGATAAGTTGGTCAGCAAGGCGACCGATTGCCGGATGGGTAATCTGGTTAAGCTCATGCCGCGCCGCGGGCACGCGGAAAACCTTTTCAGCCAGGCGGCCGCGATCAATGATCCCTTCCGTCGTCAATATTTCTTTTCCAAAGTGCGCGACGATTTCATTAAAAGCTTTCTCTCCCGGTCTGACCGCCTCGCGTGCCAATTCATCGGCACTCAGAACGGCTGCCCCCAACCTTTTGAAGAAATGACAAACCAGACTCTTTCCGCAGGCAATTCCACCAGTGACCCCGAGAACAATGGGGCTGACCGCTTCTGGCGGTTTTCTCCGGGAGGGAACTGTGCTATGATAAAAGCGTTTTTTAACCATGTAATCATCCTCTGCTCATAGCAGATTATCCTGCGATTATCTTGAATTACTAAATCATTATAAAAGTGTAAAGCCAATGGCCGAAAAAACGCAAAGCACAAAGAGTTTCACTACAGCCGAGACGTTGGTGGCCGCCCAATTGGAGACGGCACTTAAGACCTTGGCCAAACTCCTTGTCTCTATCAAATTTTATCCGACTGGCCATCCTGCCCTCAAGGACGTGACCAGCGAAGCCAAGTCCGTTTTTGCGCCTTTACTTCAAACACGTGAAAGCGTGGTTGTCGTCGTACGGCGTTCCGGTTTTTTTTACGGGGAAGAGCCTGTCGGCAGCAACCACGCAAGCTTGCAAAAATTGGCGGCGAATCTCTTTGCCCGGAGAATTCAGCAATTAATGATTCTCAAGGATCTTTCGTGTCGGGATCTCTGGGAAACAGCAAAAATTTTACTTCTCGATGCAGATGTTATCCATAAAAAAGGGGGAATCCAAACCCTGTTGCATCAGGCACGAGTGACAACTATCTGGACCAATACCGTCGACATTAACGGAATTTTTGAGTTAAAAAATAAAATTGAAGCGGAAAAGTTGACCCTTTTTGGTGCCGCAGATTTGACCGATGAAAAATTCCTGGCAACCCTTGACAAGCCCGCCCCCATAGAGAGCGCATCGATCCCGGCGACAGAGGAGGTCGATGCTTCTGCCGGAGAACTCTCCTTTGAAGATCTTCTCAAAGCCGTCGAGATGGCCTCTGACGAACAGGAATTCTCCAGACTTTTACACCAGTTGATTCCAGTGGTTCAAGGGAATTTAACGGAAAAGTCGGCCCATCTGGTATTGCAGACCCTCTCTTTTCTGACGCATTGCACTGAAAATGTTTACACCAAAGAGGAAAAACGTAAAGCTGCCCGGCAGGCCCTGACGCAACTCGCTACGCCAACACTGCTGAGTTTCTATATCAATCTCCTTTGTGCCCGGAGAAAATTTGATGATTATCGCATTACCTGGGACAAAATCACTCGCTGCCTTGGCGACCCCCTGGCAAAGCTTTTACTGAAACGCCTTGCTGCCGAGGAGGACCAGTCAACCAGAAAGAATCTCTCCGAAGCCTTGATTTCCCAGGGGGAGGCTGCTCTTGCGGCGATTATCGCGACATTAAACGACGATCGCTGGGAGGTGCTGCGCAATGCCGCACAGATCCTTGGCGAGATTCGCGCTGCGGCGGCGATTGAGCCACTGCGCGAACTCTTGCAGCATCGTGATCTGCGAGTACGGCGCGAAGCACTGCGGGCGCTGACGCGTATTGGCGACAACAGTGTCGTTGCCATCATTGCAAAGATCTTGCAAGGGGATGATAGCGAGTTGCGCCGCCAGGCGATGCTTTGTCTCGGAGCAATAAAAAATCCGGCCGCGACCATACCGATTCTTATCCAATTCCTCCAGGTCAAGGACTGGCGCTTTCTCCAACTTGAGGAAAAAATTGATGCTATCAGGGCTCTTGGTGAGATCGGTTCAGCTGAAGCCCTCCCGGAACTCATGTCGATCGTCAATCATCACTGTCTCTTTTATCGCAGCCGCAACAACTTACTGCGGGCTGCAGCCCTGTTAACAATAGGGGAGATCGGTGGCTCCGAAGCGATCCGCTTTCTCGAAACTATGGAGGAAGCATCTAATCCTGTCGTGCAGAAAGCCGCTATCAGTGCATTAAAGCAAGCGAGGAAAGGGTCGCCGAATGACTGAGGAAATTGCCCGGCAGCTTGTTCAGGCCTTTGTCAGCAGCCTGAAAGGATTGAAACTTTATCCGCTGCAGCATCCTGCGCTTGCCCGTCAAATGCAGACTTTTCTTGGAATTCTGCAGATCTGTCATCAAAAGCACTCTTCACTCAGCATCGGCCTGCATGATGGGGCGCTGGTCGTCGATGATCTGCTGCTCTCTGCCGATATGCCGGCGACAGACGACCTCGTCAGGCTCTTGCAACGCACGGGCTTGACAGGATTGCAGTTCGAATCAGGGGTAGATGAAGATGAATTTTCCAGACTGCTGGCTTTGTTAACAACGCCGACAAAAAACGCTCAGTCCGTGGAAAACCTTTTCCCGGCAAAGCACTTCCCGCATATTCATCCTTTAGTGCAGGAACCGGAACAAGAAAGTCAAGCGCCCCGGGCCGTTTATGGGCGGGCGCTGAAAGTGATGGATAATATCTTTCATGATGTCCGTCTTGGGAAAATTCCTTCATCGACTGAAGCCATCAGTGTCATGGGGGACATGGTCAAGTTGATGATCTCCGAACCCGACACGCTCTTTGCATTGTCAATGCTTAAAGATTATGACAACTACACCTTTACGCACTCGGTCAACGTCTCTGTCATCTCGCTGGCGGTTGGCCGCGCTTGCGGCCTGAATGAAGAGCAATTACGAACACTTGGCCTTGGCGCCTTGCTGCACGATCTTGGCAAGCTCAAAGTCGATGTGGAGATTATCACCAAGCCGGGACGTTTAACCGTTGAAGAGTTTACCGAGATCAAAAAACATCCTGGCGACGGGGCGGCATTGGTGGTGGAGATGGAGGGGATCACATCGGAAGTGGTCGACATTGTTCTTGGACATCACCTCCGTTTTGATCGCAGCGGCTACCCGGCCTCGGCGCTGAGTCAGACCATGAGTCCGATGATCGATATGACGGCGATTGCCGACACCTATGATGCCTTGACAACCCTGCGCTCTTATCAGCGCCCCCAGACACCCAGAAATGCAACGGAGCAGTTACGGACGTTGTCGGGCACGGTCCTGCATCCCGGCTTTGTGGAAAAATTCATTGTTTCCCTCGGCACCTATCCGGTCGGAACCCTGGTCCGTCTTGATTCCAATGAAATCGGCCTTGTCGTCAAGGTTGAGGTACAGGGACGAGAAGCAGTAAAACTTAAGATACTTTTTGACAGCAGTGGTAGCAAACTCACCACTCTGCCGTTGATCGAACTGGTTAATGCCGAAACAGCAAGGATTATCGGCGAAGTTGATCCTTTGACAAAGGGAGTGGATGTCACCGAATACTTCTAGGGAATGGAGCCAGGAAGACTAGATAGCAATCGTGGAGATTGCCCGGGTCGCCGCAAGTCGTACGGCTGGTCGGGGATCTTGCATCGCAGCGAGGATGGGTGTTTCACATTCGACTGCGCCGATTTGGCCGAGGGATTTTGTCGCCGCCGCCGCTAAGGTATCATCTTTTTCTTTGCTGAGCACTGCAAGGTAGGGGATGAGTCGTTTATCCGAGAAGTGGCCGACTGCGGTCGCTGCATGCACGCGGACGGCGGGGTGAGGATCTTTAAGATGTTTGACGAGCACCCCCAAAGTTTGGGGATTTTTTTTTGTCCCCAGCACTTGAATGGCGGTCGCACGTAAATCCGCATCAGCTTGCTGCAACAGTTGCAGCAGGGGAGGGAAAACTTTGTCGGAGTCGATCCGTTCAAGGGCGAAAATGGCGTTGACTTTTGCGCCGCGCTCTCCGCCCTGTAAAACTTCGAGAATCTTATCGAGGGAAGAGAACGACTCCACAATATTCAGGGATTCTGCAGCCGCCTTCCGGATTTCCGGGTCGGGATCGCGCAACAGTTCAATCAATCTTTTCTTTCGGTCTTCTACCACGTTTTTCCTCGATTTTTTTCAAAACCCGACTCAGCAGCGGCAATAACCCTCCCGAAACTTAAAAGGGAATTTCGTCATCCGCATTAAAAGGCGGTTCTTCCTCGTAACTCTGCGAGGCACGTGCTGGCGCGGCGGAAGCGGTCTCGGTCGCAGGACGTTTTTGCTGATAGTCACTACTCCGCCCCTCACCCTCCCCTTTGTTCCCCAGCATCTGCATCTGGTCGGCGATAATTTCCGTGATATAACGCTTGTTGCCATCACGGTCATCGTAAGAACGCGACTGAATCTTTCCTTCGAGATAAACCTGCTTTCCCTTGTGTAAAAATTTCCCACAAATTTCAGCTAGTTGCCGCCAAACGACGATGTTGTGCCATTCAGTCTTTTCCTGCATCTGGCCATCCCGACCCTTGAATCGCTCGGAAGTCGCCAAGGTGAACGTGGCAACAGCATCGCCAGACGGGGTGTAACGTAACTCTGGATCTTTACCAAGATGACCGACGAGTATAACCTTATTGACCGCCATGAAGGGCCTCCGCAGGGATATTATAATCAAGCTCAAGCACTTTAGCGAAAAGACTGGGGAGAGTAAAGATTTTTCCTGAAACGGCCGAACGAATGGATGAGCCAAAGCCAATAATTCTTGACAAATACACTATGTATGGATATAATTCTGCTTATATGCATAATTTAAGAATAAACGACGAAATAGACCTGCAAATACTGTGCATCCTTCAGGAGAAGGCAAGAATTCCCAATGCCGAGGTTGCTCGCCAGGTGGGGATGGCGCCATCGGCGGTCCTTGAGCGCATCCGCAAGCTTGAAGAGCGCGGCATCATTGAGGGGTACGAAGTTCGCCTCAATCCTCATCCCTTCGGCCAGGGATTGGCCGCCTTCATGTTTATTGAAGTCGATCCAACCGCTAACGGCACTCTCGGTAATCGGCTCGCCACTCTCCCCGGCGTGCAGGAGGTCCATCAGGTTGCCGGACCTGACGGCTATCTGGTCAAGCTGCGCGCCGCTCATCCCCGTGCACTCGGCCTGATTATTCGCGACCAGGTGCAGACTCTCCCCGGCGTCCGTGCCACCCACACCCAGGTTGTCCTCGACACGATTAAAGAGACGCGGCGGATTGCCCTCGAAAGTCCAGCTGAGTGAACTATTTCTAAGCATGCTGAATAATTTCGCACAAATAACAAAATAAAAATCCAACCCGTTAAGGAGCTAATTGCTATGCCGATGTCCCCATCCTTCAAAGATCGCCTCTTCCCTATCCTGCCGCAGCTGGCCGCACATTACGGCACCCCTTTTCATGTTTACGATGAAGCCGGTATTCGCGCCACCGCCGATCGCCTCAATCGCGCCTTTGCCGGCATCCCCGGTTTTCGCGAGTATTACGCGGTCAAAGCCCTCCCCAATATCCATATCCAGCAGCTGATGTTCGATCTCGGCTTCGGCTTCGACTGTTCGTCGATCCCCGAGCTCATCACTTCCCGTCAGGTCGGCGCTCGCGGCGAGGATATTATCTTTACCTCGAACAATACCAGTCAGGAAGAGTACCTCTTTGCCGAAGCTGACGGCGGCTGCATCCTCAATCTTGACGATATCAGCTTCATCCCCAAGGTGCCGAACTTCCCGGAGCTGATCTGTTTCCGCTACAACCCCGGCCCGCGCCGTACCGGCAACATCATCATCGGCAATCCGGTGGAAGCGAAGTACGGTGTTGCCCATGAGCAGCTGGTGGACGCTTATCGTCAGGCGCGGGAGCGCGGTGCCAAACGTTTCGGCCTGCACACCATGGTCGCCTCGAACGAGCGCGATTACACCTATATGGTCGAGACGGCGCGCATGCTCCTCGAATTGACGGCGCTGCTGAAAAGCGAACTCGGCATCGAGCTTGAATTCGTCAATATCGGCGGCGGGCTCGGCATCCCTTATCGCCCGGAACAGGAAGGACTCAACCTCGAAGCGATGGCAGCGGAGATTACCGATCTCTTCAGCACTTTCCGTCAGAATAACGGCTTTGCCCCGAAGATGCTGATGGAGAGCGGCCGTTTTATTACCGGCCCGCACGGCGCGTTGGTGACGACAGCAATCAATGCCAAAGAAACCTACCGACATTACGTCGGTGTCGATGCCTGTATGTCGGCGCTGATGCGGCCGGCTCTTTACGAAGCTTATCACCACATCGATGTCCTCGGTAAAGAGGATCTCCCCAAGAGTGAAATCTACGACGTCGTCGGCTCCCTTTGTGAAAATAACGACAAATTTGCCGTGCAGCGCGAGTTGCCGCCGATTGTCGACGGCGACCTTCTGGTTATTCACGATACCGGCGCGCACGGGCATGCCATGGGCTTTCAGTACAACGGCCGCCTGCGCCCCAAGGAACTGCTGTTGCGCACTGACGGCACGGTTGCCTTGATCCGCCGCGCCGAGACGGTGGAGGATTATTTTACCACCTACAACTTTGTACCGGATGTCTTCAAGGCCAAGGGGTAGAATACAAAAGAGGGACGGCCAGCGGCCGTCCCTCTTTTGTATTTAACGCATAAAATTATTTTAAAGCGGAACGATCTCACCGATGACCAGGTTCTTGCTTTGCAGCCAGGCATCGAGGGCTTCGGCGACGCGCCGGCCTTCGCGCATGGCGAGGATGACGGTCTTCGGTTCGTGGACAACGTCACCGGCGGCAAAGACCCCTTCGCGCGTTGTCATGCCATAGTACGGCTCGTCCTCGGTGACAACATACCCCTGCGCATTGGTTTTGATACCGGTAGTGGTCGAAACGATACGGGCAAAAGGTTTCTGGCCAACCGCGATGATCACCTTGTCGCAGGGAAGTTGCCGTTCGCTACCACTGACCGGAAGGATGCTGCTGTCCCGGCCGCTGAGTTGCCGGGCAAACTTCTGGATGGTGACGCTGTCAACGCGACGGTCGCCGTGGATTTTGCTGACACTGGCAGAAAAGTGAAATTTGACCCCTTCATGCAGGGCTTCGCTGTACTCTTTATCGCTGGCGCGTCGCTCCTTCTCCGGGACAATATCGAAAATATCGACGCTGGCCGCTTTCAGACGCAGGGCGGTGCGGGCGGCATCGACGGCGACGTTGCCGGCGCCAACAACGACAACCCGGTCGCCGGCCACCACCGGATAAGGTCGATCGATGAGGCTGCCGTCGCGAATCAGGCTGACGGTTTCGAGGAAGTAGATGGCCTGCATCACGCCGCTCAGATCTTCGCCGCTCACTCCAAGCTTCTTGGCCAGGCCGGTGCCGGTACCGATAAAAATTCCCTGATAGCCCATGGCAAAGAGCTGATCAAGGGTCAGATCCTCGCCGATAATGACGCCGGTCTCGATGCGGACGCCAAGATTACGGATGATCTCGATCTGCTTGTCGACGACCTTATTGGGGAGGCGGTATTCGGGAATACCGTAACGCAGGACGCCTCCCGGTTTGTTTTGCGCTTCGAAAATCGTCACCCGGTAGTTGAGTCGCGCCAGAATTGCCGCCACCGAGAGCCCGGCCGGCCCTGAGCCGATCACCGCCACCTTGCCGCGCAGGCGGTTGAGAGTCAACTCCATCTCCTTCTCGGCGAGGAAGCGTTCAAGCTTGCTAATCTTGATTCCGGCATTTTTGCGATTGAGGATGCAGGATCCCTCGCATTGGTCGTTATGCGGACAGACTCGCGCACAGATTATCGCCAGATTACTGTTTTCGTTGATAATATCGATGGCGCGCTGATAATCCTTGACCGCAATCGCGCCGATAATCTCCGGGATACGGTTTTCAATCGGGCAGCCGCCGACACAGGCCGGATTTTTACATTGCAGGCAGCGTTTCGCTTCAGCAATGGCGTCCTCTTCACTAAAGCCTTTTTCCAGTTCATCAAAATTCAACATCGCTAACCACTCCCTTAGCTGCATAGTTCCTTTATAAGTGAAATTTCCACAAAAGGTCAACATGACTAACAGCAATGGTTTTTTCTGGTTGGCGGTAAATGTTGGCGGTCGTATCGGCTTGGTGGTATAAATTTACAATCATTCTTTCCCTGAACAACACCGAAAACAACAAGGAGTTCTTCCCACCAATGATCCGCATCTTACGCCCTGCCGCCAGCTATCGTGGCGATTTAATTCTGGATGAACGCAACAAACCGTTAACGTCACGGGATCTCAATCTTCTCCCCTTTGCGGAGCGACTCAATCTCATTCAGGCGACGCGCGGCCGGCAGAAGCATATGCTGCTCCTGGATGCGCCCGACCCGGAAGCTTTGGTGCCGCAGTTGGCGGTGCAGGACTTTTATCTGCTGGTGCGCGAGGTCGGCATCGAAGATCTTGAAGAGATCGTCGCCCTGGCGACGACGGAACAGCTGACAGCCCTGATCGACTTTGACGGTTGGCCCGGCGATCAGCTCGATGGACCGGCAGCGCTGCGCTGGCTGGAACTCCTTCTCAATGTCGGCGATGAAAAGTTTTTAACGACGCTGCATGAAATCGATCTCGGCCTGTTGATCCTGATGCTCGCCAAACAGTTCACCATCCTGCACGCGCCCGGTGATATTGATGATGAAGATCTCAATTTCGAGGTGACGCGTGGCAATGGCGGCTATGTCCTTGATTACGCCAATGAAGAAGAGAGCAAGGCGGTGACGCTCTTTCTTGACACCCTTTATCGTCTCGATGCGGCCCACTTTTATCTGGTCATGGAGGGAATTCGCTGGGAGACACAAGCCCAGCTCGAAGAGGATGTTTATAGCGCCCGCTGCGGCCGCCTGCTCGATCTCGGCTTTAGCGTGCCCCACGCCGCTCTTGCTGTCTACGCCCGCATCGATTGCGATAACTTCCCAGCAGTGGCGGCGCGGCGCACGCCGGCGGCAAGCTATGACGACGCGCCGGTGCAGGCCCTCCGGCTTCTGGAATCAGCGGCACCGGGTGGAATCCTTGCCGCCGTGATGGCGCAGGGGATCAGCGAAGATGTCGCCAACGACCTGGTGCTGTTGATCAACAAGGTGATCAGTGCCGACCGTGTCAATCCGGGTGAGGACAAAGAGCTGCGCTCCGCGACCGAACGGGTCTACGCTACCCTCAATCTGGCCTTGGAGAACCGCTGCAACCATGATGTCGCGGCAGCTGCGCAACTTCTCGCCGAGCACTACCCCGAGGATCTCTTCCGTTACGGTTTTTCATTGACCCTGGCATTGCAGCAGCGGGCCAAGGTCCTGACCACTTCCCCGATCGCCCCCTTCCTCGATGGTCCATTCCGCGCTGGAGTGGAGATTCTGCGCCGCGATCGCCCCGGTTTTTACGAAGGGATCAGCAAGACAGACCGAACCGGCGAGCGTTTCTTTGCTTCACAGGCCGATCTTGATGTCGCGCAAAGGTGGCTGGCCGGCATCGAAGCCCAGCAGCACTTCTTCCTGGCGGTCGCCCCCTTTACCTTGCCGACCGCCGAAAGCTTCGATCTCAGTGGTTGTGAACCGGAAACGTTGGCCGACCTGACCTTGAGCGATCTCTTTCTCACGTCTTTGGCCAACCTACTTCTCGGCAAATCCTTTGCGCCGGAGCCGCTGCCGGCAAATTCCTTGCCGATGCTGCACCAGCGCATCACCGTAGACGGGCAGCTGAATGGAACTCTCCGTGCCGATACGATCCGCCGTTTTGACGAAGAGGTCCCCGGGCTTGGCGCCTTTGTCAATTGGGGCCTTGATCTCTGGGCAGAGGGTTTCTGCACCGTGGCAGTCGATGACCTTGACCCGCGCTATGTCGAAGGTCTGATCGTCCGTCGGTAAACGAAAAAAGGTGGGCCTCCTTTGTTGGAAGCCCACCTTTTTTGCCCTTATCTGCCGGCCCCTCATCTTTACTGCCGTGTTTGCCTTTGTTCTTGTGTTTGTAATAGTAACAACAAGAACTTCCTGGTTATTTATTGCACTTCGGTAATGGCAATATTATCAAAAAAGACCGGTTTTTCACTGTCCATATTACCGTCGCGATACAAGATCAGATGGATCATCCCGGCTTGGGGTGAGGTGGCAAAATTGAAGGAATAATTTTGCCAGTCACGCCGGCTTTTCACACCCTTACCAGGGAAAGATCCGCACTGATATTTCTTGCTCAGCACCTCGGTGAATTGCTCGCCGATCCAAAGAAATTCCGTGTATTCCAGAACTCTGATCCCGGCGCTGGCGCCCTTGGGCAGCTCGCCTTTGAAATCGAAACTAACGTGGTAACGGGTCTCCGGCTTGACGGCCAGGGGAGCAAAGAAAGAAATTGAACTCATTTCTTTGATTCCGTGAATAACCCAGCCATGACTATTGTCGCGGCCACTGTTGGTGCGCATTCCCGAGACCCGCTGAATGTGATCGATATGACTCATCCAGACATCAAGGGCCTCGCTGTCGTCATCCGTTGGACGGTAAGCATCAACACGGGCAAAGAGACTGAACTGCGGTTCCCTTTCAAAGGTTTCGGTGACCGGAATGGCGGGCGGGGTCGGCTCCGCCTCCAGCCTGGCTGCTTCCGGCCCCTTGGCAGCAACCGGCGGCGCTCCAGCTTTTTCCTCTGATTTACAGGCAAAACAGGAAAGACAGAAGAAGACGATGGTGACTGCCGTAACGATAAAACGCATAAAAAACGACCTCAAGGAGAGAATGCGGGCGATTATAGAGAAGATAAGTTTAAACATCCAGAAAACTCTTTGCGGCGCTGCCGCCGGGCATAGCAGTCTGGTCATAATCTGAAGAAGTGTGTAAAGTTTACAGCAAGATTTTAAAAAGAGAGCTGAATATGAAGAATTTTATCTGTATCCATGGACATTTTTATCAGCCCCCCCGAGAAAACCCCTGGCTGGAAACAATCGAGGTACAAAGGAGCGCCGCCCCGTTCCACGACTGGAATGACCGCATAGCCGCAGAGTGCTATGCGCCAAACCGGGCTGCACGCCTCCTTGATGGCAAAGGAAAGATTACTTCTCTCATTGATAATTATCGGCATATCAGCTTCAACTTCGGCCCGACCCTCCTATTGTGGCTGGAGCGCGAAGACCCGGCAACCTATGCCGCCATCCTCGCCGCCGACGCTGCCAGCTTTCAATATCATAAAGGCCACGGAGCCGCCATCGCTCAGGCCTGGGGACACATCATCCTCCCCCTCGCCAACCGCCGTGATAAAATAACGCAGATTCGCTGGGGCATTGCCGATTTCACGGCACGTTTCGCACGTCCCCCCGAAGGGATGTGGTTACCGGAAGCAGCCGTCGACATCGAATCTCTGGAGCTAATGGCTGCGGCCGGAATCGGCTTTACCATCCTCTCCCCCTTTCAGGCCCGCCGGGTCCGGAGGCACACCGAAGCGACATGGCAGCAGGTTGACAATGGGACCATCGACTCACGCTATCCTTATCTTTGCCGCCTCCCTTCGGGACGATCGATCGCTATCTTCTTCTATGACGGGTCTCTTGCCCGGGCGGTCGCCTTTGGTGGTTTATTGAGCAGTGGAGATGCCTTCGTCGCGGCGCTCAAGGCCGGATTTCACCCTGCAAAGGGACACCAACTCGTTCACCTGGCCACCGATGGCGAAAGCTATGGCCACCACCACAAATTCGGCGAAATGGCTCTGGCGCGGGCTATCGACCACATTCATAACGACAAATCCACGCAACTCACCGTCTATGGTGCCTTTTTAGCCGAGAACCCTCCGCAAATGGAGGTGGAAATTCAGCCGATGAGTTCATGGAGCTGCGCCCATGGCGTTGAACGCTGGCGCAGTGACTGCGGCTGCCATATCGGCACCGATCCCGCCTGGAATCAGAAGTGGCGTGCCCCCCTGCGCGACGCTTTCGATCATCTGCGCGATCAACTTATTCCCCTTTTCGAGAAGTGCGCCGCCGAGATCTTTGTCGATCCCTGGGCCACCCGCGACGCCTATATCGAGGTTATTCTTGACCGCTCCACCGTTCATGTCAAAAGCTTTCTCGCCAAAGCGGCTAAACATGAACTCACACCCCGGCAGGAGCAACAGGGGCTGGAACTCCTGGAAATGCAGCACCATACCATGCAGATGTATACAAGTTGCGGCTGGTTCTTCGACGAAGTCTCCGGTATCGAGACCGTCCAACTCCTCACCTATGCTGCCCGGGCCATTGATCTGGCCCGGGCAGCCTGTGGCGTCGACCTGGAGGAAAGTTTCCGCGAAATGTTGCGCCTTGTCCCCAGTAACCTGCGGCGCTGGCGTGATGCCGAGGCCATCTATACGGAAGTCGTCATGCCGCAGCGTATCGATCTGCGCCAAGTGGCGGCCAACTATGCGATTGCCGTTCTCCTCGGCGGCAATCCGGCAGAAGAATTTTATTGCTACAGGATCCAATGTGAACATCAGCGGCAAAGTAACGGCCAGCGCCTGCACATGGTGATCGGCAGGATCAAGATCCACTCCCTAATCACCTGGGAAGAGAAAGAATTCACTTTCGCCGCCCTGCACTTTGGCGATCTGGATGTTCTTGCCGGAGTGCGGGATGCGTTAACGGAACCGAAAGAGACTGCCGTTCTTCATCACCTTCTTGGCCATGGCGATCGGCAAAAAGCTGCGGTCGAGTTAAAAAAACTCTTCGGTGCGCACCTCTACTCTCTGACAGATCTCTTTATCGATGAACGGCAGCGGACCGTCAACCAGATGATCGGCGCCCAGGTCGGAAAGATTCTTGAAGAGTTCAGAGATATTTATCGCGACCACCTCAGCCTCCTGCACTTTTTACACGAGAATGCCCTGCCGGTACCGGCGCCCCTCTCCGCCGCGGCAGAACAGCTTCTCAATGAAGAGATCCTCCACTATCTTGGGAGTGACGAGCCTTTTTCCGGCCGCATCCGCGAAAAAGTCGAGAGCGCCAAAACCTTTGACCTGAAACTTGATCAAGCACTGTTGACCCATGCCGCAAGTCGGCGCAGTCGCATGCTGCTCCGCGCGCTGGCCGCAGCCCCGGATGATCAGCAACGCCTGACGCAAGCGATCAAGGATCTCGGTGAACTGCTAACCCTGCCATGGCCCATCGATTTATGGCAGGCGCAAAATGTTTATTTTGATATTCGCCAGCAGGCCGTGCCGGCCAAACTTGCCGAAGTGAAGCAGAATATTGCAGCCGCAGAAAAATGGCTGAAACAATTCGAGAAACTTGGCGCCATCATCGGCATCAGTTCCTGAAAACCTCTTCGCAGACTAAAAAAGCCCCGCAACCTGGTGGGTGCGGGGCTTTTTGCTTCAAAACCTGGTACCGATTAAATTTTACGAACGTTGGCGGCCTGCGGGCCTTTCTGTCCTTGGGTGACGTCAAAAGCAACGCGCTCACCTTCAGCCAGAGACTTGAAACCGTCAGAACCAATGGAGGAGAAGTGCACGAAAACATCCGGGCCCCCATCCTGCTGAATAAATCCAAACCCCTTAGCATCGTTGAACCACTTAACTGTACCTTCAGCCATTTTCTACTCCTTTAGTCCTTCGGTGGAACCGTTCTTGAGACCTTGTCCGCAGACCCCGACTTGTTTTCGAAAACCGGATCCTTATATCCGGCTCCATCCATCGGCCAACCTGAGGCTTTAGCCTAGTTGTGTTATGTTATAAAACACAAACAAAATAAAAAAACAAGTCCTTAATTATCGGCTCTGCATTTTTTGTAATCCATGTCAACAAACGAAAATTATTACCTATAACATAGTTTTTTTGTTTTACCAGAAACGTTAGCTTTTTTGTTGGCACAGGAGAAAAGCAGGTCGCAGCGACGATAAAGACGATAACTTCCCGTGTTGTCAATCATTGCCTTTGCCATTACAATGGGTAAACTTTTTAAATGTTAACTCAGGAGCTCACCATGAAGATTATCGCCGAGGCAGCGCAGCTACTCAGCATCAACACTCCGGTTTTAGTTATCGGTCTCCATGAAGAAAAGAGTCTCTCTCTCCGGCATCAGGAAATCAACGCAGCTCTCGACGATGTTCTGGGTCAGGCAATCCTTGAGCAGGAATTTTCCGGCAAGCTCGGCGAAACCCTCCTGTTGCACAGCGGCAATCGTCTGACCGCCCGGCGCATCCTCTGCGTCGGACTCGGCCAGGAAAAGAATTATGGTGCAGCGCAAGCACGCCAAGCGATCGCCAGCGCCGCCGAATTGTTGCAGAAAAAAAGGATCTCGACCCTGGCTCTGGATCTCGACAGCTTCGTGACCGTCGCCGTCGCTCTCAACCAGGCGGCGGCAGCAGCCACTGAAGGAATCGCCCTGAGTGCTTACCGCTATGACGATTTCCGTCACGACAGCGCCAAAGACCTCACCCCGCTGCTGCGCGAAGCGCTGTTGATCTATGCCAGCGACGCCGAAAAGAGAAGTGTCGAAACCGCCGTTGCCGCGGCACTGACCGTCAGCGCCGGCGTCTGCCTCGCCCGTGATCTCGTCAATGCCCCGGGGAATGTCCAATCGCCGCAGGATTTTGCCGCCCGTTGTCAGCAGGAGGGGGAAGCCGCCGGCTGCACCTGCACCATCCTCCATCGTCAGGAACTGGAAGACGAGGGGATGGGCGCGCTCCTCGGCGTCGCTCAGGGGAGCATGCGTGAGCCCTGCCTGATCATATTGGAATATCGCGGTGCCGGCGATCAAGCCCCACTGGCCCTGGTCGGCAAGGCGGTCGTCTTTGACAGCGGCGGCATTTCGCTGAAACCAGCGGAGAAGATGGATGAGATGAAGATGGATATGGCCGGCGGGGCAGCGGTCCTCGGCACCATCACCGCGGCGGCGCGCCTGCGTCTGCCGATCAATCTCGTTGCGCTGATTCCGGCGGTGGAGAATCTCCCTTCCGGCCACGCCATCCGCCCCGGCGACATCCTGACCTCTTTGGCCCAAAAGACCATCGAAGTCCTCAATACCGATGCCGAAGGCCGGCTGATCCTCGCCGATGCCATTACCTATGCGCAGCGCTACCAGCCCGAGGCCCTCATCGACGTCGCCACCCTCACCGGCGCCGTCATTGTCGCTCTTGGCCACCAGGCCAGCGCCGTTCTCGGCACTGACCAGCCGTTAATCGATGCTCTCATTGCCGCCGGCGAAAGCAGTAACGAGCGCCTTTGGCAACTCCCCCTCTGGACCGATTACGATCAACTGATCAAGAGCGACGTCGCCGACATCAAGAACAGCGGCGGCCGGCCAGCCGGCACCATTACCGGCGCTGCCTTTCTCAAGGCCTTTGCCGGCGAAAAACCCTGGGCGCACCTCGACATTGCCGGCACTGCCTGGGAAGAAAAAGGGCGGCCTGGCATCCCCAAGGGGGGGAGCGGCGTCGGCGTCCGCTTGCTGATCGACTTTTTACGAATGCGGGCGGAGCAATAGGAAATGAAGGCCAGCCTGCTCGCTGCCATCCTCGCTGTTCTCGCCGGCATCGGTCTCCCGACCCAGGCGGGGATCAATGCCCAGCTCAGTCTTTGGACGCGGTCATCGATTACCGCCGCCCTCATCTCCTTTGCGGTCGGCACCCTGGCGCTGGGCATCGCCGCCGTGGCCACGATGACTCCCTTCCCGCTTTGGTCCAGTGCGGCAGCGCTGCCGTGGTGGATCTGGAGCGGCGGCGTCATGGGGGCCTTCTTTGTCGCGGCCTCGACGTTTATCGCTCCCCAGCTGGGAGCGACCACCATGCTCGCCCTGATCCTCGCCGGCCAGATTGTCGCCTCGGTCCTCTTTGATCATTTCGGCGTCCTCGGTTACCCGCTCCACCCCCTGACCCTGCAGCGCAGCCTCGGACTGCTGCTGCTCATTGCCGGCGTGGTGCTGATTCGCAACTCCTGAATAGACGGATTGACAGCACTTTGTCCCTGTGCCATAAAAACAGACTCATATTATAAACAACGGAGGTCAGCTTGTGATTAAAATCGATTTTGCCAAGATGGGGGGATTGATCCCCGCGATTATCCAGGATCACGAAAACGGCGAAGTTCTGATGGTCGCCTTTATGGATGAAAAAACCCTGGAATATACCATCCGCGATCAGAAGACCTGGTTCTTCAGCCGCACCCGCAACAAATACTGGATGAAGGGGGAAGAATCGGGGAACACCCAGGATGTCATCGAAATCCTCACCGATTGCGATGCCGACACCGTTGTTATCAAGGTTCGCCAGAACGGCCCCGCCGCCTGCCACACCGGCAATCGCAGCTGCTTTTATGTCCGTTGGGAAAATGGCGAATGGGTCGAGCACAGCCAGCCGCTCTTTGACCCCAATGAAGTCTACAAAAAAGCCTGAATTCCCTGACCATCATTCACTCTAAGGATTTAAATATGTCCAACATTCTCAAGTTCGGCATCCCCAAAGGGAGCCTCGAAGAAGCGACCGTAGATCTCTTTAAACAGGCCGGCTGGAGCCTCGGCATCTCGTCGCGCAGCTACTTCCCGAGCATCGATGACGAAGAGATGAAGTGCAGCCTGATTCGTCCCCAGGAGATGGGGCGCTATGTCGAACGCGGCACGATCGACGTCGGCATTGCCGGCCGTGACTGGGTCAGGGAGAATGATTCAAACGTGGTCGAAGTCTGCGAAATGGTTTACTCCAAGGTGTCGCGGCGACCGGTGCGCTGGGTGCTGGTGGTCGGGCCGGACTCCAAGGTCGAACGTCCTGAAGACCTCGCCGGCTGCACCATCTCCACCGAGTTGGTCGAATTCACCAAACGTTACTTTGCCGAGCGCAATATCCCGGTCACTGTCGAATTCTCCTGGGGTGCGACCGAAGCAAAAGTCGTCGAAGGTCTGTGCGACGCCATTGTCGAGGTGACCGAAACCGGCTCAACGATTCGCGCCAACAACCTGCGCATCGTCTGCGACCTGATGTCGTCGGTGCCGGTGATGATCGCCAATCGCGATGCCTGGATTGATCCCTGGAAACGGACAAAGATCGAGCAGATTGCCACCATGCTGCAGTCGGCCCTGAGTGCGGAAGGGATGGTCGGACTGAAGATGAATGCGCCGGCGGATCGCATCGAAGAGATCATTGCCATCCTCCCCAGCCTCAAGAATCCGACGGTTGCCCACCTCTACAAATCTGACTGGGTCTCGATCGAGAGCATCCTCCCCGAGAAACAGGTGCGGCAGATCATCCCGGCGCTGATGACGCTGGGGGCGCAAGGGATCGTCGAATACCCCTTGAGCAAGATTATCTGAGCGAAGACGAGATGACAGAGAAGAGCGAAAATGCCCCTTTGGGGGTTGAACTTGTGGCCTGGCACTGGCTGCGGCCGCATCAGCAGCGTGACGCCCTCTGGGTGGTGACAGCGGGACTGGATCTGGAAATCGTCGGCGCAGCCCTGACGCGCGATAATGCGGCAGCGGTGCGCGCCTGGCTGGCGGAAGGCTCTTTATGCAAACCGGACAAGGAACAGCTGGAGAGATGGGAGAACAATCCCCTCCACACCTTGGCGATGCTGATTGTGCAACCTTTTGTGCTGGTCCAGGAACGAACTCTAAACTGAGGAGAACTAATGATGGACGAGAAGAAGAGTTTTTCCTGCACCAGTTGCAACGTCATTCGCGAAAAGACCGGGGCAACGCATTGCTGGAGTGACCCGGCTAAACGGGGGAACGCCCCGGGTTACTGCCCTTCGACCAGGGAAGAGGAAGTGATTGCCGACTCCTTTGCCCGTTATCAGGGCGATGATGACGATGCCCGTCTGGCACGGGTAGCGGCGATCGTCGAAGGGCTCTGCTACCAGCCGATCCCCGGTTCCGAGGCGGTCAATGCCCGCTGGACCCGCGTTGAGGACACCATCGCCCTGATCCGCCTGATGGGCTGGTCGCGTATCGGCATCGCCACCTGCATCGGCCTCCTTGAAGAAAGCAACCGTTTGACGGAAATCCTGATTGCCCAGGGTTTTACTCCGGTCTCCCTGTGCTGCAAGGCCGGAAGTATCGACAAACTCGAACTCGGCATCGGCGAAGAGCACAAAGTTCGTCCCGGCACCTTCGAGCCAGCCTGCAACCCGATTGCTCAGGCCCGTCTCCTGAATGAAGCTCAGACCGATGTGAATATCATCGTCGGCCTCTGCGTCGGTCACGACATGCTCTTTGCCAAATACTCCACGGCACCGGTGACGACGCTGGTGGTCAAAGACCGGGTTACCGGCCACAATCCGGCAGCAGTCCTTTACGGGCAGAGTTTTTACTACAAACGCCTGCAAAAAGAGAAGCTAGTCCTCCCCGCCGGGCTGGAATAATGGCGGAGATCCCGCCTTATCCACAAAGTCGTCCCTTGATTTTCGCCGACAAAGAGCGCCTCGACCGGCTCTTTGCCCAGTTGCAGCCGCGCATTTCCGAGCTGACCTTTGCCGGACTTTATCTCTTTCGGCATGCCCACACTTACCGGCTGACGCTGGTCAATGACGCCCTGGTTATCCTCGGCCGCAACTATGCTGGTACCCCCTTCTTCTTCCCTCCCCTGGGCGGCGATATTGCAACTGCCCTCGACCGCCTCTTTGCCGACCAACTCCCCTTGTACGGTGCAGACGAATCCTTTGTCGCTTCCTATCTGACCGGTCGGCCCTGCGAAGTGGTGGCCGACCGCGACAGCGCCGACTACCTGTACCGGCGCGAAGATCTTGCCACCCTGCAAGGGAAGCGCTATCACAAGAAGAAGAACCGGCTGAACGTCTTTATCAAGCACTATCCATATGTGGTTGCGCCTTACGGCCCGGAATATCGGGACGGTTGTCGAGCGCTGCTGGCAGCGTGGCGGGAAGAACGGATGCTGGAAGGGGAAAATCTTTCTCTGGAACGGGAGGCGCAGGCAACGGCCGAAGCTCTCGAATATGCCGCGGAACTCGGATTGGCGGGATTGGTCGTGCTGGTGGAGGGGGGAGTAAAAGGCTTTGTCCTCGGCGAACGCCTCAATCAGGAGACCTCGGTCTGTCACTTCGAAAAGGCCGACCCGCAGATGGAAGGATTATCACAACTGCTCGATCGCGAGTTTAACCGCCTCCTCTTCACCGACTGCACCTACGTCAACCGCGAACAGGATCTTGGTGACGAAGGACTGCGGATGGCCAAGAGCACCTACCACCCGATTGAACTGATCGCCAAGTATCGCGCCACCCCCCTTCCCTGAGATCGTCGTCCCCCCATCCAAACTGCCCCCCCCTGCTGAACGGTATCAGCCAACCCGCCGCAAGCGTACTGCCCAGAAGGCATCCATGCCGTTGTGGCGCTGCGGGAAGGTCGCCAGTGCTCCCTGCTCGTCAAAGAGTTCGCTCCACTCCGGGAAAAATGTACGCAGATCGTCACGGACAAAATCGGGATGTTCGGTCAGGAAGGCGTCGACAATTTCATGGGTCTCTTCCGGGGTCAAGGTGCAGACCGAATAGAGAAGAATCCCACTCTTCTTGACCAACTTCGCGCAGCTGCGCAGTAAGCGTCCCTGTTCGGCAGCCATCTCGCTGATTGACTCGGGGCTGCGCCGCCAGCGGATCTCGGGATTGCGACGCAATACGCCGAGGCCGCTGCAGGGGGCATCGAGGAGGACGCGGTCGAAACGGGTGGCAGCGAGATCTTTGGGGGGCGCGGTGAGATCGCAGGCGCGGGTGGTAATCCCCTGAGCATCGAGCCGTCGCGCGCCACCGGCGACCATCTGCACCCGCTGCGGGTGGAGATCACAGGCGAGGATGGTAGCGCGGTTGGCGGTCAAGGCGGCGATGTGGGTGGTCTTTCCGCCGGGGGCAGAACAGGCATCGAGAATCTCTTCGCCGGCCCGGGGATCGAGGAGGCGGGCGATCAGTTGACTCGCTTCGTCCTGCGGCTGAAACCACCCTTCATTGTTGCCGGAAAGGGGGGCAGTGCCACGCTCGCGGATGATTACCCCGTCGGGGCTGTAAGCGCAGGCCTCGGCGACATGCCCGTCCTCGGCCAGGGCAGCCAGGAATTCAGCACGGCTGATCAGCAGAGTGTTGACCCGCACCGTAAAGGGGGCCGGAGCGAGCATGGCAGTAGCGAGTTCGATTGCGGCGGCGGGGCCGTATTCCGCCAGCCAGCGGGCCGCCAGCCATTCGGGGAGAGAAAGGACATCGACAAGATGCCGCAGCGGCTCGTGCGCCGGATCCGGCCAGGGGATCTCCCCCTGTGTCCGGCCTAAAGATCGGAGGATGCCGTTGATAAAGCCGGTCGCCCGTTCCAGCTGCGCTGCCCGCGCCAGCTCGACGGCAGTATTGACCGCCGCCGAGACCGGGACGCGTTCGAGTTGCAGCATCTGGTAAGCGCCGATGCGCAGGATGTTGCGGATCTTTGATTCGATCTTTTCGAAGGGCTGATGACAAAGGCGGCCCAGGGCAAAATCAAGCCGACCGCGCTGCCGCAGTACGCCATAGACAAGCTCCGTCGCCAGCCCCTTGTCACGGGGATCGAGGTGGGTGAGGCGGGTCAAAGCGGCATCCAGAGCCAGATCAGCATAAGCGCCCTGTTCGACGCGGGTCAGGACATCGAGGGCAATGGTGCGGGCGTCACTATTAGTTTTCATGAGGGAGACACAATCCGAGAGAAAGAGGGAGAGAAACATTCTACAAATTTTCAAACTGACAGCTTACCACCCCTAACCCCTCCTTAAAAAAGGAGGGGGACTCAAGCTTTAAGCTCCCCTCCTTTTTTAAGGAGGGGCCGGGGGTGGTCGGTTTATTCACATCGCTTCGAGGCGGCGCACCCGTTCTTCCATCGGCGGATGGGTGGAAAAGAGTCCCATCAAGCCGCCGGCGCGCAGGGGATTGACAATAAACATATGCGCCGTCGCTTCGTTGACCTGCGGCATCGGCGCCTTCCGGTTCGACGCTTCGAGTTTGCGCAGCGCATTGGCGAGATAACGGGGATTGCCGCACAGTTCGGCGCCGCGACGGTCGGCGACATATTCACGGGAGCGCGAAATCGCCATCTGTACCAACATCGCCGCGATCGGGGCGAAGATCATCAGCAGAATCAAGGCAATCGGGTTACTTCCTTCATTCTCGTCGCGGCCGGTACCGAAGATCGCCGCCCATTGCGCCATGTGGGCGAGATAAGAGATAGCGCCGGCAACAGTGGCGGCAATGGAACCGATAAGGATATCGCGATTGCCGACATGCGCCATTTCGTGCGCCATCACTCCGCTCAACTCTTCACGGCTGAGAATACGCATAATCCCTTCGGTTGCGGCGACCACTGCATGCCTGGGGTTCCGACCGGTAGCAAAGGCATTCGGCGTTGTTTGCGGCAGAATGTAAACTTTCGGCAGCGGCAGGCCATTTCTCTGGCAGATCTCGCTCACCACCTCGTGAAGAATTCCCGTTTCGACCTGCTGGCCGCGATACATGGCGAGAACGATGCGGTCCGAATACCAGTAAGAAACGAAGTTCATGACTCCGGCAATAATCAACGCCATCAGGCCGCCACCGGCACCGCCAATGATACCGCCGGCGGCAACGAGGATCAGGGTCAGAGCGGTCAGTAATGCGATCGTCTTAAAGAGATTCATTTTTTACCCAAATCAAAGGAGATATTCATCGAGGGTGGCTTCGAGCTCGGCGAGCACAACCCGAGTATTAATACAGGGGCCGTGCGGGCGTTGATTCAGGACCCCAATCACCGGCAACGGATAGGCATCGCGAATGCCGGAAGTGAGGTCACGCTCGCAGGCCACAGCAATGATCAGTTGCGGACGACGCTCAACGATGATCTTGCGCGCCAGAGTACCACCGCTGGCGACGGCAATATCGATGCCGCGCGCGGCGGCGAGCCCGGTCAATTCATTTACAGCACATCGACCGCAGCGCCGGCATTTGTCAACCTCACCGGTAATCCTGATGTCACAATCAAAGAGCTGAATACAGTGCGGCAGCAAAAGAAGAGTGCGGCTCGCCGGGACTCGCAGCTTCTTGGCCTGTACCAGCTGATTATTCAAGGCAATGAACGACTGTTGCAGTGTATCGCGACGGATCCCGAGGAGGCGGCCAAAAGCGATGATGGCCGGGAAGAGATAGCGAATTACAATCTGCCGCAACGTTTGGGAAAAGAAGAGATCGCGACCGGTAAGGAGAGTGAGGATGAGAAGGAGAAGGCCGCCCATCAGCAGGACAGTCAGAATCACCACGACGCTTGTCAGGATAATGGGCAGCAAGGGGTGCAGACTCAGGAGCCCGCCGCTTGGCACCCAGAGAGCCAGACCGGCAGTCACGACGATCAGCACCGCGACCAGAGACAACAGTCCAATAAAGAGCCGCTTGCGCGGCCGTATTGTGACCCTGCTGACCTTCGAATCGTTCAACTATGTCCCCAGGCGACTTCCGAGCGGCAGCGGACAGCCCCGGAGAAAATCAGCAGCCGCCAAACGCTTCTTGCCGGGGAGTTGCAGCTCCCGCACCGCCAGGACACCACTGCCGCAAGCGATGCGTACGGCGTCGGCCGCCGGCGCAAGGATTGTCCCGGCCTCACCTTCCCCGGCTTCGACACGGGTCAAAAAGAGCTTGAGTGGCTCGCCGTTCAACTCGGTAAAGGTCCCCGGCCAGGGAGACAGTCCGCGTATGTGGTCATGAATCTGCTGCGCGCTCTGGCTCCAGTTTATCCGGCCATCCTCCTTCTTCAGCATCGCTGCGTAGCAGGTTTGACTGCCATCCTGCTCCTCGGGCTGAAGTTCACCGCGCAACAGCAGTTGCAGAGTCGCGGCCATCGTCTCGCCGCCAAGAACACAAAGGCGATCGTGCAGCTCTCCAGCGGTTTCATCCGGGCCGATACTCAGAGCACGTTTGAGGAGCATGGGTCCCGTATCGAGGCCGACATCCATGAGCATGGTGGTAATACCGGTCTCGGTTTCGCCGTCGATGATCGCTTGATTGATCGGGGCGGCACCGCGATATTTGGGAAGAAGGGAGGCGTGAACGTTAATGCAGCCGTAGCGGGGAATCTCGAGGACGCTCTTGGGGAGAATCTGGCCGAAAGCGACGACGACGATCAGATCCGGCGCGAGGGCACGCAACTCTTCCACCACTTCGGGGGCCCGCAGCTTCTGCGGCTGAAAGACCGGAAGGCCGTGGCGCAGCGCCATCTCTTTCACCGGCGGCGCGGCCAAAGCCTGCCCCCGCCCCTTGGGACGATCAGGTTGAGTGTAAACGCCGACGAGGTTGAGCCCGGCCTGGAGAAGGACGTCGAGGGTCGGGACGGCAAATTCCGGCGTTCCCATAAAGACGGTACGAATCGTCGCAGGATCGATCACAACTGCTCCTCTTGCTGTTCCATGATTTTGCGGTATTTGCGGCGGAAGATGCCGCGCTTGAGCGGCGAAAGGTGATCGACAAAGAGGATGCCGTCAAGATGATCGATCTCATGCTGGAAAGCGACGGCAAGGAGCCCCTCAGTCGCCAATTCACAGCGCTCACCTTGAAGATTCTGGAAAATCACCGTGATCGCTTCGCTGCGCGGCACATTGGCGTAATAGCCGGGGACGGAGAGGCAGCCCTCTTCTTCGCAACGCTCGCCGCTGCGGGCAACGATCTCGGGGTTGATGGCGGCAATCAGGCGCGGCGCTTCCTCCTTGGGGGAGCAGTCGATGACGATCACCCGCTGGCTGATGCCGACCTGTGGTGCCGCCAGGCCGATGCCGGGAGCGGCGTACATGGTCTCTGCCATATCCTTGACCAGTTGCTGCAAGTCCGCATCAAAGGTCGCCACCTTCTTGGCCGGCACCTTCAAGATCGGTTCGGGGTAGTGGTAAATACGCATAATCGCCATGATCGTTTCCTAAGAAGGGTGCTAATTATGTTCGCGGGTCTTATGGAAAATGACATCAGGCCACTGTTCAGTGACATAACCGAGGCGCCATTCTGACGGGGCAAGGTAGGTCAGATTCCCCTCGGCGTCGTGGGCAAGGTTGGCCTGACACTTCTTTTCAAACTCGGCGAGCTTCTTCTTGTCGCCGCACTCGATCCAGCGGGCCGTCGCGAAGTCGATCCCTTCATAGATGGCATCGACGCCGTATTCCGCCTTGAGTCGCGCCACCGTCACGTCAAATTGCAGCACTCCGACGGCGCCGAGGATATAATCGTGGCCAAGGACGGGTCGGAAGACCTGTACCGCCCCTTCCTCCGAGAGTTGCAGCAGCCCCTTGTCCAGCTGCTTGGCCTTGAGGGGATTCTTCAGGCGGACGCGGCGAAAGTGTTCCGGCGCAAAGTTGGGAATGCCGGTGAACTTGAGGAGTTCCTTGTCGGTAAAGGTGTCGCCGATCTTGATGGTGCCGTGGTTATGCAGGCCGATAATATCGCCGGCCCAGGCTTCCTCGACATTGGCGCGGTCCTGCGCCATGAAGATGGTGGCATTGCTGAGGATGACATCCTTGGCAATGCGGTGATGCCGCACCTTCATCCCCCGGCTGAACTTCCCTGAGCAGATACGCAGGAAGGCGATGCGGTCGCGGTGCATCGGGTCCATGTTCGCCTGGATCTTGAAGACGAAGCCGGAGAAAGCCTCCTCTTCCGGAGCCACAATCCGCGTCGTTGTCGGCCGCGGGATCGGTGCCGGCGCAATCTCTACCAGAGCATCAAGGAGCTCTTCAATGCCGAAGTTATTGATACCGCTGCCGAAAAAGACCGGGGTCTGGTTCCCCTTGAGATATTCCTCATGATTAAAAGGATTGGCCGCGCCTTCGAGAAGCTCAATATCATTACGCAACTCATCGGCCTGAAAGCCGAGGAGTTCATCAACTTGGGGATCGCTGAGATCGCTGATCACCACCGCTTCGTGATAACGGGTATCGGTGCCGGGGCTGAAGAGGCGCAACTCTTTACGGTAAAGATTGTAAACCCCTTTGAAACGCTTGCCCATGCCGATTGGCCAGGACATTGGCGCACATTCGATCTGCAGCTTCTCTTCGATGTCGTGAAGGAGATCAAGGGCATCCCGTCCTTCGCGGTCCATCTTGTTGATAAAGGTGATCACCGGCGTGTTGCGCATGCGGCAGACGGTCATCAGCTTCTCGGTCTGGGTCTCGACTCCTTTGGCGCTGTCGATAACCATCAGGGCGCTGTCCACAGCGGTGAGGACGCGGTAGGTATCTTCCGAAAAATCCTGGTGGCCGGGGGTATCAAGGAGGTTGATATCGAAGTCGCGATGATTGAACTTCATTACCGAGGTGGTCACCGAGATGCCGCGCTCCTGCTCAATACTCATCCAGTCACTGGTGGCATGGCGGGCGGCTTTGCGCGCCTTGACCGCGCCGGCCATCTGGATGGCGCCGCCAAAGAGGAGAAGTTTTTCGGTGAGGGTGGTCTTGCCGGCATCCGGGTGAGAAATAATGCCGAAGGTGCGACGCTTTTGAACTTCTTGCTGCTGGCTGCTCACGATGATGGCAATCCTGAAAACGGAGATAAAACGACAAAAAAAGCGGGCCGGCAATCGGCCCACGAAACAGTCAGGATCATAACGGAAAAAGGGGGGCGGGGTCAAGAAATAGACTGGAATTGCAGATTAAACATCTCGGGCGGGCTGCCTGGCTTCTGCCCTTCAGGACCCGCCTTCCCCGGCAAGAGGGAGAGTAAAACTGATCGTCGTCCCTTGACCGGGGGCGCTCTTGACCGAAATCTCGCTGCCGTGACTCTCAATCAACTCCTTGACGATCGTCATCCCCAAGCCAACCCCCTGCACGGCAGTCATAGAAGCATCAACGCGATAAAATTTATCAAAAATCCGCTCGATCTGCTCTGCGCTCATGCCGATCCCTTCGTCACTGATCGAGATGGTACAGTGCTCTGGGCCAGGCTCAAGCTGAACGGTGATCGTCCCACCCTGGGGGGAATATTTGACGGCATTACTGAGAAGATTGTCTAAAACCTGGCCGATGCGACGCTGATCAGCATAAACGATGATCGGCGGGGCAGGCATTAGTAGCTTGAATTGATGACGTGGCGAACTATGGCGGAAGAAACTAAGACTGGTCTCGACCAGTGGACCAAGAGACAGCGGCTGTTGCACCAGATGGATGACCTGCCCGGCTTCGATACGACTGATGTCAAGGAGTTCGTCGATGAGTTCCGAGAGCTTCTCCGCCTTATCGTGAATCAGCGCCACAAACTCACTCCGCTCATGACTGGAAAAGGCTTGTGTATCAAGGAGGAGTTCGGAAAAACCCAGGATTGAAGTGAGGGGCGTACGCAGCTCATGAGCGGCGGTGGAGACAAACTCACTCTTCATCTGCTCCAGCTCCCGTTCGACGGTGACATCACGCAAGGTCACGACACCGCCACGCACGGAATCATCCGCCGCGTGCAATAATGCCAACCGGGCCTGGTAGCGGCGGGAAGTCCTCCCCACATCCTTCCCCAGGATACAATCGAAGGGTATGCCCGCTTCATTGCGCTGCACCGCCACTTCCCAGCGCAACACCAACTCGTTTCCAGGAAAAAGTTGCTGCAACGTTTGTCCCAGGATCTCTTCTGCAGGGCGCTGCAGCATCTTCAGGGCAGCCGGATTGGCAAGAAGGAGGGTGCCGGCAGCATCAGTCACCAGCATCCCTTCATACACTGAACAGACGATCGCTTCGGTATTCTGCCGGGCCTCGACCGCCTGGGCGAGGGCGCGACAAAGTTCTTCTTCCCCCCGCTTCCGTTCCGTCACTTCGTGGTAAACGATCACCACCTGCTGCACATCCCCGTGTCGATCTTTGACCGGCATACCGACGACATCGAAATAGCGCTGCTGAAAAGCCCACTCTCGCGTCTGTTCACTCTGACCGGAAGCCATGACCTTGGCAAAGACGCAGCCGGAAGCAGGCGCTTTATCTCGGCACATCAATGAAACACAGGTGTGGTCGATGATGTTTCGCTTACGAGGGAAGAAGATTTCTTTCAAGCGTTGATTATAGGAGAGGATGCGCTGCTGGCGATCGAGCACAACGATTCCGGCGCCGACGGCATTATAGATCGCAGCGATTTCATCCCGCGCCAGACCGAGGTGTTCGTTGGTGGCCTGCAGGGTTTGCAGGATCTGCACAAAACTGTCACTAACAATACCGATCGGATCAAAGGCAATCAGGCCGGCATCGTCCAGCTCTTCGGGACGCAGCGGCAAGGTGCCGACCACACCGAGGAGCTGGTCGACCTTGGTGCGCAGATACTGTACCAGTTCACTATCGCGTTGACGGAGGGCGGCGTTCTCCTTCCGCAGACGGGCAACCTCATTGCGCAGCACGGCATTGGCCGCCTCGTTCTCTCCGGAACTATCGTACCTGAAAGCCATGGTCAGTCTCTTCCGGCGCAGACCTGAATCAGATAACCATCCTCCTCTTTGCGCACCTTGGCGTCAAAGCCCATATTGCGCACCGCATTGGGGATGGTGGCGGTCGCGAAACGGTTGTCAGTGCGGATGTCAAGTTGCACTTCGCCGCGGTGGAGTTCATCCTGCAAACGGTTCACCTCGCGCAAAGCCAGTAACAGGGTTGAGGGACAGACCTGCCCGTAGACATCGAACTTTTCTATCTTGACCTTATTCATGCATCATCTCCTTAGATTTTCCGGTAAAACCCAGCGGATCAACAATCTCCCCCCCAGCCACACTCCCGGCAGTATCCCCGCTAAAAACAAAAGACTTTGCACAGAAAAGATCGGCAATCCTCCCCACAGATGTTGAATATTACAGCCTGCCGCCATGCGTGATGCCAGCCCCATTAACAGTCCGCCAACCAGAACCGAGCTGGTCTGCCGCCAGTTCGCCGCCGCCGACCAACGCCATTCCCCGAGTTGCCAGGCAGAGAGCGCCGAACCGAGAATGATGCCGATAATCAGGGGATATTGCATCACAGCAATGCCGTCAAAAGTCGGACCGGGGCCGGCAATTAGCGGGCCCGGAACAAATGGAAAGACAATGGGCGTCTGCGTCTGAAAGAACGGCGTGGCGGCCAGATGTCCGGGGATCAGCAGCTGTTCAAGATGTGCAGCAAGCTTGGCATATGACGTCGTCACCCCCAGAGAGCGGCCGTAAAGAATGACTGACAGCGCCCCCACTCCGGCCAAAGCCAACGCAGCGTAAAGCGGCGGGATATAACCCTTCATCTCTCGCCAACCGGGGAGCGGGGCAAAGGTCTGCGGTCGCCAAAAGATGAGCAGGCCGGTCGCGACCATCAGGGACAGAACAAAAACCCAGGGAGGGAGACCGCTCCATTGCGGCAAAGTCACCGTCTGCGGCCCGAAGCTCGTCATCTTCTTGAGCGTGCTCCAGAAGGGATGAATCTCAGCGTAAAGTGCACTGCCGGCAATCAGGCCGATCAACGCCCAAAGCGCCAGACGTGAGCCGGATCCGAGTCGATAAAGAGTCCCGACGACACAGCCGCCGGCCAGCACCATCCCGACCCCGAACAGTCCTCCGCCAAAGACGGTGACCAGCGACGGAACGCCGAACACCGGCAGGGCAAAGGATTCAGTGCCGGCCAGGGTACGGACGAGCTCAAAGAGGATCGCACTGAGCGTTACCAGGATCAACAGCGACGCCAGCAAAGTGGTACTGCGAAACAGGAAAAAATCACGGAATGTCGCGGTCATGCAAAAATCGCTGCGCTGCATGATCGCCCCGGCCAGCAGACCGAGGAAGAGACCCAAAAGCATTGTTGTCAGAACAGGAAACATGGCTTCTCATAATTTGCAGGAAGTATCATCCCTTACAATATATTAGAATACTATTATTCTGCTGCGCTGACAACACCTTAAAAAAAACAAACCTTAAACAGAGAAAAATCAGCATGCCTGCAGCGGAAAAATCTATGCCTGCGTCATTTGCTTCAGGATCGTTTGCAGTTGAAAACGCTTCGGGGCCATGGTGCGGATCAAGGAAATCTTCTCGGCATCCTCGCCACTGAGCTTGGAGACGAATTCATGCAGCGCTAAAAAGAGTTCCGACATTTTCTTCGAGACCCGCAGATAAGGCAGGCCACTCTCGGCGAGGATCAACTGGGTGATCGGTGCGATCCCGGAGATACCGGTGATAATCAGGCCGACCAGACGATTGCGGTATTCCGGGCGGTGCTGATAAAGGTTGGCAAGGGTAACGATCAGCTCATTGCGGGAATTGGTGACGAGCAGAAGAGTGTTCTCCTTGATCTGGTCGACCATGCGCTGCGTCGAACCGGCCCCCAGATCGACATGATGGATAATACGCGTCAAGGCGTCAGGATCTCCGTGCACTTTGGCGTCGAGGAGCTTGGCGACCCGTTTCAGGGTCGGATTGGCCAGAGTCGGCAGGTAGTCAAAACCACCGACAACGGTGAAGTCAGCAGCGGCAAAGGCGAGACGGAGATATTCGAGACTCGTTTCACGGTGATTGATATGCAGCTTGTTGGCAACCAGCATGCGCACCCGCGCCCCGCATTCGCGATAAAGAGCGAGATTGAGGGCCACCGCATCGATGACACTGCCAATCCCGCCGCCGGTGATCATCAGCACCGGCGCATCAAGCAGGGCCGCCACCCGGGCGTTACTCAGACCGAGGACAGCGCCGACACCGCTATGTCCGGCCCCTTCGATCACCAGCAGGTCGCACTGCGCTTCGAGTTGCGCCACCGCCGTCAGGATTGCATCTTCCAGGGCGGCTACCGGAAGTTCGCCACGGATGGCCCGCTGTGTCATCCCCGGCGTGACCACAACCGGGCACATCAACTCCAGCTGCGCTTCGAGCCCAAAGACCTGGGCAACCGTCAGCGCATCTTTATCGATCTGCCCGCCGGAATAATCGACCGGCTTCGGCCCGACCGGTTTGATAAATGCGATACGCAGGCCGGCGTTACGCGCCAGATGCAGCAGCGCGATACTGGTCGTTGTTTTCCCGGCATTCTGATCTGTGGCTGAAATGTAGATCTTTTGAGCCATCGCAACACGTCCTTTGTTCGGGGTGAATGGATCTCAAACTTGAAATTCGTTACCCTCAATGCCGACGGCAGAGTGTAAACCATCATAAATTCGCCGGGCCGATTTGACGCCGACCCCCGGCGCAGCCGCAAGTTCTTCTATAGTCGCGGCGCGCAACTGGCGCAGGCTGCCAAAATAGCGCAGGAGCTCAAGACGGGTCTTCGGTCCGACACCGGGGATCTGCTCCAGCTGCGAGCCCAGCAACCTCGCCTTGCGCTTTTGCCGGTGATACGTAATGGCAAAACGATGCGCTTCATCGCGCAATCGCTGTAACATCCGCAGGGCTGCCGAGCCGGCAGGGAAGAGGATCGGAGTCTGGCTGCCGGGGCGAAAGAAGCGTTCCTGACTGCGCAGCGTGGCATTCCCGGCGACCTTTTCCCGCCGCGCCTTGGCAATGGAGGCAATCTCGACCTGCGCCGCCAGCCCCTTGCTGGCGATCAACTCAGTTAAAATCCCCAACTGCCCGCGGCCGCCATCGACGAGAATCAGATCGGGGAAGATCCCTTCCTGCTGCGCCCGGTCGAGGCGCCGGTTCAGGACTTCGTTCAAAGCGGCATAGTCATCAGCATGCCCGTCCAGGGTCTTGACCTCATAGCGCCGGTAAGCCTCTTTCGCCGGCAGGCCGTCGATAAAGACCACCATCGAACCGACAACGCTCCCCCCCTGCATATTCGAAATATCAAAACACTCCATGCGCGCCGGGACCTTTTCCAGTCCCAGTCGGGCAGAAAGCTCCTGCAGAATTGTAATCGCGACTTCCTCCGGCCCCTTTTCGCCAAAGTGCTCCCGGGCATTTTGCACCGCCAACTCGACAAGATCGCGTTTATCGCCGCGCTGCGGGACGATCAGACGGACCCGGGTGCTGCTCTTTTCTCCCAGCCATTCACTCAGCACCTCGCTGCTGGCGCAGGGCGAGGGGAGGAGGATCAGAGGCGGCGGAGTATTGCTGTGATCATAAAACTGCTGCAGAGCAAGACCAAGCAGCTCCGGTTCCTCCATGGCACTGTGCAGACGATAACTGCGCCGGTCGATAAGGCGGCCACGGCGGATGATCAGGGCAACGATGGCAGATTCCCGCCCGTCCCCCCACAGCCCGAAGACATCACAATCACCGCCGCCATGCGCGACGACCTTCTGCCGCTCTACGGTTGCCTTGATCGCCCCGATCCGGTCGCGCAGCAGCGCCGCTTCTTCGAAGCGCATCGCCCTGGCCGCTTCCCGCATCTGCCCTTGCAACAGTTTGAGCACATCATCCTCTCGACCGGACAGGAGGGCGATGGCCCCGCGGACCAGCCCGGCATAATCCTCCCGGCTGATTTTGCCGTGACAGGGGCCGCTGCACTGACCGATCTGAAAATAGAGGCAGGGGCGCTGACGGCGCGCACAATATTCGGCGGAGAGGCGGCGCAAAGGAAAGATGCGATAAAGTTGCTTAAGGGTCTCTTTGACCGCCGTCGAAGAAGAGTAGGGGCCAAAGTAAAGGGCGCCATCGGCGCTGACCTGGCGGACGATGCGCAATCCAGGATAAGGCTCACGCAGATCGATCCGCAACGAGACATAAGTCTTGTCGTCGCGCAGATCGATATTGTAGCGGGGACGGTGCGCCTTGATCAGGGTGTTTTCCAGGATCAGCGCTTCCTTCTCGGTATCGGTGACGATCGTCTCAATGCTCGCGGTCCGCGCCATAAGGAACCGGATCTGCGGACGGCTGTCCTGCTCCGGACGCAGATAACTGCGCAAACGGGCCCGGAGATTCTGCGCCTTGCCGACATAAAGGACGACGCCGTCCTCCCCCTTCATCAGATAGACACCGGGGCGGGTCGGATAATCCTGCGGCAAAAACTGTTGTTTTGGGCTCATCACATCCAACCGCCTGTTGACTTGCTGTTGCCACCTGCTGATAATAGCCATCCTTGGTGGACAAAAGCATTTTATACCGCAACCCGGCCCGCCCGCGCAAAGTTTTCACGTGGGCACAACCGCAAAAGATGGAGATAATGTATGTGTCTGGCCGTACCGATGCGCGTTGTAACGATCGAGGGCGATGTGGCGATCTGCGAAATCGACGGAGTCCGTCGTGAAGCAAATTTGATGATGGTTGATGCTGTCGCGATCAACGATTATGTCCTCATCCACGCCGGTTTTGCCATTGAGAAACTCGATGAGGACGAAGCCGAAGAGACGCTGCGACTGATGCGCGAGGTCCTGGCCCAGGGAATCCTGCCGGAATGAAGCACAGCAGCGAATATCGCGATCCGGTCATTGCCGCTAAACTCCTCGCCGAAATCACCGAACTGGTTACCGATTATCCGGGGGTCATGACCCTCATGGAGGTCTGTGGTACCCATACCATGGCGATCCATCAGCACGGCATCCGCACGCTGCTGCCGCCGCAGATCCGCCTGATCTCCGGGCCCGGCTGTCCGGTCTGCGTCACGCCGATCAACTATGTCGATCATGCCATCGCCCTGTCGCGCCGGCCGCAAACGATCATCGCCACCTTTGGCGACATGATGCGCGTCCCCGGCTCATCCAGCAACCTGTTGCGGGAAAAAGCGCAAGGTGCCGAGGTCCGTATCGTCTACTCTCCCCTTGATGCCGTCGCGCTCGCGGAAAAGAATTCATCAGTCGCGATCGTCTTTCTCGGTATCGGCTTCGAGACCACCGCCCCGACCATTGCCGGTTCGATCCTTACGGCGCAGCGCCGCGGTCTGAACAACTTCTTTGTCCTCGGCGCCCATAAAACCATGCCGACACCGATGCAGGCTCTCGCCGCTGACCCGGAACTGCAGGTCAGCGGTTTTCTCACGCCCGCCCACGTCAGCGCGGTTATCGGCGCCGATGCCTACCAACCACTGGTCGCGAACTGCCACATCCCTTGTGTTGTCACCGGTTTTGAACCCCTCGATGTCCTGCTCGGCATCAAGATGCTTGCCCGCCAGATCATTGCCGGCGAAGCTAAAGTCGAGATCGAGTACAGCCGTCTGGTGCGCCCAGAAGGGAATCGCAAAGCACAGCAGCTCCTCGCCCAGGTCTTTATCCCGAGTGATGCGCGCTGGCGCGGCATCGGCATCATCCCCAACTCCGGCCTCGACTTCCGGCCGGAATACGCGGACTTCGACGCCGCCATACAATTACCGGTGACGGTGGAGGAGTCGATCGAACCGGCCGGCTGCCGCTGCGGCGACATCCTCAAAGGGAAGATCGCGCCGCAGGAATGTCCCCTCTTTGCCCGGCGCTGCACGCCGCAGGATCCGGTCGGCGCCTGCATGGTCTCCAGTGAAGGGACCTGCGCCGCAGCCTACAAATACGGCGACCACGATTGAACTTTGCCTGAATCGATTATCGTTGTGGGAGCGGGCTCAGAATTTGGCTATTTGGGCAGCGAAGTTGGCAAGTACCTCTATCTCGGCTCGTCGAGTGTAAGTCTGTCGGCAAAACGGGGTGAGAAGTACTTGAAAGCCGAAAAATGGTAAGGGCGCAGATTATTTTTTTTAGCTCCCCCTCCTTATTCAAGGAGGAGGCTGGTGGGTGGTGGGTGGTGGATTTTAAAAAGCGCTGCGCGCAAAGTGCCGGCGGGTGGCGTCCTGCAACTTGCTGACCGCCTGCAACGCTTCTTTGAGAAGTTCCCGTTCCGGCTTGGCCAGAGTCAGGGGATTGAAGTAGGAAGAGGGTAATTGCCCAGCATCGACCTGGGCCAGTTCATTGCGCAGCCGCAGATAACTCAGGGCTTCAAAGGCCGCGCGCACATGTTCGGCGGTCTCGCTGTCGAAGACATTCAGCCCTTCCAGGCCGCTCAACCGGTCGAGGGTGCGGGTCACCGGCAGCCGCCGCTCCAAAGCAAAGATGCGAATGCAATCGACCAGATAGATCAGCCCGCCTTGCTTGATCGACATCTCGCCCTGATGCTCGCCGCTCTTCTCCAGGACAAAGCGCCCAAGGAGACTCAAGGGGACTTTGTGGCGGAGATCGAGGGTCATCATCTGATACAAAAAACCTTCGAAAGCCTCGATCTCGCTGGCAATAGCGACGCGCAGATCATGGGCGAGGTCAACTTCGCCATACAGGGGGAGAAAGTCGAAAAAGATGGAGGAAGAGCGAATCTTCATCGGCTCGGGATCGTTCACCCAATCCTGAATCCGGCGCTTCCAGGTGCGAAGCGTGCCGCGCCAGGGCGGGTTACTCGCCATCACCCCCCCTTCGCAAAGGGGATAGCCGACCGCCAGAAGATTCTTTGTCAGCGCCGTACCGAAGCGGGCAAAGAACTCCTCGGCCGCGCGGGCCGTGGCTTGATCCGGGAGATCTTCCCAGATCAAGCCGTGATCCTGATCCGGGGCAAGGAGCATCTCGCGCCGTCCCGCACTCCCCATCACCAGCAGCGACCAGCGCACCGCCGGCGGCTCCTTCCCGGCTGCCGCCAACTGCGCCAGGGTCAACTCGCAGGTGCGGCGCATGATGCCGTGATGGATGTAAGTGAGGACTTCGAGGATCTCCGGCGTGCCGCGATTTTCGGCCAGAAAGGAACGGACCAAGGGGGGGAGACTGTTGCGAATCTGCGCCAGCCCGGCCAGAGTCGCTTCTTCCCGGACATTGCCTAAAAGGAGCATCGGCTCCTGACTGCGATAATGCAGGAGATCGCGCGGCGTGACGATGCCGGCCAGCTCGCCATCGGTGACGACGAAGAGGGCCTTGAGGCGGCGGCTCTGCATCAAGGCCATCGCTTCAAACATATAGGCATCGGGCGGCAGGAAAGCGGGAGCCGCCAGCATGAGATCGCCGGCTGTGCATTGCTGCGGGTCTTGCTGATCAACCAGGAAGTGGGTGACCAGCTCCCGTTCGCTGACCAGTCCGACCGGACAATTCTGCGCATCGACGACAGCCAGCAGCCCGACGCCGTGGGCTGCCAGAAGCGGCGCGATCTCCAGGGCCGGCAGCGTCTTCGGCACGCTGAGCACCGGGGTGGTCATGATCTCGGAGAGCCGCTTCTTGAAAGGGTAGGCTTCGAGTTGCGTCGGCGTCCCCTGCGTCGGCGTGGCAACAATCTGGCGGTACAGTTGGCGGATGCGGGACAGGACGATGCGGGTAAAGTAGGCGCCGACGCGGGGATGGCGGGCCGCCACCGCTTTCAAGGTCGCGGCGGGGATCAACCAACACTCGGTGCGCAGCGCCGCCCGGGCCCCGCCGGTGTAAGTCTCGCCGCTAAAGATCGGTGTGCCGCCGAAGAACTGCCCCTCCTTACGATAATCGACGACCATATCGCCACCACCGGGAGAATTGACGACGATCTCGACCAAACCGCTGCGAACGATATAAAGCCAGCCGGTCGGGTCATCCTTCTGGTGAAAGATAAAGGTCCCGGCCGGATAGACTTCGCTACGGGCGGTGCTCGCCAGCTCGCTAAAGCTCTCTTCCGAAAGGCGGTCAAAAGGTTCGGTTTCGCGCAGATGTTTTTTCAGCGGCATGGCTTGGCCTTTGGCGGAAGTAGATTCAATCGATCTTGGCGGCGCTGGCCCGCTCCGGCAGCCGATGCAGACGGCGCAGGATACTGTCGCTGTGATCAAGGCAGGCTTCGCTCACCTTGTCACTGGTCAGACGCGATACGGCCATATTGATGAGCAGCGCCAGCGGAGTAATCACTAAAGCAGACGATGTGGCACTGAGCAGCCCCCCCTCGGCAAAGAGGGGGATGCGTGCCATCCAGCCGACCATGGCGACCAGAGTCATGCTCAGCCCCCAAATCATGCCGGCGAGGGCGCCGTAACGGTTGGAGCCGCTGTCCCAGATCGCCAGGACCAGGGCCGGGAAGATCGTCGCCCCGGCGACAGCAAAGGCCATGGCGACAATCTGGGCAATCAGCGCCGGCGGATTAAGGGCGACAACGACGACAAAGATGCAGACGACAACGGTAAAGACCCGGCCGATGATCAACTGTTCCTTCTCCGAACAGCCGGGATGGAGGACAGTGCTGTACCAGTCGTGGGCCACCGCCGAGGCCGCCGCCATGAGCAGGGCCGCCACCGTCGAAATCCCCGCCGCCAGAGCTCCGGCGGCAAGATAGCCGAGAAAGATCGGGCCGAGTTGCGCCTGTTCCGGGGCGGAAAGGATGATCATATCCGCCACCGCCTGGCCGCCGAGGGGATTCCAGTAACGACCGATCACCGCATAGACCGGCGAGGCCCAGTACAACAGGCCGATAAAGAAAAGGCCCCACACCACCGACGAACGGGCGACACTTTCATTCTGGACCGTGTAGAAACGGACAAGAATATGCGGCAGTCCGGCCGTGCCGACCATCAGCGTAAAGACCAGGGCGAGAAAGGAATAGATATCACCGCCGCTCCCCCAGGGGAGGAAGAGCCGCTGCAACCCGGTTAGCTCTTCGCCAAGGAGTTGGCCGCCGGCGGTCGGGCTGACCTTCCCCTCCATCAGTCCGGACAGGATCGAACCATATTCGAGAGGAGGAAAGAGGCCGCTGCCGCCGGCGTTGCGGATGAGGAACCACAAGGGCACGGCAAAGGCAGTGATCAGGATGACGTACTGGAGCTGCTGGTTGCGGGTGACCCCGGTCATCCCCGAAAAGAGGAGGTAGACTAGGGTAATGCCGGCGGCAAAGAGGACACTGTGCTTGTAGTCGATGCCGAAGACCCAGCCGCAGACCAGTCCCATCCCCTTGAACTGCGCCACGGCGTAGGTGACCGCAATAATAACCGTGACAGTGGCCGTGACCAGTCGGACACCGTGTGAGTCGTAACGATCGCCGAGAAATTCAGCGATGGTAAACTTACCGAAGCGGCGCAGCGGGGCGGCAAAGAGACAAAGGAGGAGGACATAGCCGCCTGTCCAGCCGAGGATATAACCGAGTCCGAACCAGCCGCGCAGATACAGGAGACCGGCCACCCCCATGAAGGACGCCGCCGACATCCAGTCGGAAGCAATCGCCGCACCGTTGCCGATCGGGCCGATCCCCCGCCCGGCCACCCAGTAGTCAGAGGGGGAAGTGGCCCGGCTCAGCAGACCGATGAGGAGATATAGGACAAAAGTGCCGAGAACAATCAGAGCCGGGATCAGCTTGAAGCTGTAGCTGACACTGAAATCTTCCGGCCCGACGGTTGCAAAAAGCGTGGTCGGAAGCAGGACGCTGACGGCGAGGAGCTTAAACATCATCCCCTCCCTGCCCGGCCTCGGCATACCATGGTGTCTCGATCTTGCGCAGGGCCCGCGCCAGCAGCTCCGTATAAAGCTTGCACAGGAGGACAAACGCGATCGTCGCCCCCTGAGCAATCAGCCAGTAATGCAGCGGGAAACCCCCGAAAATACGCGTCCGGGTCAGCCAGGAAGCGCCGAATCCCTGCGGATCGCCGAGGCCGCAGAGCCAGATAAAAAGTGGCAGACCAAAGGCGATCAGGGCCCAGAGGAGGAGGACGATGCGGATGACGGCGACCTCTCTGCGCAGACGCTCCCCTACCGGACGAAATAGATTGATTGTGACCCGCTCGGACATGGCAACCGCCTTAAGTGAAAATGGTAGAAAGTGTGGGCATCTTAAGGGAGGGTAGGTGCAAAATCAAGGCGATGTTCTGACGCCTTACCGATAATCTTTTCTGAACGGATAAAAATTACCATATTTCATTTTAGATAAACAATCTTTACCAAAAATAAATATATCGTTGACATTTATTTTAAATAAATTGTATTTATCATTGGTAAATAAAAAATCGTTATCGCCACCTGGCCCGTTCGTCAAGTCAAAAGGACCCCGCATGGTTGATTACAATATCGGCGCCAAGATCAAAGAGTTACGTCGAACGAAGAAGTTAACCCTTCAGGCCGTTGCCAATGAAACCGGCTTCTCCACGGCCCTGATCTCCCAGATTGAAAATAACAACATCTCACCGCCGATCGCCACCCTTTCCCGACTCGCCGACTATTTTGGCGTCAAGATCGGGATTTTTTTTAGTGAAAACGAAGAAGAATGCCGCTTCGATCTCGTCCGCCGCAACGAACGGACGATCATCCCCCGGGTAGTGGCGCAGGACGGCACCAACCACGGCTACTTTTATGAGTCGCTTTCCCGGCGCAAATACAACAAGAAGATGGAACCCTTTATCCTGACACTTAATGAAAAAGTCATGGACACCAGCACCTACAGCCATGACGGTGAGGAGTTCCTCTTTATCATGCAGGGGACGGCCGAACTCGTCCTTGACGAGCAGCGCCTCGTCCTGAATGCCGGAGACGGGGTCTACTTCGATGCCAAACTCAAGCACCGGCTCCTTTCCCGGGATGGCGAAGAAGTGAAAGTCATGGCCGTGGTCATGCGCTAGACACCTTACCACCCCCTAACCCCTCCTTGAATAAGGAGGGGGACTACAAGCTTGTAAGCTCCCCTCCTTTGTTAAGGAG